>CAZJMW010000215.1:0-1501 GCA_964547375.1 uncultured Dehalococcoidales bacterium | reverse complement strand
CCGGCGAGGATTACGTTTGCATTGAAATGGATTCGTTTGACGAAACCATGCAACTGATTAAATGCCAGCAACTATTGAGGCTTGTTGCCATGTGGGCAGCCGAGGATTTTGAAGACTATAGCGGTTTTACGCTTTTCTATGTTTTTGAAAATTACAATGTACCGGAATTACTGGCGCTTGAAGTAAGGCTTAAAGACAAGCGCGCTGCTTCGATTGCGCTCGACTTTCCGATTGCCTGTTATTTCGAGCGCGAGATAAAAGACGGGTTCGGTATCGAGTTCGAAGGAGCATTCGATACGCGCCGTTTGTTCCTGCACGAGGCCTATCCCGACAGCTTCCACCCGCTTCTGAAATCGTTTAAAAATCAGGCCTTAGAGTTAAACCACGATGAGCCGAAAGGCAGCGAGTATATTTTTAAGGAAGTGGCAGGCGAAGGGATTTACCAGATTCCGGTCGGGCCGGTGCATGCCGGCATCATCGAGCCGGGGCATTTCAGCTTCGGCGTGATGGGAGAAACTATCTTCAACCTGGAAATCCGCCACTTCTATAAACACCGCGGATTGGAAAAGCTGGCCGAGAATAAAAAACCGGCGGATGTCATCGCTATCACCGAGAGCATCAGCGGAGACGAAAGCGCGGCTAATGCTGCGGCATTTGTCATGTCCATTGAAAAAATCAACGGCTGTCCCGTTCCCGAAAGAGCCCGGCAGTTGCGTACCATCCTTTTAGAAATGGAACGTATTTACTCCCATCTTGGAGATATGGCAGGTATGCAGGTTGATGTAGCCTACCCGGTCGGCGCCAGCCTCTTATTAATCCTGAGGGAAGAAATACTGCGCTATAACGCTGTGATGAGCGGCTCGCGCTTCTTGAAAGGAATAATCAAGCCGGGCGGACTTTTACATAATATCGATACCGAAAAATTGCAGGACTTTAACAAATACCTGCCGGGATTCAAGAACAGATTTGAAGATGCCTTTAAAACAGCCTGTGATTCGTCATGGGTAATCGACCGTTTCGATACCACCGGTATCGTTAAACAGGAACTGGTTTCTCCGCTGAATTTGAGCGGCCCGATAGCCCGTGCTTCGGGCGCCGCTATCGATACGCGCCGCAACCATCCCTACGGCAGTTACGATAAAGTGAAACTTAACCTGCCCTCAAGGAACGAAGGGGATGTGCTGGCACGCTTCCTGGTGAAAGCGGATGAAGTAAAAAATTCGGTGGATATAATAAAAGACATTATAGACAATTTGCCGGAAGGCCCTGTCCTTTCGAAGTGTAATAATAATGACGGCTATGCGCTGACTGTTGTGGAAGCGCCCCGGGGACAGAATCTGCACTGGTTATATGTCAAAAACGGGGTTATAGACCGCTACAAGGTGCGCACTGCTTCGTTTTGCAACTGGTGGGCAATCGAGCATTCCGTACTCGGAAACATCGTCCCCGATTTCCCGGTAATCAATAAAAGCATGAATCTGTCTTATGCCGGAAACGACCT
>CAZJMW010000214.1:0-1505 GCA_964547375.1 uncultured Dehalococcoidales bacterium | reverse complement strand
CCTGCACCGACCACCCCTCAAAATAGAATAGAACTACCGGCAATCGATACCTTTCCTCCAACGACAGGACAGCATTTTGAACATCCAGCGTAATCTCCGGTTCCCCATGGGAAGCCATGCTGCTTCCGTCCGGCAAGGGAAGCGCTTGCTTTTGCTTTCGTATACGCCTGGTCTCGTTGATGACGATTCTAACTAACCAGCTTTTGAACTTGTCCGGCTTTCGCAAACTAAACCGCTTCTCCCATGCGTTCGTCAACGCATTCTGTACGGCGTCCAAACAGCGTTCCCGATCCGCCAGAATGGAGTAGCTTACAGAGAACAGAAGTCCCATCAACGATCCCACGGCTGATTCGAAACCATTTTTAGAATATATATCTTCTGTCATTATTACTTTTTCCTCAGTTGCAGTTCGTTCTATTAATATAGATGACATAGAGTTGAAAAAGATTGCATCAAACAAAGAAACCGGATGTCTAAGCAGCGTCCGGTAGAGCTCATCTAAAATCAAGAATAATATCCTTCAATTTTCATAAAACGAATATACCTAGGTTGACCGCTTGGATACACAGCGGCATAAAACGAGCTCAAAATACATTCATTATAATAATATTCAACATCATGCATGCAAACATATACGGTATTGCTTGTGGATTTGCTTGATACTATAGCCGAATGTGTCCAGTCACTTGTGCTCTTCGAGCTAAACTGGATAATATCGCTCTTTTCTGTAGTATTAAGAACGGTCGAGGATGGGTAGGTGCTTCCAGAATAATAGGTCGTCCCATAAAATCCTTTTTCTGTATTGCTTTTTGTCGCAGAAAAATAACTATAAAACCCATCGACGTTGTACCAAGAATATGTGTTTCTTTTCCACTTATATGATCCTGTATCATCTTCTGGGATATTTCCACCAGAACTAAAGTTTAAACAAAACGAAACAAAATATGTGCAATCCAATTTAACTTGGGAGTATCCTGTTGGATAAGTATATGTATACCCTGAACCAGATGTCCAAGTATAGTTGTCTGGCGCAACATAATCAATAGCTGTTTGAGCGGCATTGTCCTTTGCTGTTGAACTATATGTAACTTGCCCTCGTACTTCCTCCTGCTTTTCTGCCATTGGAGTATATCAAGCATTTTTACGTGGCTTAAAAACTGCTCTGTTGCGTTCAGGCATAGCGATTTCTTGCTCTTTTGGAGCTTTCTCTCTATCTCCCCAGGCGTTATCCACACCTCAAGCACGCCGAGGCAAGGGAATCTGTTTTTAGATTTTCGATTAAGGCTAACGTAATTCATCTCTAACATAGCATTTTTGATAATGGAGGCATGATTATTTATTCTTCTCGAAATTCCTGTCCTGTCAGTTCGCCATCGGAATATTTCTTATTCATGCCTGTAAATGCCTACTTTCTGATTCATATTAAAATCTCTTTTTGCGCGTTCTTAATACAATCATATAGAAGCACAGCTTTAACCACTATTCCGTTTCTTTTCTCATTATTA
>CAZJMW010000213.1:0-1509 GCA_964547375.1 uncultured Dehalococcoidales bacterium | reverse complement strand
CTTTAGCGGCCATTTCGACCGTTGCTGCCAGGATAGTGATTTGATCCATTTCTTTAACTATTCCCGCTATCCTCAGTCCAATGCCTATGTAGAACGCTTCAACAAGACGCTGCAGGATCAATTCGCTAACTGGCATATCGATAAGCTGGAGGAACTGGATACCTTTAACCTCAACTTCATGGAATACTTGATCTGGTATAATACGGAAAAGCCTCACCGGGGTATCGGTAACATGGTCCCACTTCGCTATTATTCGGAGAATTATTGTAAGTCTCCTCAAAAGTCCAATATGTTATGGACGCTGACAGATAGTGTTTGACTGCCAAGTATAGTAGTATAATTAAAGTATTCATTCCGGCGTCATCACCCTTGGATGTGTTACAAGACTGTTCGAGGATCCTGTACCCGCCTGGGTCGTCGGCGTTCCCATCGATCCGTTAGATTACTAATTGCCCTAACCAAAAAGATTTGGTTTTGGATGCTGAAAGTCGGCAACGAGGTACAAGAGGTGTACTATCCTACCTAATGAATTTTTTGATATGGTTCTTTCTTCCTTAGGTCCTAGAGATTCAACATATTAAACTTTCCACGCTCTTACGGGCAGGGTATTACTTTAGTATTACAAAAAAGGCCGGAGATACCTCCGGCCTTAACCATGGTCAATATCAGTTGTCAGTATTCACTGGGAAACAGGACAGTGGTTGCCGACCGATCGGCCTCGGTAATAATCCAGATTTTCGGCAAGCAGGTTGCTTCATAGGCAGAAAACAGCCGGTACCCTTCCTTGAGGCTGAGTTCGTTTTCCTGCTTGTCCTCTTTATCAAGGTCGCCCCAGTCTCCTTTCATGTGGCGCCGGAGCGACTCATTCACAAACTTGGCAAAGTGAGGGTATTCCTTCATCTGCTCATAGACTCCCCTTGTGGTTACCAGTTGGCCTGTTTCGAACAGGTTAGTTGTTACGTTTTCGATGATTCCTCTCCTTTCCGGACAGATTTATCCAGTACTTCCCGAAGCGCCGTTTCAACGACCTCCGACCAGCACTCAAGTCCCCATTCGACACCCTTCTTCACCCGGTTAAGCACATCATCGGTTATCGTGTCCTCAGGTATTCCCAGTTCTCCGGCACAGCCGATGACATCTTCCCTGGTAAAGATAAAGATAGACCCGTTACCGGTAGACATGCCTGTGTACCTCCCTTTCGATTTCCCGTTCCCTTTTTTCTTTCATCTGTCTTTCCGCCCGGGCTACCGACAAGTAGTCCGGACACTGCATCGAGCAACGGGTATGCCCTCTTAAACAGTCCCGGCACAGCCAGTAGCATTTCCGGCGGTTGACCTGCTTGTAGTACGTTTTATTTCTCCCTTCAGTCTCTATTTGCCCGTTTTGGTCATAAAAAGAGGGGATATTCCCGCACAGGGCAGGAATACCCCCTCCTTTACAAAAAAAGCACACAAAAAGGCGGCGTAAGCCGCCTCTCGTGTGCGTCTGTTTTGTGTGTTCAAGCGTTCA
>CAZJMW010000212.1:0-1511 GCA_964547375.1 uncultured Dehalococcoidales bacterium | reverse complement strand
CACCGAAATAACCGGCTTCATCAGACCGATTATTCCAGTACCTTTTTTCATCTCTTTCACCTGTACGGAGAAAGTCGAAGATGGTAAAGGATATAGCTTTAGATTTGAGGATTAGTGTACCCATTTAACAGGCTAATGTCAATACATAGATACAATATTCTCAAATAAGATAAAACAATTACACAAAAAAAACGATTACTTCGTTAATCATTACGATAATGCTACCGTCAAACTATCTTCCGATACGTTGTTTGAAGCCGGTTGGCAGTGATGATAAAATTGTGCAGTTTGATTTTATATAAATGTTCATGGATACAAAGCCGGCTGTTATGAGTGGAAAACAGAAATAAATAGATGTGAATTTGAACTATATAGTAATAGCTGTCCTCGGCTTTGCCCTGACCGCTTTATGGAGCAGCCTGCACAGTATTATCCTGCCGGTCAGGATACTTGATTTCGTGAGTGAATCCCAGAAAAATTCATGGCTTGGGCTTCTGACGTTTGTCGGATTACTGCTGGCTATTGTCGTTCAACCGATTATGGGAAACCTGAGTGACCGGTCTCCTTTTCGCTGGGGAAAGAGACGTCCGTTTATTCTGATTGGCGTTGTACTTACCATATTGTTTCTCCCTGGTATCGGCGTAGCGAACTCGGTGATTTTCGTATTTTTTACCTATTGTTTGCTTCAGATATCCGGTAATACCGCTCAGGGGGCTTACCAGGCGTTCATTCCTGATATCGTACCCTTGGAAAGAAGAGGCCGTGCTTCCGGGGCGAAGAGCATCTTGGAGTTACTTGGCGGGATTGTCCTGGTACGGCTGGTCGCGGTATTTATGGATAACTATTTTACCGGTGAAGGTACGCACTGGATGTGGCTGGCTTTAGGTTCGTTGGCCGGATTGTTGCTGGTAATGATGTCTGTTACTCTATATGCCATTAAAGAACAACCCGATTCAGGCAGCAGTCGAGGAAAAATCTCTGTTTCGTACGTTCTGGAAAGTTATAAAGTTGATACTCACATCGGCAGGGGGTTCATCTTTTTTCTGTTAGTCCGCGGGCTGATGAGTATACCTGGCGTAATGCTTCAGTTATTCGGCTTGTATTTCATCATGGATTACCTGAAATTAGATGAACCGGTACGTGTCTTTGGAGACCTGCTGGTAGTAGTCGGAATCAGCCTGCTGATAAGCGCATATCCCGCCGGAAGAATGGCCGACCGTATCGGACGAAAGCCGGTAATCATCTTTTCATGCGTTTTTGGCATCAGCGGAATTATCTCGCTGTTGTTCTCTTCCGGGTATGTTCACCTGATGGTAAGCGGAGCTGTACTCGGTATCGCTAACGGAGCTTTCATGAGCGGAACATGGGCAATGGCGACCGACCTTGCTGCCGGAGGAGAAGAGGCGCGATACATGGCCTTGACCAATGTCGCAACTGCCGGAGGTTCGGCTCTGGCCAGACTTGCCGGCCCGGTTATCGATTTCTTTAATACCGGTATGGGGCAGGGAGAA
>CAZJMW010000211.1:0-1518 GCA_964547375.1 uncultured Dehalococcoidales bacterium | reverse complement strand
AGACCGAAGGAGTGCCGACATGCTTTACCGCCGCCATGGAAGGCCCTGAGGGAAATTTGGTTTTCTGTAGGGCTTCCCGCGAGTGATACTCTATTTCTGTTCCATGATCACTCTTGTCCAAAATAAGTTTTTAAGATAAGGAAAAAAGAGACTCCATGAAGTATCATAGTGAAGACACCACTTAACACGAAATACTTCAAAGGAGTCTCACTATGCAGTTTACCACAAATATGTTCGGTCAGATTCTCCATATTGTTCCTCGAACTACCTTTAATCGGCTGGTATATGAAAGACAGGCCGAACACTGCTCCAAAGGATTCTCTTCCTGGGATCAGTTTGTCGCTATGCTGTTTTGTCAGCTTGCTCAAACCAAGAGCTTACGTGAAATCAGTGACGGTCTGGCCGTCACCTGCGGCAAGCTCAATCATTTGGGTTTACTCAAGGCTCCTCCCAAGAGTACTCTTGCCTATGCCAATGCTCACCGACCCTATCAGCTTTTTGAAAAACTGTTTTTTCAAGTGCTTGCTATCTGTCGGCAGGAGCGCCCTGGTAAAAAGGGAAAATTCCGTTTCAAAAACAAGCTCCTGAGTCTGGATTCTACGACCATCGATCTCTGCCTGAGTCTGTTCCCCTGGGCTGATTTCCGTCAGACGAAAGGGGCGGTGAAACTGCATCTTCTTCTCGACCACGACGGCTACCTGCCTGATTTCGCCGTGATTACGACCGGCACGACTCACGATGTGAAAGTCGCCCGCCATTTTGCTCTGCCCCCGGGCAGCATTGTGGCGGTTGATAAGGGGTATTATGACTTCGACCTGTTTTATCAATGGAATAGCTCCGGCATCTATTTCGTCACCCGCCTTAAGGATAATGCCGTTTATCAACTGGTTGAAAATCGTCCTGTACCGAAACGCTCCAATATCCGGTTCGACCAGATAATCCGTTTCACCGGCCCGCTAACCAGAATGAAGTACCCCGATACGCTTCGCCGGGTGGTGGTTTGGGATGAGGACAATCAGCGGGAGATTGAATTACTCACTAATCATCTCCGCTTTGGAGCTACCACCATCAGTAAAATCTATCGTGACCGGTGGGAAATCGAACTCTTTTTTAAGGTGCTCAAACAACATCTGAAGATTAAGACATTCGTCGGTACCACGCCTGATGCCTTAAAGACTCAGATTTGGACAGCATTAATTGCCATCCTGTTAATCAAGTATCTTCAATTCCGTTCGAGGTGCAACCTGCCTCTCTGCCGACTGGTTGCCCTTTTACGACTGAACCTCTTTACGTATCGTAATCTTTGGGACTGGCTCAACGATCCTTTCGAAACGCCGCCGGTTATTCCCAGTCCGCAACTTGAGTTTGCATTTTAGACAGCATCTTTATTATCGAACATTTTTAGGGGGTGGTTTTTGAAAACAGGTAAAAATCGTAAACCTTACGCTCGATTATCCCGTCTAATTTAGTTCCCCCTGAAAAAGTCGGTTGGTAGATAGGGGTGAGAGAAGCTGGTAA
>CAZJMW010000210.1:0-1536 GCA_964547375.1 uncultured Dehalococcoidales bacterium | reverse complement strand
GCTGGCATAAATGGGCTGCATCTGGCTGTTGGCAGGCTGCAGGCGGATTTTTCCGGAAGCTTCGCGGAAGAATTTTTTGAGAGTGGCCTCTTTTTCGGATTTAAGCCAGACAGCGGCGGTTTCACCGTTTTCGACAACGTTGACGGATTGCAAAAGGACGATATCGCCGTCGTTGATGAGGTCTTCTATCATCGAATTGCCCTTTACCCTCAGGGCGTAAACCCCTTCCCGTCCGCGGAGAATATCGCGCGTGACTTCGATGGTTTCGGCACCGGCGGTAACATCCCAGGTGTCGTTATCGGGAACGGGTATCGGCAGACCGGCAGCTATAAGACCGATGACGGGTACTTCCAGCCTTTTTGACCCTCCGGAAAGTGATGGCAATTCGATGCCGCGCGAGACTTCCTTGTGGCGGCGGATAATACCCTTTTTCTCCAGCAGCTTGAGATTGTAATCGGCAACCGAGGTCGAGCTTAAAGCGCATCCGGCCACAATATCGCGAACGCTGGGCGGGAAGTTATTCTCCGACCAGAACCCCTGTATAAATTCGACAATGCGCCGCTGTTTATCCGATAGTTCCTTAGTTTTCAATGCCATAACCTCACAAGAACATCTGTTCTGTTATTTTAGAACAATAAGGACACACTGTCAATAAAACGATGCGAAAAATTAGAAAAACAAGCAGCTGCCGAATAATCGGCAGCTTTTGGATTGCAATGAAATGGTCGGGAAAAGCAGGCTACTTTGTTGAAGAGGCAGCCTTGGCTTTGTTAAGCCTTTTTTCCAACCTTGATTTGTGACGTGCGGCGTTGTTGGCATGAATAACGCCCTTGCCGGCGGCTTTATCCAGAGTGCTGGCAGCGGCTTTAATATCCTCTGCGGCTTTCTCAAGATCACCTGAAGCAATAGACTCTTCCGCTTTTTTCAATACGGTTTTGGTCTTGCTGACGTTAATTTTGTTTATAGCTCTTCTTTTCAGCGCTATTCTCTGCTGTTTTTCAGCTGATTTAATATTAGGCAAATTCTTCCTCCTGAATCTGTTTCACATTATACTATAAAAATTATTTTAAGACAAAAAGTCAAGGTTTTTGGGATATTTTTACATCATCGTTTTCTGTTTGCCGCCGGATTCCTCACCGACACGGGTAACACTAAGCACTCCCCTTATTCCTCCGATTCTGGCCAGAATACGGGAAAGATGCGCCAGTCCCTTGGTTTCTACCGTAAGAAGAATAGTTGTTGTACGGTCGCCATGCTCGGTTACGTTCATACTGAGTATATTGACCTTATCCTCAGCAATAATAGTGGAGACATCGCGTACCAGACCCACCCTGTCCCAGGCATCCACCTGAATAGTTACCGGATACTGAGCCTCGGTCTGTCCCCACTCCACCTCGATTAACCTTTCCTTCTCGTCTTCGTTGATAATATTAAAACAATCGCGGCGATGAATGGTAATGCCGCGACTGCGCGTAACATACCCCACGATATCGTCACCGGGGACAGGATTGCAGCAATGCGCCAGGTTGGTTAAAA
>CAZJMW010000209.1:0-1574 GCA_964547375.1 uncultured Dehalococcoidales bacterium | reverse complement strand
TTTGCCGCAAGCATTAGTTTATTCGCGGCAACCGTACCGGCCGAGGCATCCTGTAAGGCTGAGAGAATATCTTCCGAGACTTGCCCTGCTGACGTTGATAAATTCTCAAAGGCAATAGTTGTTGACTCTACCTCTATCGCGGCCTTGACAGCCATACCGGCGGCGGCAATAATAGTAGTACCCAGCGCAATCATGCCCTTACCGACTACGTTAGCCACTTTTTCAAGGTCGGCTAATTGTTTTTCGAGTACCTTAACCTGGTTGGCGGCTTCTTTTGCGCTAACGCCGCTTTTTTCAAGTTCGGCCCTGACCTGACCGGCGCCTTCCAATATTAACTTACCAACGATTTCAAATGCCTGCATTGTGATTCCTCATTTTTGAGTATCGTTCTAAAATAGATTGGGTTTTGTATTTAATTTCTTCTTTTGATTTCGGCTCCGGTCTGTCACTAAGACCAAGTCTGGAGAGGTAGTCCGGAAAGGATTCTTCCTTCATGTGTGCGCCTTGTAAATACCACGTTAATGCTTGTTTTCTACTATCTTCCCGTAGCGCTTCACTAATAACTGAGACTATTTGTCTGTATCGGTCATATCTGAGGGAGCGGATGTATTCGTCTGTCCATCCGTAGCGGGCGGAGATTGCGTCGAAGTCTTTCCAGATGCCCGGGGTTTTCTTTTTGACAGTAGTGTAGTGTATTTCAAGGCCTTGCCGAAAAAATCCTTAAAGTCTTTCTGAATGATTAACTGCTCGATAACGTCAAGCAAAAACACGGGTGGCTGCTCGTCGAATTCCCCAGCCGTCATACCGCACAAATCGGCTAACCAGCCCTTTATCTCCCCTCTGGCTTCTGCTATCCCCATAAGCAGGGACTTGCCTATCTTTTGGGCTTCTAGTGCGTCAGGGGCAGACTCTATATTGGCAGGTATAACATTCTCGGTAGACTGTATAACCTTGCCGATGATTTCTACCAAAGGGAAGACATCATCTACCTTTAGCGCTCTGATTTTAACTTCTTCCATATTTAGCTCCCTGCGGTGACGGGTATAATTTTCCAGGGTTCTTCATCCGGGGTTGATGCGTCAAAATGCCCGGTAAAAGTGACCTCGAGCACAGCCTCCCCTTTGTCAGCAAAGTTTACCGGAGAGACGGACGTGGGTAACGCATTGTAAAGTATAACAATGAAATCGTTACCGTCTTTATCCTCGGCAACCAGGGTAACATTATCAAGGTAGGAATCTTCCGTTATCTCCCCGCCGATGATATTACCGTCTTCGTCGGCGGTAGCTCCGGCAATAATTGACTGTAAGTTAGCAGCTGTCATTTCCAGCAGTTGAACTTTAAGGGTAGGTTCTACATTATCAATGACTGTCAGTCCTTTAATCCTGCCCTTGGTTCCGGCAACCTCGACATTGCGCATGGTTCTTCCGGGGTCAAATACAGGGTCTCCCCTCGTTGCCCCGAGAGGTGTGCCCGTCAGATACTCTTCGTCAAAGTTGATAAAGACTTCGCCCGGGCCAAAAATCAATCTCCCTTCGGTGCTTGCGGTTAATCCAGTTTTCATTTTTCATTCCTCC
>CAZJMW010000208.1:0-1578 GCA_964547375.1 uncultured Dehalococcoidales bacterium | reverse complement strand
GCGACGGCTTTGGGATAGGAGGCTTTTATGTATCCCAAACCGCAGTTTGCTATTCTTGGAGGGCAGCCATCATACCATGATGGCTGTATGTAGCAGAAGCTTTTCTTCCATATAGCTTCAAAAACACACGGCAATTTATAGACGGCCATTACGCTCATTTTTTATTCGACACCTTTCGGGAACTTTCCTGTAAAGGTGTTTTTTTATCCTCTTTTTTGACTACGAATGTAAAGGACAAGCCTTTCCACTACGGGCCAACTTGGCCCGTAGTCCGCGCCGGGCCACCGAAGCATAGCGGCCCCGGCTGTCGCTCCCCGCCCTTCTCCGTTCATCACCCATCCACCCGCAAAAATGATGAACGGAGGAAAAACAATTGGACAAGCCATTTGTAACGATAACATACAAAACCGCCAATGGGATGCGGATTTGCGTTGAGGTACCAACTTCGGTTAAGGAACTGCTGGAACAGTCCGACCGACAAATCCGTTCCCAAAGGCGGCAAGACAGGCGACATCTTGATTACATGGATTTCATAGACGGCTTAGCAGACGCGGCTATGAACTATCCACAGGAGGACGCCGCCGATCTTCTGATTAGGATGGAAAGCTACCGCCAGCTTTATGCGGCGGTCAATCGCCTTTCCACAACTCAGCGCCGGAGGTTGCTTTTACACTTTTCGGATAATCTGTCTTACCGCCAGATTGCCGATTTAGAAGGTGTAAATCAATCCGCAGTCGGCTACTCGATCAAACGCGCCCTCCAGCAACTCTATAAATACCTTTCCGACTAACGGCAACCTTGCCGGACGGCCCCGTCACTTTGGCGGGGCCGTTTGCTGTTAAAATTAGTTTATCAGAAAAGCATGTAATACGCAAGTGCGTATACGACAAAGCGTATGGATTGATATGCTTATTTTGAAACTAATGGAAAGGCGGTGAGGGCATAAAGATTAAAGACGCTATTGCAGAGCGATTCAAACAACTGTGCGCGGAGCGGGATATTTCATATACCGAGCTTGCACGGTTGTCGGGAATAACGCCCTCCACCGTATACAGCATGTTACAACCGGAGCGCAGGGATGTAAGCGCGGTAACGGTAAAAAAGCTGTGTGACGGACTGGATTTGTGCATTATAGATTTTTATGATTGTGATCTGTTCCGAAACCTGCCCCCGGAAATTGAATAGCTCCTATACCAAAACGCCTTGCAGTTAAATTGCCTGGCGTTTTTTTGTTACACTTTTTTCAGAATCCGGGTGGTCAAAACGCCTTACCCAGTCCTAATAAGTGAGAGGATAAATTCCTTCTCACCTGATCTTTGACAATTTCATACCGATAACCCGGATACGTTCAAAGCGTGAAGGAGCCGGGCCGCAGGGCGCGCCATAACTGCCGTTTGACGGCAAGAGCGATAAAAGCCAACTGCGGCGGGGCGAGACAGGCAAATCCGCCCGGCGACGATCTCACGCTTGATACAATGATACTTGCGACTTGAACGCTTCACGGCATTGGTCGCCGCGCCATCAGCATGGAGCGGGGTGGGATTCCCATGAGGGCGGTTGCCGCCGCCCGTCCGAGTT
>CAZJMW010000207.1:0-1581 GCA_964547375.1 uncultured Dehalococcoidales bacterium | reverse complement strand
CAATTCTAACCTGCGGAGGTATAACAATTTTAATATCGTTTGTCAAGAATATTCTATTCCTGCCGAAATGGGGCGGTGGGCTATTTCCGTCTATCTCCACCCGGAACCTGAATAATTTCAGCATAACCCGGGTCCGTAATCCGGCTGATAATACGACCGTAACCCTCCCACTCTCTGATCGTGTCCGGCCGGTAATTGCTCGTTATAAACAAATGCTTTTTATTTACCCATCGCCAATCGAAGAACTCATCCTGAATTGACACATTCCAGCCAGCCTTATCGTCGTAAGCCCTCCCAAAATCATCAATAAAAATAATATCGGCGTTGGCCAGCCTATATGGAATCATTGAAGATTCATCGTGTTCTTTTATATGCCCCCGTATTTCACGAATGAGTTCCGAGTGGGTTATATATATCAATTTAAAATCCATTTCTATACTTGGCGCATTATAATAGGCTACATGTTCCCTCCCGTTTTCACGTAACCAATCCACTACGCGCCTAAATTTATGTTCAATAGCTGCCTTGAATAGTATTGATAAAACAGACGACTTCCCCGATCCAATATTCCCCATGATATAAGCACCCTTTCGACCGTCAGTATAGAGATTGTCAATGATAGACTGAATCTTGGGACGTATCCTTTTATCAACCTCTTCAATGGAAGCCATTATGTGCCGAGGGCCAAGAATTTTTTCAACCTTCGGCCAGTAATATTCCCGGACATTAATTTCAATCGGGGAAGGTGTCAACTTCTCGGCCACCACGCTTTGATTGTTTTCCATCTTCAATTCTCCGTATCAGCCAGTTATGAATAAACCGGCCGTAATTTGATTTATTGCCTTTCCGGGGATTAGCCTCTATCCAACCGGCCATCTTTTTGATTTCAAAATCATAATCTACTTTGGAAAGTCCCAGGTCTTTATATTTTGAATAATCAATTTGAATTACGGCTTGATAGAATTTTTGCAATCGTGGGGAGCCAGATTTATCTGGCGACTCTTCTTCTCTTATATCTATATCTATCTCTTTATCTATATCTATATCTACCTCTATATCTATATCTGCGTCTGAAGATTTTTTGAGATTTTTCAAGTCGTCATCCTTCCAACGCAATCTTGGGTGCTTATTCTTTACGCCGCATACCTTTATAGTCTTTTCGTCTATTATCTCAATTAAGCATAATTGCTGCAAAGATGCGAGGGCTGCGGGGATGCTTCGGGCATCCTTGCGGCAGGCATGGGCGATGCTTGAGGCACCCTTGGCGAACCAAAGTGTCTCCCTTCGCTTATGGACGGCTAATGCCCATAGGGTCATATAGACCCGAAAAGCTCCGTCTGACATCCCATCCAGCCGGCTGTCCGTCAGCATGAAATTGGTTTCAAACTGCGCGAATAAACCGTCAGACATTTTTCCTCCGGTCGCCGCTTTTGAAGAACGATTAGGCATAGCGAGAAACCGTCCTCCGCCAGCGGCGGCCAGAATATCTTATTGTGAAAGAGCTATGCTTACCCATAATATATCTTCCTCAAACGCCGTTGTCAATATCTTTCGGCCATTTATAACCCGTTTTCTCGGCGA
>CAZJMW010000206.1:0-1581 GCA_964547375.1 uncultured Dehalococcoidales bacterium | reverse complement strand
ATATTTTAAAAGTCATGCTTCATTCAGTATTACCGATAACGGAAAAGGGTTTAATATCGATGAAATTGAGTTGAATATAACCAATAAAAAAACGTTGGGTTTGATTGGTATCAGGGAAAGAATTTCGTTAATATCAGGTACCTTATCTATCGAGTCAACTCCTGGTAAAGGCACGATTATCAAGTTTAAAGTTCCCTATCATTAACCTTTTACCTTTACTCTGGCTGTTGTCCCGGCCTGTCCAGTCTTTCACACAGCATCTCTTATCCATTTCTTCTTGAAAAGCGCCAATACTCCGGTGTATGCATCCGATTCTTCGGGTACTACGATGGCTCGTTCGCCGGCAGGTATTCCGTCTTTTTATCAATCCTTCTCGATTGTTTTTTTATGTATGTGTTTCATTTAGTTACTATATTTTATTGTTGTATCAATACTTACTCCATTACCTTTTATTATTGATGATAAAAAGGTCGGAAAATATTACTACTTTAAGTGTAGTATCTCTGCGCTTTTTATCAGAAAAGAATTACGACTTTTGCATAATATCGCATTGCAACCCGATGGGATACTATCTATTTATCTACCCCGGTAACGTACAAATGCTTTATCGAGAACGTTTATTCCAGAAAAAGTGAGGTTAGATTATGACAAAGAGTCTAAATAACCGGATGTTAACAACAAGCGGGGTTGCCAGATTACTTAATATCCACGTCAACACAGTCAGGAGATGGAGCAATAACGGGGTGTTAACGCCATATCGCATTGGCCCGCGAGGTGACAGGAGATTCCCAAAAGACGAAGTGTTGCGGTTTTTAAGTAATTACGACGAATACGTCATTTTGGAAAGCAAACAAAAAAAGGAATACGCACTGAAGAGTTAAATACCGGGATTGATAGAATCACCCCCCTGAGAGCATTATTCTTTATCTCTCAGGGAGGTGATATTGTTAATGTCTTACCAGCCTGTTACTTCGAAAGCAGCATCGTATTTTTCAAGAGTTGTCCACTTTTTCCCTGCTGAATACGTCTGGCAAACAAAACCGGAAGGATATGAGCCGGCAGTATCTACCTGGTACCAGATTCTGTTCGAAGAGTCACCTTGAGACGCACTCAGACAGATTGCATATTGTTTACCAGCTTCTAAAGTTATATCATCGCTGAAAGAGAAGCTGTGCCACTGGGTTGAACCGGTCACCGTTGCGCAGGAGATGGCTGATGAGGCAAGCGCCTCACCGACAGGCTTACCGGTAGTGTCTGTAGCCATAATGTTTATCTCAACATTTCCGGAAGGTGAACCGGCTTTTCGTATTTGAAACTGAATACTTTTCAGAATAATTGCGTTGGCAGGTGTGATAGTCTGCGCTTTCATGACATTGCCGTACACACAATCTATCGCTTTGCTGTCCGTGTAGCTTATCTGAACAACAGGTTCTTTTACTATCACTGGCAGCTCGTACGCACCAATGTCATACCCTGCATCCAGACCACGGGAAGCCCCCGCATAATCGGTTAACGGCGCTCCGGCAGCAATACCGGCATCTTTAGCCGGTGAATCCGGTGTTAATTGAAAATTGGTTCCGG
>CAZJMW010000205.1:0-1605 GCA_964547375.1 uncultured Dehalococcoidales bacterium | reverse complement strand
TCTATACCGCTTCCCCTGGTGCCGAAATTGGGAATCAGCGGGTCTTCGTGCATCTGTTTTCCGATACCGTGCCCGGTATATTCACGAACCACCGAAAAACCCCTTACTTCAGCATATTCCTGCACGGCAGCCCCGATATCGCCCAGCCTGGCTCCGTCGCGTGCGGAGGAAATACCGGCGGCAAGCGCCCCTTCGGTAACCCTTAAAAGTTCAGCCGCTTTAGGACTGATTTCACCCACTCCGACTGATAAAGCGGCATCACCCTGGTATCCTTCATATATCGAACCGACATCCATAGAAACGATGTCTCCGTTTTTAATAATCTTATCGCCGGGAATGCCGTGAACGATCTCTTCGTTTATCGAAACGCAAAGACTGGCCGGATACCCGTAGTATCCCTTAAAAGACGGTTTAGCTCCCAGTCTCTTCAATTCCTTTTCGGCTATCAAATCAAGTTCCCTTGTTTTCATTCCCGCCTGCACGCTGTTTTTCAACACATGCAATACTTCAGCTACAATCCGTCCGGCTATTCGCATAGTTGCGATTTCCTTCTCGGACTTTAATTTTATACTCATTATTTAATTTCGGGCTTTCCTGCGAAGAGCCCCTATAATCCTCTTTGTTATTTCCCCGACTTCCCCTTCCCCGTCTACCTCGATTAACCTGCCTGAATTTTTATAGTATTCAATCAGGGGCGAGGTCTCGGTAAAATAGACCTTAAGCCGGTTTTTAATTGTTTCCAGGTTGTCATCCGGTCTCTGATAAAGTTCACCACCGCATTTAGAGCACTTTTTCTGTTCTTCGGTTAATGTGCCTAGAATGCTGTAAGGTGACTGGCAACTGCGGCACACCCAGCGGCCGCACAAGCGCCTTATCAGTTCGTTCTCTTCTACTTTTATATATACAACACTGTCTATGTTTTTATTCTGTTTTTTGAAAGCCTCATCGAGAGCTTCCGCCTGCCCCAGATTCCTGGGGAATCCGTCCAGTATAGCCCCGCCCATGCTCCCGGGTTCCGAAAGCTTGTTTAAGACCATCTGCACCGTTATCTCATTAGGGACCAAGGCCCCTTTTTCCATATATTCCTTAACTTTTTTGCCAAGCTCATCACCGCGCTCCACCGCCTGGCGGAATAAATCCCCCGTTGCTATGGATACCAGTCCAAACTCTTTGGCGACACCGGTAGCTTGAGTTCCTTTACCGGCGCCGGGAGCTCCAAGGAATATAATATACAATCTCTTTATTCCACCTGGTTTTTTATTTTATAAAGCCTTCATAACGTCTCATGGAAAGCTGTGCTTCCATCTGCTTCATGGTATCCAGCACCACACCTACCACGATCAGTAAGCCGAAACTGGACAGGACCATGTTGCTGACATTACTCACCAGGCTGACAATGAAAGGCATAATTGCCACAACCGCTAAAAATAGCGCACCACCCCAGGTTATACGTTCAATCACTCCTGTCAGATAAGTTGCCGTCTGCTTTCCCGGCCTGATACCGGGAACAAAACCGCCCTGTCTCTGTAGGACACCCGGGAGGTCCTGCTGCTGGAATATAACCATGGTATAAAAGAAAGCAAAGACGAATACCAGTATAAAATA
>CAZJMW010000204.1:0-1625 GCA_964547375.1 uncultured Dehalococcoidales bacterium | reverse complement strand
ATGATTCATCCCTCATCAGTCTCATTTCATTCGACAGCTTCCCCCAAGGGAAGCCGTTTTTTCTCGATTGATTTTGCCTTCCCCCGGGGGAAGGTGGCATTTATGGAGTAAATGACGGATGAGGGTTTTGTTATCCCCCTCCCCGGATACTTCGTTCGTTCTTCACGAACTCCAGCATGACATTTTTTGAATATTTCCCTTGTTTATTAATAAAAGTATTGACAACAGTATTTCCTGAGAACTATAATTGCTTATTGAGTGAGTGCTCATTCATTTTATATGGGAGACTGATAATGGCAGCCAGCAGGCACGAAAGAAAAAAGACAATCGCCGAAATGAGAAAGCAGCAAATACTGGATTCCGCCCTGCCTATCTTCTCGCGCAAAGGCTTTGCCGCCACCACCACCTCGGAAATAGCTAAAGCCGCCGGAGTTGCCGAGGGGACTATTTACAATTATTTCCCTACTAAAAGAGAGCTTTTTATAGCGGTTATTAAAAATTTAATTATTACCATGCAGTTGATGGAACTTATCGACAGGTTACCGGGAGACGGAACACCATTCGTCTTGAAGGATATTCTGCAGGACAGGCTCAATTTTGCCGAGAACGATAATGTTTCTCATATTATGGGTTTGATGAGCGAAATACAGCGCGACCCTGAACTGAAAAAATTGTATGCCGAACAGTTTTTACAACCGTTCTTCGCAAAAATGGAAGGGTCATACGGCAAAATGACAGCTTCGGGAAAGATTCGTAAAATGAATCCTGCCGTAGCCACCAGGATAATGGGAGGCATGATTATCGGCTTTATCATGCTCAGTTCTATCGAGGGCGATAAAAGCCCGCTTAAAAATATCCCGCGCGAAGAAGTAGTAACTGAAATAATGAATTTCGTGTTTAAAGGTATTGCGGCAGAGAATTTGGATAAAAAGGAAGGCAGCATATGAGCGAAACGGCAATCGATATCAGTAATTTATCCTTCAGCTACGGCAAACTGAAAGTAATCGACGAAATGTCCGTAGCAATCAGTCCCGGAACCAGTTACGGGCTTTTAGGGCCGAACGGTGCCGGTAAAACAACCCTCATCCGGCTGATGGTGGGTTTGCTTAAACCCTCTTCAGGCAGCATCAAGTGCCTCGGCAAATCGGCTTCGCGTGAGCTGGCTAGCCAAATCGGTTATATGCCGCAGCTACCGGCGCTCTATTCGGAATTGACGGTAACCCGTAATATCGATTTCTTCGCCCGCATTTACGGTTTAAAACATAAAAAGGAAAGAGTTGAACGGGTGGAAGAGGTAATCAAGTTGGTAGACCTCTGGCCGAAGCGAAAAACACAGGTATCTAACCTGTCCGGCGGCATGAAACAGCGTGTCAGCCTAGCCTGTGCCATCGTGCACAAACCGCCGCTGATTTTTCTGGACGAACCGACGGTGGGGCTGGACCCGGAACTGAGGGTGCATTTCTGGAAGTACTTCGAAGAACTGACAAAAAGCGGCTCGACGCTGATTATATCCAGCCACACTTTCGATGACGCCGCCCACTGCAACAAGCTGGCATTTATGAGGATGGGAAAAATCGTGGCTGAAGGAAGCCCGATGGAATTAAAACAGGCGACGGGGAAAGCTG
>CAZJMW010000203.1:0-1630 GCA_964547375.1 uncultured Dehalococcoidales bacterium | reverse complement strand
TCGAAAGTCCATGGTGAAGAAGCCGAAGCTGCTCCAGTATAAGTGTTGTGCGCCAATAATACGCTTTTTACTTCTGTTTTAATTTCTTCCTCGATATTACCGGTTGGGGTACCTCCTTCATTTCCACCTGTCATAATATGGGCAACAATACTATTCATGTACACTTCGAGCATGGTGTATCCTTCGCTGTTTAAATTATTTCGGTCCGAAGGATTGTTCGGATCCAGTCCTTGTGCAATTTCCCATGTATCAGGCATTCCATCTCGATCAGTATCTGTAAGATAAGTATTAGAAATCAATTCAGGCCACGCACTCCAGTTTTCCGTTGCATTTACAGGTTTATTATCTTCTTGTGAGTTAATAATTCCGAGAATATTTCCTGCTCCTGTGTATGAAGCTTTTCCATAACGAGTATCGTATATCATCAATGTATCGAGCCAATCGCGTACTAATGAAGCCCCTGCATATTGTAAAACTTTTTCGTATGACTGTTCTGCTGAATGTGTCGTAGTGAAAATATATTTAATCGGGGTCGTAAGCTTCATTGTATCCTTTGTAGCTTGTGTAAAAGTGTTATCAACTTCAGCATTATTTATTTGAGCATAAATACCGTTTGTCCAGTTATCGGCAGTTACGTTGGGAAATCCGTTTACATAATTTCCATCCACATAAAATTTTCCCCAAACATGCCACATAGGTGCATAAGCAGAATTTTCAGTAACGTACTGCGTAGTACGAATTCCTATTCCGGCAATGCGATATTGTATATAAGCAGGGCGCTGTTTGGTTCCCGGACCAGGTTTATAGTAATTGTTTACAATATTTACATTCATGCCCTCACCACCATAACATCCTAAACCTCCCCAGTTATAAAGTACATTATTCCGCATATCAACTCTTTCGTCAGTCTGCGTTCCGGTACGTGGTCCAAGACGAGGAGTTCGGCTGTCGTGATGCACCATCAGATTATGATGATAACTTGCGCCGCTGCCTCCCCAAATACCTCCATATCCGTGTGCTCCTTTGGCATGACCTGCATTTCGTAAACTTTGCGATACGATACACCATTGTACGGTGGAATTTTTCATCCCGTAAACAGATAAACATTCGTCAATACTCCAACTAACAGAACAATGATCAACTATAATGTTCTCCTGATCCATTCCTCCTAACGCATCGCCTTCGTGATAGGCAACATTCCTATTTCCAAGCCTGAAACGCATAAAGCGGATAATAACAT
Source organism: uncultured Dehalococcoidales bacterium (assembly GCA_964547375.1). Lineage (GTDB taxonomy): Bacteria > Chloroflexota > Dehalococcoidia > Dehalococcoidales > UBA5627 > UBA5627. Next base: position 390 of record CAZJMW010000203.1, on the reverse strand, counting down.
TACTCGCGTTAATAGTGAAAGGATAATCGGCCACACAAATTCCATCGCCCGGTGCAGTTTGACCTGCTATCGTTACATTTCCGCTTGTTATTGGCAATGCTGATTTCAGAAAAATGGTACCGGAAACATCAAAAACAATCGTTCTTTTACCTGCTTTATTTAACGCCCAACGGAGTGTACCTTCAGAGCCATCATCGGCAAGTGAAGTAACATGATATACTTCGCCACCTCTGCCACCTGTTGTGTACCGACCGAAACCTTCCGCACCGGGAAAAGCAGGTAATTTCTCGGCTGAAAAAACAGGAATATTTAATAAGGATATAACGTAAAATAATACTAAAGTTAATAAAAAGTGAAATGTTTTTGTCATATTATGTGTTTTTAGTAGAA
>CAZJMW010000202.1:0-1637 GCA_964547375.1 uncultured Dehalococcoidales bacterium | reverse complement strand
CGAATTCAGCATGACAATTTACACACCCAGCGTATTAATAAGCGCCCTGACGGCCTCAGACGATTTTTTCAAGGCTTCGAATTCTTCTTCCTTAAGTTTAAAACTTACTATCTCCTCGATGCCGTCGCTTCCCAGCTTAACAGGGACCCCGATTACCACATCATCCAGGCTGTATTCCCCTTCCAGGTAGGCGGCGCAGGGGAGAATTTCTTTCTTATCCATTATTATAGCTTCTGCCATTCGTGCAGCGGAGGCAGCCGGTGCATAAAAGGCGCTGCCTGTCTTTAAAAATCCTACGATTTCGGCTCCCCCGTTAACGGTTCTTTCTATCAGTTTATCTATTGCTGCTTGTGACATAAGGTCTGTAATAGGTTGTCCGTTGACAGTGGCAAACCTGGGGATAATTACCATATTCTGCCCGTGTTCTCCGAGGGCATAGGAATTAACTTCAGTCATCGGCACATCGAGTTCCATAGCGATAAAGCTCGAGAGCCTGGCGCTGTCGAGTACTCCCGAAAGTCCGACCACGCGGTTTTTAGGAAATCCGCTGGTCTTTAAAGCCAGATAAGTCATAGTGTCGACCGGATTGGTAACGATGATGATAACGCAATCTGGCGAGTATTTTACAATGTTTCTGGTAACGTCTGCCACAATGCCTGCATTGATTTTGACCAGGTCGTCGCGGCTCATGCCCGGTTTACGCGCAATGCCGGAGGTAACAATAACCACATCGGATTTGGCAGTATCTTCATAGTTATTGGTGCCGGTGATTATGGAATCGAATCCCGTAACCGGGGCGGATTGCTGTAAATCCAAGGCTTTCCCTTGAGGAAGACCCTCTACGATATCAAGAAGAACGATATCAGCTATGTTTTTTACAGCCAGACACTGTGCAAGGCTGGCACCGACATTGCCGGCGCCGATAACGCTTATCTTAGGTTTCATTATTTTATAGCCTCCAGTTTCTCTATTACTGCATCAGCCACCTGCGAGGTGCCGACCGCTGATTCTCTTTCGGAGTCCGGTTTCAAGTCATAGGTAATATTTTTACCTTCGGCAATTACTTCGGCAATGGCTTTTTCCAATCTGACAGCGGCTGCCGTCTCGCCGATGTGTTTTAACATCATAACACCTGAAAGCATCATGGCCATCGGATTGACCTTGTTTAACCCCTTGTATTTCGGGGCGCTACCGTGAGTCGGCTCGAAGAGGGCGTACTCGTCGCCGATATTGGCTCCGGGGGCAACCCCCAGCCCGCCCACCAGTCCGGCACACAGGTCTGATAATATATCGCCGTAGAGGTTGGGGCAGGCAATAACATCGAACTGCTGCGGATTTTTAACCAGCTGCATGGTCATGTTATCGACAATGCGGTCTTCGAATTCGATTTCGGGATACTCGTTGGCTAACTCGCGGGCAATGGCTAAAAACAGGCCGTCGGAGAATTTCATGATATTTGCCTTGTGAATGGCGGTTACTCTCTTGCGGCCTTCTTTGCGGGCAAATTCAAAAGCGTAGCGCAGAATGCGCCGGCTGCCGGTTTCGGATATCGGCTTGATACTGATACCGGCATCCTCCCTGATTTTAGCTCCGCTCTTCTCGGAGAGGAATTTAATCACCTCTTCCGTTTGCGGCTT
>CAZJMW010000201.1:0-1665 GCA_964547375.1 uncultured Dehalococcoidales bacterium | reverse complement strand
TCCCTTGGGGGAAGCTGTCGAATGAAATGAGACTGATGAGGGATGAATCATCCTGAGTGGCGGAATAATAATTCGTCATTGCGAGGAGCGAAGCGACGCGGCCCCGATGAATCGGGATTTCTTTCCGGCTTTGCCTGTACTCAACATCTTGGGCGGGGCGGTTATTAACGAGTTTCCACATGATGCCGGGGCAACGAGTCTGCTATTTCTCCCCACCCCCCGGATCCTTCAGGCACCCCCTGTGTCTTCAGGATGACATATAGAGAATTGTCATGCTGGAGTTCGTGAAGAACGAACGAAGCATCCGGGGTGGGGATTATAACCAAAATCCCTCTCACTCTCCCTTTGCCAAAGGGAGAAATGACTACGATGTTTGGTCTTTCTGATAAAAACGATAAGCACCTGCCTGGCGAATAATCTGAATTTTTCTCTTCGTTAGAAGGAGAACATATTCTTCCACTTTGGAAAAGGGGAATCAAAGGGGATTTGCTGCGAAGCTGATTGTCAGGATGACTTTATAGTACAAACTTATTCTTAACATTGCCAATACTTTAGTTAAATGCTAGAATTCTGCCAATATGCTAGCGGTTGTTACGGGCGCTTCGGGTCATTTGGGGATGAACCTCGTCAATGCTTTGCTTGCCGGAAACTGGCAGGTACGCACAGTTATACATATCAACTGTAAACACCTCAAGAATCTCGATGTGGAGATGATTCACGGCGATACCCTGAATCCAATCCTGCTGGAAAAGGCTTTTAGCGGCGCCGATGTGGTATTCAATCTTGCTGCCAAGGTCTCCGTAGTCGGTTGGAACAGGCCGCAGGTAGAAGCCCTGAACATCAAAGGCCCGGAAAACGTCATTGCTGCCTGCAAGAAGTGCGATGTCAGGCGGTTAATACACGTCAGCTCATTCCACGCCTGCAACCAGGAGCCGCAAAACCAGCCCCTCGATGAAACACGTTCATTAGTGGAAGACAAGAATGCCATACCCTACGATTATTCCAAGGCCTGCGGAGAAAAGCTGGTGCGCCGGGCAAGAGCGGAAAGGTTGGAAACGGTGGTGCTTTCTCCGACCGGAATTATCGGGCCTTACGATTATGAGCCCTCGCATTTCGGAGCCATACTGGTATCTATCGGCAGGGGTAAAATGCCTGCCATTGTCGATGCCGGGCTGGACTGGGTAGATGCGCGCGATGTCGCCTTTGGAATAATAAAAGCGGCGGAAGTCGAAAAGCCCTCTGAAAAATACATGCTGTCGGGCGAGTGGGTCAGTTTAAAAGATATTGCCAAACAGATTGCACAGATTACCGGCAATAATGCCCCGTTTTTTACCGCGCCGATGTGGCTGGCAAAAGCGGGAGCTCCTTTTTTCGAAGTTTACAGTCGTGTTACAGGTGGGCGTGCCCTGTTTACCGGAATCTCTTTAAAGGCGCTGGGCAGCAACCGAAACGTCAGTCATGCCAGGGCGGCAGCCGAACTGGGATACAATCCCCGTCCTTTAAGCGAAACTATCAAAGATACCATAGAGTGGTTTATTAATAACGGTTATATAAGTTATAATAATCATAAGCAGGTATAGCTATGGCAGAATTTATTTTCGAACACATGGTTGTGCTGTGGGTGATGATGGCGGTAATCGTCTTTGTCTGCCTCTTTTTCTATAC
>CAZJMW010000200.1:0-1671 GCA_964547375.1 uncultured Dehalococcoidales bacterium | reverse complement strand
CGAATCGGCGGAAGCCGGGGAGGGTGCCGATGTCTAAATTACGTATTACACTGGTGAAAAGCGGTATCGGTTATGCCGAGGACCAGAAAAGAACTTTAACCGCTCTGGGTTTTAAACGATTGAATCAGAGTGTAGTGCTGGAAGATTCCTATGCTCTCAGGGGTATGATTCAGAAGGTAAGGCACCTGGTTAAAGTGGAGGAAGCAAACTAGTGAGGCAGGAATTATTATCACCGGCAACGGGTTCAAAAAAAGATCGTAAGCGTGTCGGCCGTGGAAACGGCAGCGGGCATGGTACATATTCCGGCAAAGGCTGCAAGGGGCAGAAATCACGCGCCGGAAACAATAAGGTAAGACCCGGCTTTGAAGGCGGTCAGCTGCCTTTAATTAAGCGTCTTCCCAGGAAGCGCGGGTTTACCAATATCTTTCGTGTAGAATATGAAGTAGTAAACTTGAGCAGCCTCAATGTTTTTGAGGCCGGCAGTGAGATTACGGCAGACAAACTGGTAGAGGCCGGAATTATTAAAAATACCAGAAAACCGGTAAAAATACTTTCCCGCGGGGATTTAAATCAAGCCCTGACGGTGAAAGCGGATAAATTCTCAGCGGCTGCCAAAGCCAGGATAGAGGCTTGCGGCGGTACGGCGGTAGAGGTGGCTAATGGCTAAGCCGAGGCTTCTGCAGGCAGCTATCGATGCCTTCAGACTGCCCGATTTGAGGCGGCGCCTTCTGGTTACGTTCGGCATACTTGTAGTATTCCGGCTGATCGCGCATGTCCCTCTTCCCGGAGTAGACTCCGTCGCTCTGGCGGCGCTATTTGAAAATAACGCCATACTGGGAATGATGGACCTCTTCAGCGGCGGGGCAATGCAGAATTTCAGTGTTGCCGCTATGGGCGTTTATCCTTATATCACGGCTTCAATTATTATGACGGTAATGACGCCGGTTATTCCCAAGCTACAGGCTATATCACAGGAAGGGGAAGCCGGTAAGAATAAAATAAATCGTATCACCCACTGGTTGACTATACCCATGGCAGGTCTGGCCGGATACGGTCAACTGGTTATTTTACAGAACGCCGGGGCGGTGGCACAGGCTGATGTACTGTTAACCGTTTCCATGATTATTACCATGATAGCCGGAACGATGTTCCTGGTATGGCTGGGTGAGCAAATCACCGAGTATGGTATCGGCAACGGAATTTCGATTATCATCTTCGCCGGTATTGTCGCCGGGTTGCCTGAGATGGTCGGGGATGCATTTTTAGCGGCACAACAGGGGCAGCTGGCCGGGTTGTTGACCTTCTTTGTGGTAGGTTTGGCAACGACAGTATTGATTGTTATCTTTACTGAAGCCCACAGGCGTATTCCGGTACAGTATGCCAAGAGCGTATTTAAGAGCGGGCGCATGTATCGTCAGTCCGGAGCCAGCCATATTCCCTTAAGGGTAAATACCGCCGGTATGATTCCGCTGATATTTGCTATGGCACTGGTAATGTTCCCGGGAATTATTGCCAGCTATTTTATGGATGCCGAATCCCAAAACTTCTGGTACTGGGTGGCGGAGATATTCAGCTCGGATACCGCTTTACCGCTGGGAATTATATATTGGGCTTTGTATTTTATACTGGTATTCGTCTTTGCTTTCTTTTATACCATGGTTATATTCCAGC
>CAZJMW010000199.1:0-1706 GCA_964547375.1 uncultured Dehalococcoidales bacterium | reverse complement strand
TATGAAACCTCCATGATAGCTTTTAGAACGCCCAAGCGGATGAAAATTTAGCAGGTTCGCTGCTTCCATATTGACTGGTTTTATTTAGTTTTGTCGCCACCATCAAGGTGATTTATAACGAACCATTAAACTTTAGTCAACAATGGAAACAGTAACATTTGAACAAGTCGTCAGCCGCGGGTGTGGGCTCGACGTCCACAAGGAAACGGTAGTCGCCACCATAGATGGCGAAGGGATAGAACGCACCACCCGAGAATTTGGGACGTTCACGAGATCTTTGACAGAATTGAAAGACTGGTTAGTGGAAAACAAGATTACTCACGTAGCGATGGAGAGTACGGGAGTTTACTGGAAGCCGGTTTATAACATCCTTGAGCCAACAGGTATCACTGTTTGGATAGTCAATGCCAGGCACGTTAAGAACGTTCCCGGACATAAGACGGACAAAAAAGACAGCCGGTGGTTGTGTAAGCTGCTGCTTGCCGGTTTGCTTAAACCCAGCTACATTCCACCACGCGAGCAGCGGGAGTTACGGGATTTAACCCGTTACCGCAAGAAATTAATCCGGGATGTGGCATCCAACAAAAACCGGATCATTCGTATTTTGGAAGATTGTAACGTGAAACTCTCGAGTGTATTAAGCGATACCTCGGGGATTACGGCCACCAAACTGATCGACAGGCTGTGTGAAGGCAAACAGGTAACCATCGAGGATATAGATGAGGTTTATCATGGAAAAATTGGTGCAACCAAAGAGGAACTTTGGGAAGCCTGTAACGGAAATATTACCGATCACCACATCTATCTGTTGGGTACCATCCGCTCAAACAACCGGCATATTGAATCTTTAATCGAAGAGCTTAATCAAAAGATACGGCAAATGCTTTCGCCTTACGAAAATGTATTGGAACTCCTTAAGGAGATTCCGGGATTAAGCCACAAAACCGTTGAAGACCTTATCGCCGAAATCGGACTGGATATGGAAGTTTTTCCAAGCGAAAAACACCTGGCAAGCTGGGTAGGGGTATCCCCCGGGAACAACGAGAGCGCGGGTAAAAAAAAAGCGGTCGAACCACCCACGGAAACAAACAAGCCAAAGCAACGTTGGTAGAAGCTGCCTGGGGCGCATCACGCACCAAGAATACATTTTATAGTGCCCGTTATCATCGTTTGGCCGCCCGACGAGGTAAAAAAAGAGCGGTAATGGCCGTAGCCCATTCCATTCTCAAATCGGTGTATTATGTTTTAAAATACAATGTTCCTTACCATGAATTGGGAGCAGATTATCTGAACAGCCGAATGGAGAAAAAACGGAAAAAGTATTTAAAGGCTGAATTGGAGAAGATGGGATATGATGTTTATCTTGAGCCTGTTAACCCCCTGAGTCCTACGGGGGCTTAAAGAGCTACGCTTCACATAACGGGAAACAAAAACCAAAGGTCGATTTTTACTGACGCACGGTGTAATAAGTCACCTAAGTCGAGTATGAAACTGATCTCAACAGATAAGCACCCCAGACTGTTGCCACGAGCACGCGTATGAAATTTTAATTCCTTCTTATCTGTTATGTTTTCCGATAACCGGAGCATTTGTCCAAAAGATGAGTGCTGTCTTTCTTTTTGTCTAAATTAAAAATAAGCGACAATAAAATGTTGTTATAATACTGATTATAAGTGTATTAATATTATATAGATTTACGTATGAAA
>CAZJMW010000198.1:0-1707 GCA_964547375.1 uncultured Dehalococcoidales bacterium | reverse complement strand
AAATCTATTAAAGGAAGGTAGAAAAAGATCAAACAATGGAAGTAAAAAGAGAAAGATGGGGTAGTAGGTCGCTGTTTATTTTTGCAGCGATCGGCTCAGCCATAGGGCTGGGTAACGTTTGGCGCTTTCCTTATATGACATATGAATATGGCGGAGGCGCTTTTCTATTTGCCTGGATTATCGGGCTTATACTGCTGGGCATCCCCTGGTTAATGATGGAATTCGGTATGGGGAAATACTTCCAGAAGGGAGCCCCCGGTGTTTTCGAAGGCATCGGCAAGAAGTGGGAGTGGGCAGGCTGGTGGCCTGTTTTCGTAGCCTTTTTAATTGTAGCCTATTATACCGTGGTAATGGCATGGTCTTTAAGATATGCCATCGATTCAATGACCATGGCATGGGGTACAGGGCAGGCTGCAGCTGAAAGTACAGGCGGTTATTTTTACAATACCATTTTGCAGCTTTCGTCCGGTCCTACGGATTTCGGGGCGCAGGCATGGGTAACTCTGGCTTTGCTGGCCGTTATATGGATAATAATGTTCTTTATAATGTTCAAGGGAGCCAAAGTTATCGGTAAAGTCGTGGTATGGACAGTAGCCATTCCCTGGGCTTTATTGATTATCCTTTTCATACGCGGTATTACCCTTCCCGGCGCGGTCGACGGGCTCAATTACTATTTATCGACAGATTTCAGCGTGTTAACAGATGGAGGCGTATGGTTTGCAGCCTTCAGCCAGGTTGCCTTCTCATTGTCAGTAGGTATGGCTGGTATGTACGCCTACGGTAGTTTCATGGCCAAGAAATCAGATGTCAATAACAATGCCGCAATCACTACTTTCGCCGACAGCGCCACAGCATTCTTCGCCGGTTTTGCCGTATTCAGCATAGTCGGATTCTTAATGCATGCATTATCAGTATCCGCTACCGATGTTGCCGCTTCCGGGTTAGGTTTGGCTTTCATAACGTTCCCGGCGGCTATATCTATGATGCCTACATTAAACGGTTTAATCGGTGCAGTATTCTTCTTCTGCTTGTTCTTCCTGGGACTGGATTCAGCCTTCTTCCTGGCGCACGGCGGGGTTGCCGCGCCGCTCAGAGACAAACTTGGCTGGAGCCTGAAGAAATCAACTTTGATTGTCTGTATCGCCGGATTCCTGCTGGGCATCCTGTTTACAAGTCAGGCCGGGTTGTACTGGCTTGATATTGTCGATAGAGCCGTATCCTTCTACGGCCTGCTGATTACAGGTATCATATCCTGCATTTTAGTAGGCTGGGTATTCGGAGCCAGAAAACTCAGGGAATATTTGAACGCGACTTCCGATTTCAAGTTCGGCGCCTGGTGGGACTGGATGATCAAACTTGTGATACCCATCGCAATGGCCTTTGTGGTTATCTACGGCGGTTTTATGGTAGATATTCCGGAAGCCTATGGCGGATATCAAATAGGGCCTTTTAACGGGTCTCACATCGTGTGGTTAATCCTCGGCATCACCCTGATACTGAGCTTTGTCCTCGGTCGCATGAAAACCAAAGGGCCGAAGGAGGGAGAATAATGGAAGCTGGAGCAATCGTATCAACAGTAGTTGTATGGGCACTTCTCATCGGCGGCCTTATCTTCTGTTTTACAAGAATGGGCAAAGGCGGCGGCTGGGAAGACTAGACCCACTAATATTCCGGTAAAAGATTTCGTAACCGTCCTGCCTAAAAAGG
>CAZJMW010000197.1:0-1765 GCA_964547375.1 uncultured Dehalococcoidales bacterium | reverse complement strand
CGAATTCAGCATGACAAATAGAGTTTCGTTCAGCCTAAACCTGGGTTTATAAGGATAAGTGATGACGTCGTTGCGAGGACGACGCAGGAGGACGAAGCAATCCCTACAATACAATTTGATTACCCCGCCCCGCACATAATAAAAAACGCCAATCGTTAAAAATAAATATCCCCTCGATAAGAGGGGATATCAATGTCGGTCTTATGGGAAAATGGTGGTTTAGAGCAGGCTGACCAGCGTATGCTTGATACAGCGCACTTTGTAAGCTGCATCCTCGAGGTCTTCCTCGATTTTATCCAGGTCCTGTATCAGGTTTTTGCTGGAAGTGGAATTGGGCACCTCTCCGCTCTGGTTCAAGGCGGTGAATCTGGGTAAAAGTTCCCGCAGTCTCTGGCTGGCAGCAACATATTTGGTGGTTAAATCCTTGTACTCGTTAAAAAGATATTCCGATACCTTCATTTAGCCCCTCTTTTAAATATATACTTTGTCATATCTATATTAGCTAAAGAGCAGTAAAATGTCCACCTCAAAACATAAATCCATTGCTGTTGTTTTATCTTTTTTATAAAAACGGCAAGTAATTTCTTATCGTATGATTAAAATAATTATCCCCGACAACTTAAGAGCGTCTTCTTCTACTTTGGAAAAGGGGAATCAAAGGGAATTTGTCCCGATTATATCCGGTTTAACCGCTAATATATGTAAAATGAGGTATTAAATCTGCGGTATAGATTGCCGTGCTTTTCCTGCGGGAAAACCCGCAATGACATATTTTCTGCGTGCTATAATTACTTGTTATGAGATTCAGGGTTATCTGGGCAATAGTAAGTGTAATTGTCGAGGAGATAGCTATACTGGTTATCGCCCTGCTGATTTTACCTCTATTCGATGTTCAAATACCTGTTACCGCTCTTGTGCTGATAATGGTTGGGTGGCTGCTGTTTTCGGCGCTGTTATTTATCCCCGGCAATCGCGCTCTTTTGAGGAAGCCTGTTTTCGATATGAAGTGTATCGTCGGTCAGAAGGGAGTTGCGGTGGAGGAGTTGCATCCCAAAGGGCTGGTTAAGATAAACGGGGAGTTGTGGGGGGCGGAGTCGGCAGAGGTAATCGCTATCGGCGAAGAGGTAATCGTTACCGGCTATAAAGGAATTAAACTAAGCGTAGAACGTTGCCAATTCTCCGGTGATAAACCTGAGTGACAACACCACCCAAGATGCCTCATTCGTCCCTTATTTATACTTAGCGCAGCTAATGTACGAATTCAGCATGACAATCAAAGACATTTGCGGTACCTGCCCTCTTTGGAAAAGAGGGAGTGAGGGAGATTTGCTGCGGATTGCTCCATCGATTCCGGCAACTTGTCAAAATCCCTCTTAATCTCCCTTTGCTAAAGTGAGAGAATCGCTGAGTGGTAATTCTTGCCTTTATTTACAACCGTCGTTATGAGGGTGACGCAGGCGGACGAAGTCCCGACACGTCGGGACCGCGTGGTTCAACAGGCTTTCTTCGAGAACCTCAAGACAGGCTCCACGAACACCTTTTTTTATTTGTCATCCTGATGACATAAGGGATGGCCGAAGGATCCGGGGGGTGGGGAGAAATAGCAAGCAGGCTGCCACGGCAACAGGCGGAATAACAGCCCTCATCCGTCATTTACTTCGTAAATGCCACCTTCCCCCGAGGGAAGGCTAAATTCCCCGCCCCAGATACTTCATTCGACCACCATTTATACTTAGCGCAGCTAATGTGCGAATTCAGCATGACA
>CAZJMW010000196.1:0-1778 GCA_964547375.1 uncultured Dehalococcoidales bacterium | reverse complement strand
GAAGACACCAAGCAACTCCAGAGAGTATCCGCAGTAATCAAACAGATGTTCTTAGACTGCACAATAATGCCCGAACTGGCCGTCAAAATCAAAGAAGCCTATAAGCAACTGGGTGAAGGACTGGTGGCTGTACGTTCATCCGCTACCGCCGAAGACCTCCCGGAAGCTTCTTTCGCCGGGCAGCAAAGCACTTACCTTAATATAGAAGGCCCCGATGAAGTGGTAGATGCCGTCTTAAGATGCTGGGCGTCATTATTCGAACCGCGCGCTATTTACTACCGTGTTCAGCAGGGATTCGACCACTTTAAAGTAGGCATAGCAGTTCCCGTACAGAGAATGATAGCCTCAGTAACTTCGGGTGTTATGTTCACCGTTGAACCGGTCACCAGCAATACCAAAGAAATTGTCATTGAAGCCATATACGGTTTAGGCGAGGGGTTAGTCTCGGGAGAGGTAACCCCTGATTTATATATAGTAGACAAAGAAAATCTCTCGATTATTTCCAAGAGAATCAGCAAACAAAAGGATCAGCTTGCCAGGAATCCCGGGAATAACGGCAAGGATATCAATACATGGCAGTTAATAGATAAATCCCTTCAGGAAAAAATAAAACTCACGGATGAAGAGATTATCGAACTGGCCAAAATCGGCAAGCAAATTGAAGACCACTACCAGTTCCCTCAGGATATCGAATGGGCAAAAGAAAACGGCAAGTATTTTATAGTACAGACCAGACCGGTAACCACCATTAAAGAAGCCGTCGAAGAAGAACCTGAAATCAATGCCCCGGTACTTCTAAGCGGCGTTGCCGCCAGCCCCGGCCTGGCCTCAGGCCCGGTAAAAATTATCCATGAGGCATCTCAACTGGACAGGGTACACCAGGGCGATATCCTGGTTACCGAAATGACTACACCCGATTTTGTGCCGGCTATGAAGAAAGCTGCCGCTATTGTTACCGACAGGGGCGGAAGAACCGCTCATGCCGCCATCGTCAGCCGCGAACTGGGCATTCCCTGCGTTGTGGGCACCGACCAGGCTACCACAACGCTAATCGATAAAAAGATAATTACGGTTGACGGCGCCAAGGGCAAGGTATACAGCGGTAAAATCGCCCGCAGCCTGACCACCACCAAGATGTCTAATATTTTACGGGAATCACTTCATACCAAAACCAAGGTTTATGTCAATCTGGCACAGCCTGAACTGGCAGATATGATTGCCGCCCGTAACGTTGACGGTGTCGGGCTGTTGAGAGCCGAATTCATAGTAGCCCAAATCGGTGAACATCCCCTGTATATGCTAAAACAGAATAAAGGCAATGAGTTCGTCGATAAACTCTATGACGGGCTTATCTCTTTTGCCAAACCGTTCTATCCCCGCCCGGTTGTCTACAGGACTACCGATTTTAAAACCAACGAATACAAAGACCTTATCGGCGGCCGTGATTTCGAGGAATCGGAAGAGAATCCAATGATAGGTTACCGCGGCGCTTCCAGATACGTTACAGATATCGAATCCTTCAAACTCGAAATCGAAGCCATCAAGCGTGTCAGAAGGGATTACAAGAACCTGCATGTTATGATTCCCTTCGTCAGGACAATCGACGAACTGAAACGCACTAAGGCCATCCTGGAACAGGAAGGACTGGTACGCAGCGAGGACTTCAAGCTCTGGATGATGGTGGAAGTGCCTTCCAATATTTTCTTAATCGAGAAATTCTTAAGCGTCGGCATTGACGGCATCTCTATCGGCAGCAACGACCTGACGCAGTTGATACT
>CAZJMW010000195.1:0-1799 GCA_964547375.1 uncultured Dehalococcoidales bacterium | reverse complement strand
CCGCCGGGAAACAGCATTATCAGGTAATCCGTATTCGGGTCGAGCAGCCAGAAATCGTTGGCAAAACTGATCATATGAAAAGCGGTAAAAAAGACATCGAAATCGGCAACCGCCATAATTCCCAGTATTAAAATAAGGCCGATGGTGATGCCGCCGCCGCGAAAAACAGCCGACGCCAGCGGACGAAGGAATTCCCGCCGCGAATAGAATATATTTAAAGCTATATACAACAGCATATACAGGCCGCTGCCCAGCAAAACATAATAGTCCAGCCTCACCAGCGCTTTGACATCCTTCATGTGAGCCACTTCTTTTTCGTTGAAAAGCATAAAAGCGGCGCCGTCTTTTATAACCGTGACCGATAAATACTCTTCGGATGAATTGAAGTAGCGGATTATCTGCGTTGCCGCCTTATCCAGTTCGGCTGTCTCGATGCCGGTCGTCTCCTCCACACCGTAGGTATTGAAACTGTGCTCGTATAGCCACTGGCTGTTAATGGCAAGGGCGATAAAACCAGTCAGCAAAAAAATCGGGATGCACAGGATAAACAGCCACCGGGCGGATATTTGGATATATTTTAAAACTGTTTTATTCATTAGCTAGATTGTACTACTAAAACACTGATAACAGGAAATCATATCCCCCTCCATATATTCAAGCGGAAGGGGATATGACTACACTATCTATCTTTATCAGTCGATTAATTCAAAGCTAAAGTAAACTATTCTGTTTCTTCCAAGGGCAAAGTAAATATCGGCAACCCTGAGCCGTCGGAGGGCACCACATAAATCGTGCTGGGATTATTTTTCAGCATTTCAATCCAGTACCAGTAGAGATATGATTCGGTGATGGAATTGGCGATAATCTCGTTGGCATCGGCAATGCCCTGTGCCTCGATTACCTTTCTCTGCGCTTCGTATTCGGAGGTCTGCAAGACATATTCCATGCGCAGCGCTTCCTGTTCGGCTGCTTTCTTAAGTTCGATGGATTCTACCAGCTGGTCAGGCAATACCACATCTCGCAGCAGCACCGATTCGACGATGATATTGTACTGGGACAGTTTGGCTGAAAGGTCGGTGTAAATCTCGCTCTCCACAATGGCCTTGCCTTCACCGTAGATTTCGGCTGCCGAATGCTGCGATACTACATCCCTTAAGGTAGAACGGATTTGCGGTAAAACCACTATCTGCTGGTAACCCCCGTCCTCGCCGATTTTTTGCCTGATAGCCCAGGCTTTGGACGGGTCGATTTTGTACTGCACGGATAAATCCAGGGTAATATACAAGCCTTCATTGGTAACATTTTGCACCGAGGAGCCGTGGGTAATATCGGTAGACGATTCATCTCTGCCGGCCATAGTAAACACCTGTGTCTTGGCGTTATAACCGTAGATGGTAACCCAGGGGGCTTTAATGTGCAGGCCTTCCGTATACTGCTGTTCCGATATGCCGCCGCCTAAAGGGTCGAACCTGACGCCCACCACACCGGCAGGCACTGTAAATACCGATTTAAAGCCTCCTATGACAAGGAGAACCAGTATGATAACAGCCGCAATGATATAACCGGGTCTGGTATACTTTTTCATTGTAACCTCCAAAATTAATTTTTTTAGTGGATATAATAATAGCAGATAACTTTACTATTTGTTTACAGCCGGTTATCGGGATATGAAAAAGAAAAATCCTGAAAGCAGGGAGGTCTGAAAAGCCCTCCTTATGCTATAATTAGCGGGATTACAACTGCGAAAGGACTCTATGCTTGTTTACCCATCTGCACGTTCATAGCGAATACAGCCTGCT
>CAZJMW010000194.1:0-1822 GCA_964547375.1 uncultured Dehalococcoidales bacterium | reverse complement strand
GATTTCGCCCGATTCCCTGCTTACGGTACTAAAGTAACTGGCCGCTGCATTATCCTGCGCACGCGGCGGGATGCGTCCCTTTATCCAATCGGGCAGTATTTCCAAAATCATAAACGCCCCGATAAGCGACAGCTTGTCCGTCAGTATCCCGGTATTATCATAACCCAGAACGGGGATTTGCGCCTGTGAGATTACCGGGCCGGTATCCAAACCCTTATCCATCAGCATAATGCTGACACCGGTAAAGCTGTCGCCGTTTAAAATGGATGCCGCCACCGGCACGGCGCCCCGGTATTTTGGAAGCAGCGACGGATGTATGTTAATACAACCGTGTTGGGGTAAATCGAGCACGGATTGAGTAAGTATCTGTCCGAAGGCGGCCACCACGATGACATCCGGCTTCAAAGCCGCCAGTTCTTTAATAGTCTCTTCTTTTTTCAGACTGTCAGGCTGGACGACCTTTAAACCAAGTGAGAGCGCCGCCTGCTTTACCGGGGAAAAAGACGTGTTGCAGCCGCGCCCGGCCGGTTTATCCGGCTGGGTGTAAACCGCCACTACCCGGTAATCATTTAGTACTAAAAGCCTAAGTACCGGTACTGCAAAGAGGGGTGTTCCCATAAAAACAATACGCACGCTTTTCCTCCGCTGCATAGATTCTAACACCCCTTGTCGATACTAACAACTAATGTTTTACTTAACGTTAGAATATTTTCCCATAAGCCCGGCGACCATAGCTAAAAGCGAGCATTTTAACAAAAAGAAGAGCTTGAGAGACCTTACAACATATAACCACACCAAAAATCAGCCAACAACCATAATAAAATGCCTTGCCAACGCTGATTACCCCCTGATAATCTTAACAAGGTTTTTCATTAACAACCTTCTGCCTTGGAAAACCCTGAGTTAGTCAGCTACTACCCCAGATTTTCGGGGTTATGCGGGCCTTGTAGGTCCGGGTTATTTTAAACACGACTTCTTTGAGATGAGTGTGATTTTGCGGGTTTATGATGCCGCAAATAAATGAAATGCAATTAAAATGTCGGGGAGATAGTATTTATATAATGAGGTCGGCACAAGAAATCTGGGAAGCGGCACTGGGCGAACTGCAGCTGCAAATCAATAAACCCAACTACCAGACATGGTTACAGGGAACCGAAGGTATAGAGTACAGCGACGGACATTTCTATATCAGCACTCCCAATACCTTTGTTGCCGAATACCTGGAAAAGAATCAGCGGTCCTTAATCGAGAAAACATTGATCGGTCTCATTAAAAGTAAGGTGGTAGCCCACTTCCAAGTCAGTGCCATCCAGCCGGAACCCACCGACGGATACGCCTACCGCGAGACACCTCAGGCTATCGACTCACAGACATCCGGCTTTAATCCTAAATACACCTTCGAATCATTTGTGGTGGGAAGCTCCAACCAGCTGGCATTTGCCGCGGCGCAGGCGGCGGCTCAGAACCCCGGCGAAAGCTACAATCCTCTTTTCATCTACGGGGGTTCGGGGCTGGGAAAAACACACCTGCTTCAGGCCATCGGGCATAATCTACAGGCTAAAAATGCCAGCATACTTTATGTCAGCGGAGAGCAGTTTACCAACGAATTCATCGATGCCATACGTCACAGGAGAACCGACGAGTTCCGCGACAAATACCGCTCTGTTGATGTCCTGATGGTGGACGATATCCAGTTTATCAGTGGCAAGGAGCAGACCGAAGAAAGCTTCTTCCATACCTTTAATGAACTGCATAATTCCAACCGCCAGATCGTGGTTACCAGCGACAAGCTGCCGCAATCGATGCCCGGCATGGAAGAACG
>CAZJMW010000193.1:0-1860 GCA_964547375.1 uncultured Dehalococcoidales bacterium | reverse complement strand
ATTCCCGCTGATGATAAAACCGGCGCACGAAGGCTCCAGCAAGGGCGTCCGGCTGTCATCGGTGGTGACTAACATGACGGAACTAGCAGCAGAAGCCAAACGCCAGTTTGATGGCTATAATCAGGCACTTATGGTAGAAGAATTTATCAGCGGTGACGAGATTACGGTAGGCATCACCGGGAATGAACCGCCTCAGGTGCTGGCGATGATGCGCGTCCTTCCCCGAAAAAAAACGGAACATTTTGTATATTCCATCGAGGTAAAGAGGGATTATCTGAATATGGTGGATTACGAATGCCCGCCCAAACTGGATAATCAGGTTATAAAAAGGCTCGAAGATGCCAGCCTCAAAATATTTAAAATTCTGGGCTGCCGTGATTTTGCCCGCATCGATTTCAGGCTTGATAACGATGGAAACCCCTATTTTTTGGAGATAAACCCGCTGCCCGGGCTGGGAAACCACAGCGACCTGGTACTGATGGCTGCCATGCCGGGAATTCGGCACAAGGAGTTGATTCAAAGGATTCTGACAGCAGCCTTAAAAAGGTATTCGCTATGCAAGAATCAATAGCAATTATCTATAATCAGCCTGCCATCAGCGGCTATTCCGATAGAAATGAGCAGGCTGCCGAAGACGGCGTGCTGGTTGAAGCAGCCGCTGTAGAAAAAGCCCTGAACTCACTGGGATACGCTACCTCGAAAATTGCACTGGCATTACCACTGGAACAGGCCTATGAAAAACTGTCAAAGGTAAAGACCGATATCATTTTTAACCTGTTCGAGGGATTCAGCGGATGCCCCGAAACGGAAGCCCTGATAGTAGAACAGATGGAAGCGCTTAAACTGCGTTATACCGGCTCTCCTGCAACGGTTCTGAGACTGGCGCTGGACAAGGCAGCTACCAAGGAATCATTACGACAGGAAGGTATCCACACCCCTGATTTCCAACTGCTGGATGAAGCAACGCTTGCTGATTTTAAACTGAATTTCCCCTGCATCGTTAAACCCAATGCCGAGGATGCCAGCCACAGCTTGAATGTAAAAAGCGTTGTTTACGATTACAATGCGTTAAAAGATATAGTCTCCGAAATCAGTGTAACTTACGGCAAAAAAGCGCTGGTGGAGGAATATATCGACGGACGCGAATTCAATATGACTGTTATGGGAAACGCCATTCTGACCCCTTTGCCGGTTTCGGAAATCTGTTTTACCCTGCCGGAAGGGATGCCCAAGATACTCAGCTATGAAGCCAAATGGGATACAGAAAGCGTCTATTACAGGGGAACACTCCGGCAGTGCCCGGCGGATGTGGATCCGGACACAAGGAGCGAGATTATCGAGGCCGGACTGCAAGCATATGCCATCACAGGTTGTTGCGGTTATGCCAGAATAGATATGAGGATGGATGAAAACGGCCGCATCTATGTTTTGGAGGTCAATCCCAACCCGGATATCTCACCGGATGCCGGAGCCGCTATTCAGGCAGCAGCGCATGGTATGAGTTATAATGATTTCATACAAAAAATCGTACGGCTTGCTTTGGAGAGAAGATTTGGCTATTAAGATTCGCAAACTTTTAAAAAAAGATAAAGCGGCTTTAACGGAAATCCTGCATAATACTCCCGAGTTTACGACCGATGAGGTTATTATTGCCTTAGAGGTTGTCGACGGCTCGCTGGATGAACCCGAGACATCCGGTTATTTCTCGCTTGTCGCCGAGAATGAAGATGGAGTTTTTATCGGGTTTATCAGCTACGGACCTGTGCCGATGACTCAATATGCCTGGGATATCTACTGGCTGGCGGTCAAGCGCAAATTCCAGGGGCATGGCACCGGCGCCACCCTCTTAAAAGCAGCGGA
>CAZJMW010000192.1:0-1877 GCA_964547375.1 uncultured Dehalococcoidales bacterium | reverse complement strand
TGGCCACGCTCTTCAGCGTACTCCTGCGCTCGGTTACCTCAGGGATGGTGATCGGCGTAGTTTTCATCTATGCCGACTTGATAATTGTTGCGTTGCTGACTCAGGCCAATAACTGGTGGGCAAATTTAGTTCCCTATACCATAGGGCACAATATATCGATAATTTCCGACCTTTTCACGATGAACGGGGACAGCGAGTCGTCAATCCTGAAGGCTATAGCCATACTGCTGGGATACTGTATCGTATTCCTGGGCATCAGTTTTTACTCATTCCGCAGACAGGATATAACAACCGGATAGTAAACAGATAAAAGGAATTAAAGACAGGAGATGTCAAAGGGTTTGACAAGGGGAGGGCAATAAATGAATACATTCTTTAAAGTCATTGCCTGGTTCGGTTTAGTCCTTTTTTCATTGGGGGCAATAATAGCATTCTACGGCTCAACGGTGTTTTTATTAGCAGAGCCTGGAGAAATCGGCGTACTTTTCGAGTACATGTTTGCAATGTGGTTCGGTATTCCAGGCATTGTTTTAATGATTATCGGGGGAATAATCTCGAAACCAAAACACTTCTGGCTGGCAAGCATAATAACAGGGATATTTTATATTGTTTCATTCTTCTATGCCTATATAAATATTACCGGGAGCAGGCTCGTGTTCATAATTGAAGTTTTATCTATTTCTATCTTGCCGGGATTGATAGCTGTTATTATGGGACTGCAATTAAGAAAAGACGGCCAAAAAGATAAAGGCGTTTGAACAAATAATACCTGATATGACTATATATCTTGTATGGGGACTAAAATGAAAATATTAAAATCATTTTTAGCGCTTTTACTGGTAACATTAACCTGTATCTCTCCGATTACCGGATGCATGTTTTTCTCAGATAAAGTCGTTTTAACCGATGAAAACAGAGTCAGTCAAAGTGAAACTGACGCCGCAGCTTTGTACTGGATGAACAACTCGATTTCTTCTATCCCCTCATGGGAAGGAGCCGAACTGAGCACACCGGTTATTTACCGCTATGTTGTGGATGCAACTCAGGCGATAGCATATGAATATACGGTATTAAAAAACGGGGAGACTGCGGGACATATAATAGTATCAGCCTGCAAAGACCTCACTCCGGTATTGGAATTTGGTGAGGGGAATGCCCCCGGCAGCTATATGGAAAGCGCAAGGCAGCATGCATCTGAAAAAGGTTATATTACCGATAACGAAGAACCTTTAATATTCTATTGGGGGGCGACAACTTATTCCGTCCAATTCGGAAACCAAATGATAGACGATGGAGTTGCTATTCATCTGCCGACCGGGATGCTGGAAAATATCCCCCGTCAAATGTACACTCAAATTGATAAAACGGAAGCAAGGGCTTCGTGGGATAATTTGGAACAATTAATCGCCGGTAATATAAACGATTGAACGCCACAAAATCAGTTTACCCCGACTCAACAGGAATTTCCGGGGTTAACGCCATTATAAGAAATAAAACAATTATATCAAAGGGTTTGGCAAGGGGACTACAGTGAAAATATTTTTAAAGGTTTTTGCATGGCTGGCAGTTGTGGCTTTCCTTTTCCTGATAACACTGGCATTCATACAATCATTTATATCCATAACAATAGATTCAGGAAAAGGTGGCGCTTTATTCTGGGGGCCTGAGATAGCTTTCGTATCAAGCTTTATAGCGCTTGTTCCAATGCTTATCGGCGGCATTATGGGGAAACCGAAATATTTTTGGATAGCCTGCATCATAACCGGTTCCCTGTATATACTTTCGCTCTTCTACTTCTATAGCTACTTGCCTGATAGAATAGAGCACGGGTATGTCTATGAAATATGCAGAGACCTGATATTCTGTCTTTTACCCGG
>CAZJMW010000191.1:0-1905 GCA_964547375.1 uncultured Dehalococcoidales bacterium | reverse complement strand
ACAGGGACTTGATAGGTCATATTTGTGATTATACTTTAAGGAAAACAACTAAGGTAACTATTAAATAACACTTTGCGGTCGGGGGTAATAACATCAAACCCGTTACCGCTTAAATAAATAAGACTATGAACACAGAACTATTCAACGAACGGGGCATGGCCCTTGAGATCGGCAAGGTCGTAACCTTAAAGAATGCTCGCGACTTTCAGGACATGGCCATAAAGGTCATTGAGGATGTCCTCGGTGACCCGCTGAACTCCGATCAGGCAGCTCAGAACTTTCACGAGATATGTTGGACGGACCGGCAGCGCAAGGATGTTGCATTGAAGATATTCGGCTCCGACTGGCCGTTTGCGGTCGAGGCATTGAAGACACTGAAGGTCATCTTCGAGGGCTACTGCCCTGAGTGTGGCGAGCCGCTAAGAGATGCTTACGATGAGAGGATGCGACAGACTTACGATCACCCCTCGGAGGGTATACATTACCAGGAATGTCCGAAATGTGACTATGATACCCGCAAGTGATGAAAACTACAAATCTCATAATCTTACACGAGGAGGCCATAGAGCTTCTGATGGACATAAAACACGCAGAGAACAGGCAGCGGATGTGGCTTGACGTGCTAAACGGTGTTGCCCAATACTTCCCTGATCTGATCCGGAAATATACGCACAACCAGGAAATAACCGGAATGGCTATCGAAAGGTTGTGGGGGAGATACAATAAGTTAATCGCAAAAATACAGCAGCTATAAAAAGAACTCGAAAAACTTGGAATTGAAGAATAATAAAATAACTTTGAACTATGACAAACATTGCAGTTATTGACCCAAAAGAGTACGGCCTTGTGCCGGAACAGGTGCGCCCAATCGAACAGGCTTTTATGCCGAAAATAGTCGAGCGTGACGGGCTGAAAAAAATCTATGAGCGGATCATAGTAAAAGAACTAACCCCTGAACTTTGCAGCGAGGCCCGTGAATTGCGCCTCAAATTAGTTAAGGTTCGCACAGGAATTGCCGATATCCACAAAACGCAAAAGGCTTATTTTCTCGCCGCCGGCCGATATGTTGACGCATGGAAAAACAAAGAGACTCTTCCGGTTGTGCAAATGGAGGAGAATCTTAACGCTATCGAAAAACACTTCGAGAATATTGAGAAGGCTAAAAAAGAAGCACTGAAAGCCGAAAGGATTACAGAACTCGCAAAATACGAGACCGATGGTAGCCTGATTAATCTGGGAGACATGAGCGATGATATTTGGAATAATTATTTTTCCGGCGTAAAACTTCAATACGAAAAGCGCAAAGAGGAAGAGCGCAAAGCAGAGGAAGCAAGAATAGCCGCAGAAAAAGCAGAGGCGGCAGAGCGTGAGCGCATCCGTCTCGAGAACGAAAAGATGCGTAAAGAAAATGAGAGACTCGAAAAAGAGAAAAAGATAGCCGAAGAGAAAGCCGCTGCCGAACGCAAGGCAGCCGAAGCAGAGAGGTTAAGGCTCGAAAAAGAAAAACAGGCAGCTATTGACAAGGCCAACAAAGAGCGTGAGGCTGCCGAAGAAGAACTTCGTAAGCAGAGAGAAGAAGCTGCACAGAAGGAGCGTGACCGCATTGCTGCCGAAGAGAAAGCCGCTGCCGACAAATTAGAGGCAGAAAGAAAAGCTATACTTGCGCCAGATAAGGATAAATTGCTTAAATTAGCAAATGATCTGATCGCTATGCCATTACCTGAAGTAAGTACCGGAGAGGCCGCCGCAGTAATTGCCAGCACTAAGGAGTTGCTAACCAAAACAGCAACCTACATCAGAGAGAAGGCTGCTAATATGTAACTTACATTAACTGATATTGAGATGAACAAACTTATCGAAATTCAGAAAGAACTGAAAGTCCCAAAGGGACAGTACAACAGCTTT
>CAZJMW010000190.1:0-1906 GCA_964547375.1 uncultured Dehalococcoidales bacterium | reverse complement strand
GCTACGTTTCGATTCCCCTGATCGCCAACGCGAATTATACCTCGCCGGATTCGACATATTACCAGGTATCAATTTATAATCGATATGGTCAGCTTTTGGAGCGGCCCTTCTATTGTATCGTCCCCGACACGACCTCGATTGCGATAACTGACCTGACGAAGTGGAGGCGGTAATATGCCAAACAAAGATTTGATGCGGGAATGGTTCGTCAAGGTCGCTGAAACCTATATTGGCACACCCTACGAATGGGGCGGCCAGAACGCCCTCGGAATTGATTGCTCCGGACTGGTGACGGAATGCGGCCGGTCGGTTGGTATATCGGAACTGCGCGAGGACAAAACCGCCGACCAGATATGGCAGGAAATGAGCCCGAAATTTCCTGTCTATGACGTTCCCGGGCCGGGGTTCATCGCCTTCTGGTTTCGCGGTGACGGCAAGGCATACCATACGGCAATATGTTGCGACCACTTCATGTGCGTGACGGCCGACGGCGGCGGGAGCGCGGTTCATACCGTTATGGATGCCGACAAGCAAAACGCTTTTGTCAAATACCGGCCGATAATTCACCGCACCGGGACGGTCAGATTCATCGACCCGTTTGGAGATAAGCTATGAGCCAGACCACGAAATACATCTTGCGGGCGATCAAGCCATGGATTGTCCGGGCGGGCATAATTGGGCTTGGATATTTGGCATGGCATTATTATCATTTATGGCAAAACTGTATTAACCCGTAGGAGGTCTTATGGAAGGGAGCGTTCTCGTAGCGTTATTGATCGGCTTTGCTCTGATAGTCATCGGCGCGGCGGGGCTGATGTTCACCGACAAAAAAGAGAAGGATTACTATTAGGAGGTAGTTATGGATTTTAACACTCTTTTGCAGACCGTAATCGGTATGATTGTTGTTCCGTTGGCGACGGAAATTGTCAAGAAACTGGGGTCGTGGAATATCCCCGCTCTGTCATATTCTATGGTCTGTGTATTTTCGGTTGGTGCGGCATACTTGCTGTCGCTTATATTCCATCCAGAGATAGAGATCGCCGAAATCATTAGACAGGCTATTTATATCGCCCTGGCATCAGTGGCCGTAAAATCGACCGCTAAAACATTTGAAAAATTGATATAAGAAAGGAAAACAGATGAAAAAGTTACTCGTTATTCTGGCTGTGCTGCTGCTGGCGGCCCCGATCATTCAGGCGAAGGGCGTAGCCGGTATCGGGTTGGGCTTTGATGTTAAGAACGTCAAAGACCCCGGTTTCGCCGTCCAGAGCGGATTGCAGGAACAGCTCGGCGAAAATTCCTTTACCCGGCTCATGGTGAATAAACTTAATTACGGCAATGCCGTAGCGGTCGATAACGTCGGATTGAAATACTTATACTTTCTCGGAATCAGTCAGAAAATGGACGCGGCAGTGTGTATGTTCGGGGACGCCGAAGCAGAGGGTGACAATTACGGTTATGGATTCGGGGCCGAATTTGATTATTACAAAATCCATATTCCCGAAACAATCCCGATATTGGGCGATCTGATAGGCGGGATTATCGGCAATGAGTTCGGAGCGTTCACGTCTTTTGACCTTGTGCGCAGGCCAGAGACAAAATTTTACTTTCAATGGAGTTTGGGCATAACCTTTTTAAGCCAATAAATGAGGTGTGGCAAGCACCTATTTTCGTTTATTCCCTCCGATGCCCCGGTCAGAAATGGCCGGGGTTTTTAATTGACAACGGGTTTTAACTTTATTAACGTTGGTCTGCACAGAAACCCTTCACATACCTTCATCCATAATAGCCCCGGCTTCGGTCGGGGCTTTTATTTTGCCCCTGCCAGCCCCGTAGCAAGGCGCAAGCCCTACCCCGTAATAAGTCTCAAACCCCACTTTCCGCGCCCAGCCAGCTTAATATGCGC
>CAZJMW010000189.1:0-1927 GCA_964547375.1 uncultured Dehalococcoidales bacterium | reverse complement strand
ACGACATGGTATGTATCCGACCGGGAAATGCAATTTGGAACCACGCACGTCTATGGTATTCTTGACACACCGCGAGATATATCCCGTGAATCGTTGGATATATTTACAAAGAAATGGGCCGTCTCGTCAATGTCTATTCAGTTATCAAATGCACCATACCGCAAGGACGGTGCTGATGACGTGCGACCCTCGGAAGACCTTGTTGGTATTCAGGGGAATGAAGTCTCGGTATATCTGCTTTGCGGCATGGACGTGGCGACCTTCCCCGATGATCTCCTCTTGAAATTCAAGGGTGATATATACGACGCGATTGAAATGACGCAGACATATATCCGGTTCAAGGTATACGATAAAAGCCGGAATGTCGATTTGCAGTTACCGAATACAGTAGTCGAATCTATTTATTCCGACGCTCTCCCGGAACATGCAAAAAAGAAAATACCGATTGTTTATGGAAAATTCGAGTCATGCTATTATGGCCTAAAATCTTTTGATGGTGTCCCGGATATAGAAATAGATTTGCAACATAATGGCCTGGCCGTTGCAGTGCCGGTATCGGCCGATGATCCCCCGAAATATGTCGTCGCGGATCATATTGTGAAATCCATAGGGACGGCTTTGAACAATTCCATGAATGGCCCAAATACCGGAGTTTATGTTACCGATCCGTCTGAAACGGTCAACGATAGCGGCCGGGCGACGTTTGTAATGCCAGTAACATATAAAGCAACATGGCTTAATTTCTTTTGGTACCCAAAGGCTTATTATGGTTCCGGCGATAATGATATAGAAGATGAAATAACGACCATGACTCCCTCTAATGCCTATGATGCAAATCAAAGCACGAAGGCAACGCTATTTGATACGCGAGACGACCTGGAGCCCGACCCCTTTCTTAATTGTCAATTTCAATTATTATTCGATTACGGTGATTGGGCAATGGGGGTAATTGATAGTAAGTATGGAAAGGGCTGGATGGCAATTTTATTAAAAACCGGAGCGGGGGTTAATGTTAATGGCGAAACGGCACAAATTGCTTTCAGGGTAGTCGCCGAAAATTATCCCTATCAAGACAGTATAGCTACATTAAAAGAGTCTTCCGCTACGGCCGTTGCCAGCGTATTTAAGGCTGATTCAAACAATTATGAATTGATGCCCGCAAATAGCGCCCTTCAATTATATTCAAGCGATGTATCGGGCAATGCTCCAAATTTGATTCGGATTTATATACTTGAGACACGCGACACCGAATGTGACGGAGTAACTCTAAACTACGAGCTGATGAGCATTAGCAGTATTTTAATAAAATTATCATGCGATTGCCGCGAAAACTTCAAAGGCGTTTATGTCGAAGCGGAAGGTATGGAATACGGCTCATGGATTACCGGCCGATCCTCGAACTACGCCGACGGTGATTGCATTGAAGACCCGGCCGGAATTGTCGAATCGATCTTGCGCACGTTTCTCGGTCTAACTGATAGCGATATAGACCTCGAATCATTTATAGATGCGGAAAATACATCGGTGCAGGCGCGCATAAATCTGCATGATGGTAATTCCATGACGGCAATGAAAATGATTCGTCAACTGACTGAGCAATCGACCTTTGCATATTTCTTCGGCGCCAACGGTAAAGCCAAGCTCATTCCCTTGAACGATGAATCGCCCTCGACCGCCCGGACTATCAAGTGGTGGGACATTATCGACGGTGATATCAAAATCACGAAATCCGATCACTGGTTCAAGCAAATCAATGTCAATTCGCGCTTTCAAGCGGAATATGATCTATATCGGGATTATGACGAATATAGCAATTCAACATCCGGTAGCAATCAGGCGTACGCTGTCAAGTGGCCGAACATTAACGGTGCATCGGCGCAGCTGGTGGCCCGGCACTTAATCAAAAAGGCTGACGGTACGGACTCAA
>CAZJMW010000188.1:0-1942 GCA_964547375.1 uncultured Dehalococcoidales bacterium | reverse complement strand
GGGAGAGCGTACGGTTCGCATCCGTAAGGTCGAGAGGTGCAAATAAAACCACTCGACGGAACTACTGTCCGCAACAGCAACCTGTCACCAATCATAAAACTTAATATGGGCTTGT
The DNA here is from genome assembly GCA_964547375.1 of uncultured Dehalococcoidales bacterium. Classification (GTDB taxonomy): domain Bacteria; phylum Chloroflexota; class Dehalococcoidia; order Dehalococcoidales; family UBA5627; genus UBA5627. The sequence goes on along the minus strand of CAZJMW010000188.1, from coordinate 1,827 downwards.
AGCTCAGCTGGGAGAGCGCCGCGTTCGCAACGCGGAGGTCGACGGTTCGATCCCGTTCAGGTCCACCACAAAAAATCCTGCCTCGTAATGAGACAGGATTTTTCGATACCATTTCGATCAACAACGCGGCCCAACAAAACGCTTGACAATCAGAATGCTTTCTTTTAAAAGGAAAATCGCTATGGCAATACCCAAACGTCATTTTCTCATCTGCGATTAAGCCGAATGCATGACCGGCAGAAAATATCAGCATCAGAACCAGTATCTTGGCCCGATGCTTAGTGAAGCCAACGATTGCGGATAATACAACGGCTCCGAATATTAACAAAAAGCTTATGCTGATCAAAATGTGGTAATTGACGCAAACAGCGGTGAAGTGCTCGAAACATTCTCTTACAATATTTAATAAAAACTGACTGCAAAATGGTTACCCCAGTTTAAAATACCGCAATACTTAATGGTTATCACTCACATGGCCAGTAATTGAACCGAAGAGTAACCGGTACGTGGCAATGAGATAACAGACATCATTTTGCGTAATTAATTATGAAAGAATGTCTGTTTTCTTGTTGTAAAATCGGCTAATATTAAATCGTATACACATTGACATCCCGCGTGGCTCGGATGATAGTACCTCACCTCGGGCAGCCGCCTGCTCTTACCGCTGTCTTCCAGCAGGCGCTTAACTGTGCCGTCTCACTTAAAGACTCCTGAGGCAGTTATGATAGAAATATATATCTTTAAATGGAAATACCGCACTGATACTGTAGGGAGTGGAGTTGTCAGTCATCTATTTTTTTGGTCATTCAATTTTTAATGGATACAGCGAGTGTTCTATCACTTTTCTGATGCGGGGGATGGCCTCATCGTTTCTGCCCTCATACCGCACGATCAGCTCGGGGCCGGTGTTGGACGCGCGCACCAGGCCCCATCCATCTTCAAAACGGGCGCGCACCCCGTCCACATCGACGATATCGGACGCAATATGGCTCAATTCTTTACGGGCTTTTTCGACATATGACACTTTTTCCTGCTCTGGGCAGGGCACGCGGATCTCTGGGCTGGCATAGGATTTCGGCAGATCTGCCAGCAACTCATGCAGCGCACTATCCGTATTGGAAAGTATCCTTAACAGCCGCCCGGCGGCATATATTGCATCGTCATATCCAAAGTATTCGTCTGCAAAAAACATATGGCCGGACATTTCCCCGGTAAATACAGCATTCAGTTCTTTCATTTTTGCTTTGATTAACGAGTGCCCCGTTTTATAAAAGAATGGGTTCCCTCCGAGCCTTTTTATCTCTTCGACCAATACGTCAGAGCATTTGACCTCTACGATAGCATCCGATTTTGGATATTTGGGAAGTATTTCCCTCCAAAATAAGACCATTAATTTATCGCCCCAGATTATCTTACCTTTATCATCGATTACACCAAGGCGGTCCCCGTCCCCATCAAACCCCAAACCCACATCCGCCTGGCTCTCCTTTACGCATTTAATTAAATCTTGCATATTTTCTACACGCGTAGGATCAGGAAAATGATTAGGAAAGTCTGGATTGGAATCGCAGTAAATTGGAATGGCTTCACACCCAAGTCTTTCAAGAATTGGCGAAATGAACAGCCCCGCCGTTCCATTGCCGGCATCTACGGCTACTTTTAGTTTTCGCTCTCCAAGACGGATTTTTTCGGTTATCATATTTATATAAAAATCAGACACGGTTTGGTTTTCACAACTGCCATTTCCTTGCGCAAATTCCTTATTTATTGCTATCTTCTTTATCTCCTGCAACTCGGCTCCATAAAGGGTTCTGCCCATATATTGAA
>CAZJMW010000187.1:0-1946 GCA_964547375.1 uncultured Dehalococcoidales bacterium | reverse complement strand
TATCCTTTTAATTTCCGTTGTATCGGCTTCTTTCGGAAATGAAAAATTCGTATTCTCGGAAAACCTCGGAAACGCCTGTTTTCCTTTAGTAAGTAACGGCATGCCTGCAAATGTCATTACCGACGATAGCGACAAAGGCGTCATACGGGCGGTCAATGATCTGCACCGGGATTTTCAATTGGTAACCGGACTATTACCCACCGGATTTTTATCCTATGCTGTCATTATCGGCACGGTAGGCAAATCGGAAACCATCAATCGGTTGATAAAAGAAGGTAAAATAGACCGCAACGAATTGGTGGGGAAAAATGAAAAATATCTTATCCAAACGATTGATAATCCTATGGGAGGCATCAATAAAGGAGTAGTTATTGCCGGAAGCGATAAGCGCGGGACGATTTACGGAATTTACGAACTGTCCAAACAAATGGGCGTATCGCCCTGGTACTGGTGGGCGGATGTGCCGGTAAAGCATCAGGAAAATTTGTACGTGAAGCCCGGAATATATACCGATGGCGAACCGGTAGTGAAATACCGTGGCATCTTTATCAACGACGAAGCGCCGGCTTTCCAGGGATGGGCAACGAAAGTTTTCGGCGGAGTCAATTCAAAAATGTATGAAAATGTGTTTGAACTGATTCTTCGGTTAAAAGGCAATTTCCTGTGGCCTGCCATGTGGGGTAATGCTTTTTACGACGACGATCCCGCCAGTGGCGCCTTGGCTAATGAAATGGGAATCGTTATCGGAACATCCCACCATGAACCGATGGGACGTGCCCATAGCGAATGGCGGCGCTACGGCAAAAGCGCGTGGAACTACGACAAAAATTCCGAAGCCCTCCGTGAATTCTGGCGCGGCGGTATGGAACGGATGAAGAATTATGAAACCATCGTGACGGTTGGTATGCGCGGCGATGGCGATGAACCGATGAGCGAAAACGCGAATGTCGCTCTCTTGCAGAAAATTGTGAAAGACCAACGCGATATTATTGCCAAAGTAACCCGAAAAAAGACGGAAGAAACACCGCAGGTTTGGGCTTTGTACAAAGAAGTTCAGGACTATTTCGACAAAGGGATGCGCGTACCGGACGACATCACACTGCTGCTCTGCGACGACAACTGGGGCAATGTGCGCAAACTGCCCGACCTTAACGCACCGAAACGCAAAGGCGGATACGGCATGTACTATCATTTCGATTATGTCGGCGGTCCCCGCAACTATAAATGGATAAACGTAACTCAGATACAACGGATTTGGGAACAGATGAACCTCACTTGGCAATACGGCGTGGACAAGATTTGGGTGGTCAATGTCGGCGATTTGAAGCCCATGGAATATCCCATCAGTTTCTTTTTGGATATGGCTTGGAACCCCGCCCGCTTTCATCCCGATAATCTGTTGCAGCATACCGAAGAATGGTGCGCTCAGCAATTCGGCGAAAAGTATGCCAAAGAATCTGCCCGCCTCATCAATTTATACACGAAATACAACCGACGCGTAACGCCCGAATTGCTCAACGAAAAAACCTACAGCCTCGAAAATTACAACGAGTTTGAACGGGTAACTCAGGAATATAAGGATTTGCTGATTGATGCTTCCCGCATTTATAACCTGTTGCCGCACAGATATAAAGACGCTTTCGACCAATTGGTATTGTTCCCGGTAAACGCCTGCTCCAATCTGTATGAAATGTATTATGCCGTGGCGAAAAATCAGTATTACGCCGCGCGAAACGATGTTCGGGCAAATGCCTGGGCGGACAAAGCCAAAGCCTGTTTTAAACGCGATTCGATACTGACGGTTCATTACAACAAAGAAATCGCGGGAGGCAAATGGCCTCACATGATGGATCAAATCCGTATCGGTTACACGACCTGGCAGCAACCGGCGAAAAGCATTATGCCGAAAGTCGATTATGTTGCTGAAACTTCAAACAACCGGGAAA
>CAZJMW010000186.1:0-1988 GCA_964547375.1 uncultured Dehalococcoidales bacterium | reverse complement strand
ATGTGACAAAAGTTGTTGACTTGGGGTATCTGCGGTTGTAAAGTAAGACCTGTAATTCAATATTTCTAAAAGGAGGAAAAAATGGAAGAATATCAGGCCAAACCAATCAGTTTACCGAGGTTGGGAGAAAAAGCACCGGACTTCGAGGCACCTACTACGCATGGAATGCTCAAACTGGAAGATTACAAGGGAAACTGGCTTATAATCTTCTCGCACCCGGCCGATTTTACACCGGTATGCACCACCGAATTCATCGCTTTTGCCGAGATCTATCCCGAACTGCAGAAACGCGGCGTAGAGTTATTAGGCTTGAGTGTTGACAGCGCTTCATCTCATATCGCATGGGTACGTAACATAGAAGAGAAAACGGGAGTCAAGATTCCCTTCCCGATAATTGCCGACCTCAGCAAAGAGGTATCGCAGGCTTACGGCATGGTACATCCGGGACAGAGCAAGACCGAAACCGTCAGGTGTGTCTTTATTATCGATGACAAACAGGTAATCAGAACTATCCTTTATTATCCGCTGAGCACCGGCAGAAATATGCAGGAAATCCTCAGAATTGTAGAGGCCCTGCAGACCACCGATGCCAACGGCGTTGCCACCCCCGCCAACTGGAAACCGGGTGATAAGGTAATCGTACCGGCACCCAACACACAGGAAGGAGCAGAAGAGAGGGTTAAGCATCCCGGCTACGAATGTGTTGACTGGTACCTTTGCAGAAAGCAACTATAGAGAATAAATAAAGGAGGAATACCATGCCTTGCATTAATCCGGAAGGAAAACCGACCGAAACCGGCAAAAAGGTTCTGCAGGCTTTAAGAGATAACGGATTATGTACCGTTGAAAAGGTAGCCGAAGTTACGGGAGTAGCTTTGTTCCGTGTCAGGAGCGGCCTGCGCGACATGATAGAAGCCGAACTGGTAACCATGGTTGGAGATAAATACGACATTACAGAAAAAGGCATCAAGCTAATCGAATAGCTTAAGTTATATACAGGACAGGCTCCGGGGTTATGGTTGGATTTACTGCCTTATGGCTACCAGCAGTACCCCGGGGCCTCCGTGAACACCCAAACCGGCTCCCAGGTGCAAAACTATAATTTTACCCTTATCGAAAAACCCCGAAATCTGTTCTTTCAACTGGTTCGCTTTCTCCGGAACCATGCTGTGGACAATCAACAGCTCTTTAATCCCGCTGCTTTTTTTCACGAATTCGACAATTTTTTCCATACCCTTATCGAATGTGCGCGCCATTCCCGCCCGCGCTATATCGCCGTCATGAAAGGTTAACAACAGGCGTATATTCAAAATGGATGCGGCAGAGAGTATCAGTTGCTTTACACGACCGCTGAAATTAAGGTATTTGACGGTATCGAACATACCCAGCATTTTTACATGCTCGATGGTTTCCTTTGTTTTTTGCATAATTCCACTCATATCTAAGCCGGACTTCGCCAGCCTGGCTGCTTCCATAACCACCAGTGCCAAACCGCCCGAATTGAACTTAGAATCCACCACTTCTATGGGGCATCTGCTGTTCATTTTACCGGCGGCGAGAAGTGCCGAATTATAGGTGCCGCTGATCTTGGAGGAAATATGGATGGATATGATGCCGTCGGCATTTTCGGCGTGCTCCCCGAATACTTTCATAAAATCCTCAGGAGGGGGCTGTGAAGTTGCCGGATGCACAGTTGATGTTTCGAGCAGATGGTAGAATTCCTCTTCCGTCAGGTCTACTCCATCCCGATAGGTCTTGTCGCCGAAACGAACATATATGGGAACTACGGTAATTCCCAGTGACTCGGCCAGTTCCTGACCGATATCGGAGGTGCTGTCGGTTATTATTTTTATTCCCATATCGCAAATCCCCTTTCAAATAGGCTTATGCTTTTTTATCTTGAAAATAAGGCGCTTATAAATTAATTCTAAAGCCGATATATTGCATAGTCAATACGTTTCAGATGTAAAAGTATTATTAATTTTACG
>CAZJMW010000185.1:0-2018 GCA_964547375.1 uncultured Dehalococcoidales bacterium | reverse complement strand
ACCTCTTCCAGCGCATCCTGCTGCCGCGAAGTCAGAAGTATGCTTTCGCGATTCTCTTCTTCCTGTTTGAAATCAGCTAACTCGACACTGCAGACATTTAAGAACTGGCTTCCGCTGATACGCGAACGCACCGGAATTGTCAGCGCCAGCGCTACACCGGCAATGGTAGCATGGATACCGGAGGCTTCCACGAAGAACCAGAGCACGGCACCCAACAGCAGATAGGGCAGCAGCTTTTTAATACCGGTACGGTTCATTACTATAAGAGCGGCAATCACTATCGCAGCATATCCCAGCGATGCGAAGTCGATGGAGCCGGTATAGAAAATAGCAATCACGGCAATAGCGACCAGGTCGTCGACCACGGCTATTGAGGTAATGAATATTTTTAAAGACAGCGGGGCACGGCTACCCAGTATTAACAGAAAACCGAGCACAAAGGCGATATCGGTTGCCATGGGAACGGCAAAACCGGATATCTGCCCTCCCTGCTGTAAGTTGACCAGTATATAAAAAAGCGCCGGCAGGGTTACTCCGCCGATAGCAGCTACCACAGGGAAAGCCGCCTGACGCAGTGACGAAAGCTCACCGACCATCATTTCGCGCTTTATCTCAAGCCCGATAAGCAGGAAAAAGAGCGCCATCAGCCCGTCGTTTATCCAGTGCCCGAGACTCATATCGATAGAGTGGCTGCCGATGCCCAGGCTGATATGAGTATTCCACAAATCGAAGTAGGCTCCGGAGAGGAATGAGTTTGCCCATACCATAGCAATCAGCGCCGCGCCGAACAGGAACACGCCGCTGAGCGATTCCTTTGCCAGGAAATTTTCTATTACAACAGAAAATCTCGACCTGGTATTATATTTATTGTCACAAACTTTTGCCACTATATTAACTCCAGCGTAACATTTTACCCAAACTGGAGATAAATTAAAAGCTTATCATCTCTCCTTTGATAAATAGATGACCTATATTGTGTGATTAACCTCTAATTGGTTTTTAAATAAAATCCGGCGACGATTTTATAAATCATATGTTTTCCGTTTAATTTTTCACCCGTCAAATTGACAAGTCATACTAGCTGTGATACGCTTTTTTAACAGTCCTATCGTTTAAAAATATCCTACGGATTACAGGAGGATTTCATATGTGTAAAGATTGCGGATGCGGTCAGCCCAAAAAAGTGCAGCATACCCACACTCATACGCACGATCAGGAAGGCGCAACAATCGAGCATGTCCACGTTCATACCCACGAGGATGATACCGTGGAACACACTCATACCCACGAAGAAAAGAAGTAGTTTCTGTTTTTAAATATAAAATTGAGAGGTTATAAATGAAGGAAAAAGTCCAGGAAGTGCTGGAAATGATTCGCCCCAGCCTGCAGGCTGATGGCGGCGATGTTGAACTGGTTGACGTAACGGAAGAGGGTATCGTTAAATTGAGGCTTACCGGTCACTGCGCCGGCTGCCCGATGTCGACCATGACTTTAAAGAACGGCATCGAGAGAATCTTAAAGCAGGAAATCCCCGAGGTAAAAGAAGTCGTTCAGGCCGACTAATAGTAATAACACGGAAAATAGAAAGGGAACCGAAAAATTCGGTTCCCTTTTTCATTTAAGAATCGCTTTTTTCTATTTGATATCCGCTTTTTCAAGCTCGAAGGCGCGGTGCAATGCCCTGACGGCATCCCCTACCTTGTCTTCATCTACAATACAGGTTATCCTGATTTCCGAAGTCGTTATCAGGTGAATGTTGATATTCCTCTCACTTAATGCTGAAAACATCCTGGCGGCATAACCGGGCACGTTTTGCATACCGGTTCCGATAATGCTGATTTCACCCAGTTTTGCATTACTGATACATTCGCGCGCTTTGATGGATTCGGCAATCGGTTTTACCACCTTCATGGCTTTATCGATATCGCTTTCAGCTACTGTGAATGTCAGGTCGGTGATATTATCGATGCTGGCATTCTGTACAATGGTATCGACGCTGATGCCGGCCGTGGACAGCG
>CAZJMW010000184.1:0-2021 GCA_964547375.1 uncultured Dehalococcoidales bacterium | reverse complement strand
CTGGCGGATATCATCGTTGCCAAGAACAGGAACGGTTCCATCGGCAATGTAAAGGTGCGCTTCATAGACCGGCTTACCAAGTTCGATAATCTGACTATGGCAGGACAGGAACTGTTGTGAAGACTTTCGAGGGCTTTCCTGCAAAGATGAGTTATACCCCGGTTCCGAATACTTTTATTAATAATCTTCTGCCGAAAATGGAAGATATCGGAGAGCTGAAGGTTACTCTTTATATAATAGAAGCCCTCTATAATAAAAAGGGGTATCCCCGTTGCGTTAGTTTTGATGAACTGTCAGCAAATGCCAGCCTTATCAGTAATTTTAAAAATGCGGAAGACCCGCAAAAAGAACTTAAAAAGGCCTTGAAACTGGCTACGGAACGTAAAACCATTATCGTGTTATCGACGGAAAAAGGGGAGATTTATTTCCTGAATACCGAAGCCGACCGGCAGGCAGTCGAAAAAATAAAGAGCGGTGAACTGAAGATTACCGGCGTAAAGACAATAGCGACAGAGATGGTAAACATGGAAGAGCAAATAAACGTATTCGCAATTTATGAAGAGAATATCGGGATGCTGACCCCCATGATTGCCGAAGAACTTAAAGATGCCATGAAGCTGTATCCGGAAAACTGGATTGCAGATGCCATAAAAGAAGCGGTCAAGCAGAATGCCCGCAAATTGAGTTATATCACAGCGGTTTTGGAGCGCTGGGCTAAAGAAGGTAGGAGCGATGGAGCATATAAGCGAGATACTAAAAAAGACGACCCTGAAAAGTACACCGGGGGCGAATTCGGACGCTTCGTCCGCCACTAGCGAAGAGCCTGATGTATTTCCAGATTGCCCCGTCTGCCGCGGCGCCGGGTTCGTTCATCCGCTGCTTTCCTCAGGTAAACCGGACTACGGTACAGTTGTGCCCTGTAAATGCCTGTGCAAAACCACCAATAAGCGCCGTCAAATTGTGCTTGAAAAGTACTCGAACATCGGTTCGCTAAAGAGGCTGACCTTCGACAACCTGATTCCTCAGGGCAGGAGCGGTACCGCTGCCAGCCAGCAGAAATTCGAGGCGGCTTATAATGCCGCCAAGGAGTTTGCCGCAAGCCCCGAAGGGTGGCTGGTATTTATCGGTGCCAGCGGCTGCGGAAAAACCCATATGGCGGCTGCCATTGCCAATGAACGTATCAGCAAGGGGTTCCCCGTCTTTTTTATCACCGCCGCCGACCTTTTAGACCACCTGCGTTCGGCCTTCAACCCCGAAAGCGAAGTAACCTATGATAAACTCTTCGAACAGGTTCGCAATGCTCCTTTATTGATTCTGGACGACCTTGGTGCTCATGCGGATAAACCCTGGGCAAAGGAAAAGCTCGACCAGTTGCTGAACCACAGATTTAACAATGAACTGCCGACGGTGATTACCGCTACACCGCCGACGGAACAACTGGGTGACCGGTTGGTAAACCGTATTACCGACCCGCGTTTATGCCGCGTATTTTATATTGAAGAACAGAATGATGAAACGTTGGATACCGGCTGGAGCGACGGACTGGAACTGCAGAAGAACATGACCTTTGCCAGCTTCGACTGGAAGCGCGTCAACCTGCCGCAGGGGCAACGGGATAACCTGGAGCGTATTTACAGGCTGGCGTTCGAATTTGCCAAGTCGCCCGAGGGGTGGCTGGTTCTGCAGGGAGTTACCGGCTGCGGTAAAACACACCTGGCCTCAGCTATCGTCAATTACCAGTACCAGGCCAACAAACCGGCGCTCTTCATCTTCGTGCCCGAGTTTTTAGACCACCTGCGCTCGGCCTTCAACCCCGACAGCAAGATATCATATGACCAGCTTTTTGAAAAAGTAAAAAATACCCCTCTTTTAGTGCTGGACGACTTCGGTGAGCAGGCGGCTACACCGTGGGCAAGGGAGAAGCTCTACCAGGTTATCAATTCGCGCTACAATGCCAGGCTGGCAACCATAATTACCACGCGCTGTTCGCTGGATGAAATCGACAGCCCCATCCGCTCGCG
>CAZJMW010000183.1:0-2022 GCA_964547375.1 uncultured Dehalococcoidales bacterium | reverse complement strand
CTCATCCGGATGTTCAAGCAAATAATTAATATGGTTGGCGAGCGAATCTGCGTTCTGGAAATCTGCAAACAATCCACGTCTATCTGCCAACATTTCTTTCGCATAGGCGTACGGTGTGGATACGATTACCCGACCGCAGCCGACAGCATAGGCAAGCGTGCCACTGACAGCCTGCTCCTTTCCGAGATAAGGGGTCATATAGATGTCGGAAAGTTTCAGATAGCGAATGAGCTCCTCTTTGGTAAGGTATTTGTTTACAAACCGGATGTTTTCTTCTAAGCCTCGATCCTCCACCATTTTTTCCAAGCCGGAGCGGTAGGCCTCCCCAAACTGCCGTTTGACCACCGGATGGGTTTGCCCCAATATGAGATAAAGAATATCTCGATGTTTTTTTGTAACCTGACCAATTGCCTCGATTCCGTACTCCAATCCCTTGCCGGGACTAATCAGCCCGAAAGTGCTAACGACAGCTTGCCCTTCAAGTCCCATTTCCTTTTTAAGCGCATCTCGGGAGGGAAGGTCCATTCGCGGGACACCGTGATGGATTCGCTTTATTTTTGAAGAGTCAACGCCATAGACCTGTTCAAGCAGCGGTATGGAATTATCTGCCATGACAACGACGACCACGCTCTTTTGACACAGAACCTGAATGATCCGCTTCTGTCGGTCGTCTGGCTCGGAAATGACCGTATGCAGCGTTGTAACGATCGGCAGCTTAGTCCGGTCGAGTAACTCCAATAGGTATTCGCCCCATTCGCCCCCGAAGATGCCATATTCATGCTGTACAGAAAGCACGTCCACGCCGGAGTCGTCTAGCTTTTCCGCCGCCTGTGCGTAGTTTTCCCGATTCTGCTGCGGGAAAGCGAACAGGACGTCCGGGCCATAGGAATGCGGCTCGTCGTTTATCGCGGCGACAACGGCGTCAATCCCATTAATCTTATTCAGTTCTCTGACCAGATCCTGCGTAAACGTGGCGATGCCGCATTCGCGTGGGGGATAGGTACTTAGAAATGCGGCCTTTAAAACTTTGCTCACCATTGCTTCCTCCTTTCATTTATAAAACATCGAGGCTTTTTGCGCCTCACCGGTATAAATCGAATTCTTGAGCCTTAACCTGCATTCGGCAGAGTAGTCCGCCGTTACCACCGAGTTGATAACCTGCGTGTTTTTCGCCAGTTCTACGCTGTCCCATAGGATGCTGTTTTCCACCGCACTTTTTTTGCCAACGATACTGTGGGCACCCACTACAGCGTTCGGTCCAACAATCGCGCCAGCCTCGATTCGCGTACCCTCGCCCAAAAAGACGGGGCCTCGAAGCACTGCGCTCGGGTGAACCTTGGCTAGTTCCCGTCCCGCAACCGGCTCGATGCAGAAATCCGCGCCACAGATCCCGCATCTGCCCTCAAAGATATCCCGGTGAAGTTGCATGTATTTTTCAGGGGTGCCAAGATCAAGCCAATAGGTGCAGCCTTTATAGACGGCGATCCTTTTTCCATTTTCCAGAAGCTTCGGGAAAACCTCCCGTTCGACAGAAACTGCCCGGCCGGTGGGAATCATTTTCAAAACATCCGGCTCAAAGATATATACGCCCGCGTTGATATAATGGGATATAACCTCGTGCGGCTTTGGTTTTTCTTTAAATGTGATTGCGTAATCGCCGTCGAACTCTATCACGCCATACTGGGTCGGATCCTCGACATAGGTGGATGCGATAGTGACGTCAGCTTTTTTTCTTTTATGAAAACGCAGCATTTTCCCAACATCGATGTCGCTTACGATATCAGCGTTGAAAATCAGAAATGCCTCGTGGTCAAAGTACCGCTGTGCGTTTTTAATGGCACCGCCCGTTCCGAGTGGCGTATCCTCGGTGACGTAGTGAACCGGCAAGCCGGGGTCGGAGCGGCCAAAATAAACCTCAAAATCCTCCGCCCGGTAGCAGGTGCAAAGCACAACCTCGTCAACACCGTTCGATTTCAGCCTTTCGATATTCCGTTCTAAAAGAGGTTTTCCCATAACCGGCAC
>CAZJMW010000182.1:0-2041 GCA_964547375.1 uncultured Dehalococcoidales bacterium | reverse complement strand
TTGGAGACACTGGAGCTTTTAGAAGATTACCTGGCAAATTACAGCGGGACGATACTGCTTGTCAGCCACGACCGCACTTTTATCAATAACATCGTTACCAGCACCATAGTTTTCGAGGGCGACGGTGTGGTGAAGGAATACATCGGCGGTTATGATGACTGGGTGCGCCAGTATACGGCAAGCATAGAAATGTCTAAAGCCGAACCTGAAAAAACAACTGCCAATAAAGCGGTTGACAAACCGAAAACCAAATTCGGCTTCAAGCAGCAAAAGGAACTGGATGATTTGCCGCAGACTATCGAGGCGCTGGAAAAAGAACACGAAGAACTGTTTAAGGCAATGGGCGACCCCGACCTTTATAAAAAGGATAAATCCGAGCTTGCAACTAAGAAGGAAAGGCTTGAAACGGTAAAACAACTGCTGGCAATATCTTATTCACGCTGGGAAGAATTGGAACAGTTTAAAAATGCAGGATGAGGTAACTAAACCAAATGATACAGCTTCTCTATTATCCTTGCCATCGCTTCCGTATCTAGCCCGCAATAGTCGAGAAGATTCTTACGTATTTCTTCCTTCTTTTCTTTATCGACATTTCCAAAAGCAATTTCCAGGTATGCCAGGCTGGCATCATTGCCTTGAGCAATCGCCATTCCTTGATAACCGCTGCCGGTAATTGCAGGCAGGACCTTTTTAAGTGATGCGCTGCCCTGTTGCAGTGGATTATAATAGGAAAAGTTTCGGAACGGGACTATCAGGTCTACAAAACGAAAGAGAATTTTATTTATCCATTCTTCATAAGCAGGGAATGCCAACGCCAGCTCTTTTAAAACATTCTCTTCGAACGATTTGTTATAAGCCACTATGCTGCCGCTTTCACCGATGTATTTGTATAGTGCTTCCAGTAAGCCCGGTCTGGGGTCACCGTTGCCTTCTGCTAAATACCAGTAATGCTGCAGCTCGCCTTCCCTTGTGTCCTGTATATGCAGTGAAAACTGGAAAGGAATTTGTTGATAAGGCCTTGTGCCGTCATATATCGGAATAGCTGTGTTGAAAGTTTCGAAATCGAGGTAATAAAGCGGGAATTCCAAATTGTCCAAGAAATCCTTTATTCCGTCTTTATCTGTATGTATGTTTTTTCCGGTAAGACATGACTGCTGTATGCGCTGCTTGTCGCTTAGTTTATACCCGGCGGGGATATTAACAATTTCAACAATACCACTTTCATATAAAGTACATGATTTTTTACCGCCGTAATAAAGCGTAAAAACATTATTTTCGGGAAGTACTTCCCAGCAGCTATCCATCAGCGGGCAATCATAGGGGTCGCTGCATTGTCCGCCTATTTCGAGTGCCGGCGGACCGGGCTGATTCATAACATCCAGCATTTCGGCCACTCGATCTCGAATTGATAGCGATTTAAATGCTACCGGCTCGCTGATATCTTCGATATTAAAAAGTTCATCCGGCTTGATATCACCGTTTTTGATGTACTTATTATTGATATAAACTAAAAAGCAGCGGCGGATTTTTAATCCGGCTTCCTCCCAGCACAACTTCTGGAAAGAGACGTCATGTATATTGATATCCTTGACCTCGGTCGAACTTTTAACTTCTATAATGTCCCATTCGTCCTCATTGACCGGATTCAGAATATCGGTACGTGAAAATAGCTGTCCGGCCATTACTCCGGCCTCGAAAAGCGGCGTCCTCGTTTCGAGCAACTCTCTTGTTTTAAGAATATTGCCCATAAAACTGTCCTGAGGGACATCTATACCCTCAGGATAAAGCCTTTTTACCAGATCTCCCACCTGATGCCCCTGTTCAAATATGTACTGGGTAGCAGCATCCGCCTCCGGTATATCTGCGGGTCGATTTACAGTCATCCAGAGCAACTTCGGACACTGGATGCCATACAGATATTTACTTTTTGTCAGCAGTTTAGACGCCATTTTCCCTCTTTAATCAAAAAACGGGTAATCTTCAAGTTTCTCTCTCAGGGTTTTAAGATTAACCACATCTTCTTCGTTATATTTCAAGAGCG
>CAZJMW010000181.1:0-2081 GCA_964547375.1 uncultured Dehalococcoidales bacterium | reverse complement strand
TACTTCGCGAGATATACCCGTTCATCATCGAGCAGGCTGTAGGCATATGGCTTCCGGTGCCACATAAGTTCAGGGTCTGGTGGCCATGGGTTAAAGGGTATCAAGGAGAATACAACGTCGGCTACGATAACACCTTCGCTTACCTGCAATATATCTGGGTCGATGAAGCGCTGAAAAAGTCTATGGGCTATTAGTTAACTTAAAAAAACTTTAGAATGGGGTTCTTTACCTGTATGGTAAGGAACCCCATTTTTCATGTTCGAAAACAAACAGTAGAGTAGCATGCTGTTACCGAATCAGGCGGAATTCGTTACAGCGTAATTTGAATATCAATTAACATCGTTATATACAGATGGTTGTTGAGGCGATGTGTAAAGTAGTATAATCCGGTTAACTTTTTCTTTACTATTACACTTTTAAGAAAAGTGAATTTTGTCTTGCTGGAAAAAGAAGCTGCCGCATCAAAAAAATCAGTTTTGTTGCCTGAGTTTACCGGAGTACTGTTTTTTCTCGCCTTCTGCCTGATACAAATCCCACGGTCGTGTGCATGCTCCCTGCAAACAATGGACAGCAAACCACGACAGCACCATTTTTTAAGAAGCTTCCGGGAAATGCACTATCCATCCCTTTTCCAAATCATCTCATATCTAATAAAGGAGTACCCATTACATGAATAAGAAACTTTTTTTGCCATTTCTGGCGATATTGATTGTTTTTGCTTCTTTTATGTCAACTTCATCGGTTCCAGCACAAGCTGAAGGAACACTGGAGGTAATAACCGTCCCTTATATCGCCGATAATCCTTCCGTACCCCACCCCGCTTATAACGGTCATCCTGCCACGTTCAAGGCCATCTGCCGGGGTAATTCGACGACCCAGGTCTTTTTCCGCTGGGATATTGACGGTGACGGTGAATGGGATACCGCCATGAACCGGACTCTTGCAAACCCTGACGGGAAATGGTACCTCGATTATCCGTATAACCTGGATTTTCAGGGCATTCTTCCCTCCGTTGACCCGAATACCCGTTCGGCAAAGGTATTTCAGGCGGTTATCGAGGTTCGTGAATCGATTGACTCGACTAATTCCAGGTTCGGTATTTACCCGGTGATGGTTTATGCCGGAGTTCCCGCGATAGAATATGCCGGGACCCCCACAGATGGCTCGGTAATAGATAACGCTACTCCTGAACAGCTCAGCATCATGAATGCCGTGGCAATGGACGATGCGTTATGGGCAATACACAAGAAAATGCAGAGAAACGGAGCCGGTACGTCCGCTATCAGCGGTTTCATACCCGGCTACGGGAACTCACCGGAAAATAATCTCATGGCAACCGCCCTTTTCGCCCTGGCTTTACTGGAAAATCAGCATCACCCGGCTTATCCGCCGGGAACGTACAATGATTACAGCCAGCTTGTCCCGGCTGGTTTTCTTCAAGGCAACGACAGCCATTACCATGTCGACCCCTATTCAGAAGATATTTCCCGGGCACTAAACTATCTCCTTGCAGCTTTGCAGCAGATATCTATTCCAAACGCGCTCGATGAAGGAGATGACGAGGCTGTCCCGGTTCCCGGCACCAACGATGCTAAAGGGTACTTTTTCCCCGGCACATCCGAGATGAATGTGAATGGCTGGATACTGGCGGCGCTGGCAAAGAGCGGTCTGGCTGGAACCATGGCGCAAGTTGGTACCGGAGCCGGGAACCCGCTTGAATTCGTTGTCCAGCAAATGGTCGATTATGCCGTTTTCGCCCAGATTGATGAGAACAGCCCGGCTGATGCCATCGGCGGATGGTATAGTTCATATTGCAATGACTACGGTTGGGGACCTCAATACGCCAACGCTTATGTTTCCTCCGGCTGGTATTACGCTCTACAAGCGGCGGAAGCAGAAATAGCAGACAGTGGCGTGTATGTCAATGACCGCCTGAAAAGCCGCTTAGCCAATATGCTTTACTATAATCAGTCATCAATCGACGGCGGATGTTACTATAATAATGCCGGCGGCGATTCTTACTTCGAACCGGTCGGTTTCGCCCTGCTGGCCTGCCGCTGGCTCGGCTGGGACCAGTGGGC
>CAZJMW010000180.1:0-2102 GCA_964547375.1 uncultured Dehalococcoidales bacterium | reverse complement strand
CAAGTTATTCGAAGAGCTTGAAAAGAGCTTTGCTGCAAACGAGAAGAAATAAAGCTGGCGGTTACATTTGATAATCCTTTTTTTAAATCCCTCTCAATCTCCCTTTGTTCAATGGAGAAATGACTACGATATCCGCTCTTGCCGGATAAATCCGGGAAAAATTGCTTTTGGATTTCATTAATCTCTTTGCAGTAAAAACAGACTTGTTCTCCCAATTTGAAAAAGGGGGATTTGCCTCGATTATCAACTTTCTCTAAATGACGGTTCTACCTAATCGAAGTCGCCCGACATCTGACGTCCGCCCAGAACGTGGATGTGCAGGTGGGCCACCAGCTGCCCGGCATCTTTTCCGCTGTTAACCACCAGTCTATAACCGCTTTCGGATATTCCCTGTTCTTTAGCTACTTTGTTAGCAACTGCAATCATGTTTCCCATCAGGGTATTATCCATCGGCGACAGGTCTGTAAGTGAAGCGATATGCTTGGCGGGGATCACCAGCAGGTGGGTTGGGGTGAGGGGGTGAATATCCCTGATAACAATAATTTCATCGTCGCGGTAGACGAAATCACCGGGAATCTTTCCACTTATTATCTTGCAAAAGATACAATCTTCCATAATTTTTAAACCTCCGTTTTGCGATATGCCGCTTTGCCAGTTTCATACAGGTCGTTGCCATAGATATCATTGGCGACGATGGCGGGCAAATCCTCTATTTCCAATCTCATCACTGCTTCCGCAGCCAGTTCCGGGTAGGCGATGACCTCCGCCTTTTTAATACATTTGGATATAAGCGCACCGGCGCCGCCGAATGTAACGAAATATACAGCGTTGTATTTTTTGAGAGCCTGTATTACCTCCGGTGAACGGTTCCCCTTGCCGATTATGGCTCTCAAGCCCTTAGACAGGAGTTGTGGGGTGTATCCGTCCATTCTGCTGGAGGTAGTCGGGCCTGCCGAACCGATTACCTGACCGGGGCGGGCGGGGGAGGGCCCCATGTAATAAATAGTCTGCCCCCTGATATCGAAAGGCAGTTCTTCGCCTTTTTCCAGTGCCTGAATCATTTTCAGGTGTGCCGCATCGCGTGCGGTGTAGATAGTGCCCGAAATGAGGACTTTAGTTCCCGTTTTCAGGTCTTTGATTAATTTTTCATCGATTGGTGATGTGATTTTCAATGTTTCCATTTTATTCTAGCGTTTCCCGTCTCCTGATGTTTTTTATTGTAGGTCAAGAGGTGCAAGAATTCAAATGATAAAGAACTGTCTTTGAGAGGAATCCCAACAAATCCGTTCTTGGTCTTGTCCCAGTGTAACGCGGGATGAGCCTGTCGAACCACGCGGCAATCTCTACCGAATAAATTGTTGTCAAATGACATTATAACTATTTGAGAAAGACTGATTCGCCTTCTCCCCATAAAGGGGACTTACGCCTTCAGGATTGGACACCGGCATAACATTTGGAGTATTAGATAACCTAAAAATATTTCCTTAACATATTGACTATGGCTTATCTACTAACTAATATGATGATAGGGCGTTATAAATATCAGGGGAGAGGAGGGAAAAATAAGATGCGCAGGAAATTTGCGGCAATAATTTTATTAATTGCAGTATTGTTGACCGTTGCCGGGTGTAAAGGCACCCCTGTAACGATAACAGTTCCAACTACAACAACGGAAACATCGGTATCGGCACTTGTAGTAACAGTTACTACAACCAGTCCGGTTACAACTACTTCTACATTTACCAGTACACAGATAACGACTATACCGACTACAGTAACACAAACGGTAGTCTCTCCGCTGGTTATCTCCATCACGACAACCAGTCCGGTATACACGACCTATACCAGGACAAGTACATATGTCTACACGGTTACGACCACCAGGACACCGACTATCTATTATACTTCGACACTTGTATACCTGTCGCCGGTGATAACTACGATAACGGTAACTACTACCAGCACCGTAACGACAACGACGACGGTACCGCCGCCATAGGGTTTATTTGAAATTAAGTATTTCGATTGAGTAATAGGCAGGGTGCTTTGTGTTTAAAGGGCATCCTGCTTTGGTTTATTGGACTAGTTGTGGCAAAGACGGT
>CAZJMW010000179.1:0-2134 GCA_964547375.1 uncultured Dehalococcoidales bacterium | reverse complement strand
CCTATACCTACTCTGAAATCTGAACAATTTGTTGTTTTTCAGGGGGAACTATTTATTGTTTTTGCCATTTCATTTAGTATTTGGTGGTATTTAAAAGAAAAAAATCATCGGATTAGGGTACACATCATATGTTTTGGTACACTAATACTTATAGTAGTATCAGCGTACTTATTTATGAATATGTTCAATGTTCCTGTATTATCAATTCCAGGGCTCGCCGCATTAATTGGAGCTGTATTAGTTTATGTAAGAATATTAATAATAAAACGAACATTACGTGAATCAAGTAATCAATCGGAGCATAAAGATACATAAAAATAATATTGGCTAAAAGCTAAAATATTATCAAATCCTTCTCAAGGAGGAATCGATGCTCAAGCCGAAACCGTCTCAGGACTCGTTTTATGGCAGTTACCTCTACGACCGCATTGTCCCAGCCGACCACCTGCTCAGGAAGATCAACCAGGTGGTCGACTTTTCCTTTGTAACGGAGCTGGTGAAAGACAGATATACTCCCGACTTCGGCCGTCCCGCCGAGGACCCCGAGTATATGCTCAGGCTCTGTCTGCTTCAATACATCTACGGCGACTCGGACCGGCAGGTGGTGGACAATGCCCGGATAAACCTCGCCTACAAATACTTCCTCGGCATGGCGGTGGACGAGGAACCGCCGGACTTCACCACCGTCTCTCATTTCAGAAGTATCAGATTAGGCGAAGAGCATTTCAGAAAGGTATTCGAGAATATCGTCCGGCAGTGTATCGAAAAGGGACTGGTCACCGGGAAACGGCAGATCATCGACTCGACGCATATTGAAGCGGATATCGCCCGGAACAGCTTAAGCGGGGTGATACTGCTGTGCCGGAAGAACCTTTTGACGGAAATACAGAAACAGGACAACAAGACAGCCGACAGGCTGGGATGGAAAGAAACACGATTTGCCAAAGAAGACCGGTTCCTCAACCGGGAAGTAAGCCTGAAGAATGAAATAGAGAAAGCGGTAACCCTGCTCGAAGGAGCGACCGAAGAACTGAAGAAAGGAAAACTACATCCGACCGGGAAACTCGGGAGAGATATCGAGATACTGGAGAAAGCAGTAGCTGACCGTGAAGACGGCGTAAAAGACAGGTTGGTCAGTCCGGTTGATGCAGATGCCAGGATGGGAAGAAAAACAGGGAAAAGCTGGGCAGGGTATAAAGGGCACGTCGTTGTTGAGGAAGATACCGAGATAATAACGGCGGTAGCAACCACGCCCGGCAATGCGGATGACGGCACGCAGTTTACAAAGCTGCTCAGCCAGCAGGAGGAAGCGCACTCACTGATACCCGGAGCAATCAGTGCCGATAAAGCCTATGACTCCGGAGCCAACCTGGCGTATCTGGAGAGCAAAGAGATTACCGGGTATATCAGCCTCAGTAAGAAGCTGAACCATATCGACCCTGGTTACTTCACAGTCGACGATTTCTCCTATGATGCCGTTAATGATACCCTGACCTGTCCGGCAGGGTGCAGGGCTGTGTATCATCGGAGAGCGACCTTTCAGACGGAAAAGCAAAAGAGAAACGGCTATGTATTCCAGTTCAGTCGGGTGCGGTGTAATGTCTGCAGTATCAAACACATGTGTAACAGGACACAGCGCGGACGGGCGGTAGTCATCAGCTACTATGACTCGTACTACCGGCAGATGAAGGAGAGGATGGAAAGCGAAGAGGGTAAGGAAGTCTACCGTGAGAGGTACAAGGTAGAGCACAAGGTAGCCGACCTGGCGAGGTACTGCGGGATGAGGCGGTGCCGGTACCGGGGGATAGTCAAGGCGCGGATACATACGCTGCTGTCGGCAACCGTATCCAATATCAAGCGAATGGTAAAGCTTTTATGGCAGCCGCCGTTGAAATATGTGCCGGTGGTATAACCCGGGGGAGAAATACATGAATGGAGGCAAATATGATCCCGATTTACATACGGGACAGGCTCTGAAAACGGTAAAAACAACTGAATAATGAGAAATTTCAAAGCTTCGAAAACCGAAGAAGGATAGGATCAGTTGAAACGTCTCCTTTTTCAACGGTCTGATCAGGAGAAACGATGACCGCATTTTTGAATTCATTGCCTTTAAAACAGGCAGCCAGGGTAG
>CAZJMW010000178.1:0-2144 GCA_964547375.1 uncultured Dehalococcoidales bacterium | reverse complement strand
CCGCAGATAAAGACGAGTAATTTTTGAAAATAGGAACATACTTCGACAGGCTCAGTACGAACGGATTTATTTGCTTCGACAGGCTCAGTACGAACGGAATTCTAAATGTCATGCCGGAGGACACTGCAGGTGGACGAAGCATCCAGTGTTGGGTAAAAAAAGGTTAAATACCATTCCCGAGATTCTTCAGTCCCGACGTGTCGATATCGAATCTCCATAGCGGAGTAGAAGCAATAGCCGAAGCAAACACAGTAAATGCGCTCTTACTTGACCAATTATTTCCGCCGAATACGTATATTATGTTATAATTCTTGTTCAGGTATCTGGGAAAAGTCGAGGTTGCATTAAATGGAAATAATTCCGGCAATAGATATACGCGGCGGAAAGTGTGTCCGCCTCTATCAGGGTGACTACGGAATGGAAACTGTTTTTTCCGACGACCCGGTAGGTATGGCAATGAACTGGCAATCGCTGGGCGCTATGCGTCTGCATATCGTTGACCTCGACGGGGCGGCCGCCGGCCAGTTAAAAAACCTCGAACTCATTTCCGAAATAGCCAACGCGGTACTTATACCCATCGAGGTGGGGGGCGGCATCCGCGACATGGAATCTATCGGCAAGCTCTTCAAGTGCGGTGTCGACCGCGTGATTCTCGGTACATCGGCCGTCGAAGACCCCCAAATGGTAAAAGAGGCCTGCCGCTGCTTTAACAAGTCCATTGTTGTAGGTATCGATGCCAGGGACGGTAAAGTGGCAACCAGGGGCTGGAAACTGGATACCGGGCGCGAGCCCGTGGAATTTGCCCGCGCCATGATGAAGCTGGGCGTGAGAAGTTTCGTGTTTACCGATATCCGTCGGGACGGTACCTTAACAGAACCCAACTTTACGGCTTTGTTCGAGCTTATCGATTCCACCAAGGCAGCTATCATCGCCTCGGGCGGTATTACCACGATTACCCACCTGAAACTTTTAAAAAAATTGGGAGCCTCCGGGGCTATAATCGGCAAAGCTTTATATACTAAGGATATAAATTTAAAACAGGCGCTGGACGAACTGGGTAATTAGCAATTATATAGTATCCATCCGGTTTGCTGTCTTAATAATTTAATTTAGCTGTCATTCTGAAAGTCCCGATGTATCGGGATTGAAGTAGGGGCGGGCATTAATAACAACAGGTATCAATAAAAGAAATTAAATATAGAAGGAGAAACACTATTTTGGTAGACAATCTTAAACTCGATTCGCAGGGACTGCTTCCGGCAGTTATCCAGGACGCCGACACCGGCGAGGTTTTGATGCTGGGATACATGAACCCCGAATCACTGGAACTGACCCGCACTAAAGGCGAAGTATGGTTTTACAGCCGCAGCCGCCAGGAACTCTGGAACAAGGGTGCCACTTCCGGCAACAAACTGATGGTAAAAGAGATGTGGATAGACTGTGATAACGACACCGTCCTGGTAAAAGCAAAACCGCTGGGTCCGGTATGCCACACGGGTGCAAAAACCTGCTTCTTTACACAGATTGAAACCGATTTCTAATAGCCTGTTTTCGGCATCGTTCGAGGCTATAAAATAACGGTTTTTTATCACACGGGACTTAGTATAAATTAATACGGTGAAATAAAAAGGGCGGACTGAATAGTCCGCCTCTTTGTTTATCTTTTTTGTACTTCCGGTTACTATTTTCTATTGTAGCGCTGATTGAAGCGTTCGACACGGCCGGCAGTATCGATGATTCTGCGTTCGCCGGTAAAGAACGGATGACACTTGCTGCAAAGTTCAACCTTCATTTCCTTCTTGGTCGAACCGAGAGTAACTACGTTGCCGCAGGAACATATTACCTGGGCGTCTGAATAATAAACGGGATGAATCTTTTCTTTCATTCTATTTAACCAGCGTAAACGCTGACCTTCCTTCTGTTATTGGTCGTCGGTTCGTATTTGACGACTCCGTCAATCAGGGCATAGATAGTATAATCCTTGCCGACACCGACATTATTTCCCGGTTTGATATGCGTACCTTTTTGCCTGACCAGAATCGTTCCGGCATTTACTTTTTCATCGGCATATCTTTTTACACCCAGCATCTTGGGTTTGCTGTCGCGACCGTTATGTGTTGAACCGCCACCTTTCTTATGAGCCA
>CAZJMW010000177.1:0-2149 GCA_964547375.1 uncultured Dehalococcoidales bacterium | reverse complement strand
ATATCAACCGACATCGCAGCCTGCCAGTACGAACTGGCCGAGGAATTACTGCAAAGACATGGATACGTCCACTACGAAATTTCGAACTGGGCGAAGTCCGGCAGCGAATGCAGGCATAACCTGGTTTACTGGCTGGGGGGTGAATATCTCGGCCTTGGTGTCGCCGCACACTCCTATATTGAGAAACGGCGTAGCGCCAATACAGGGGGTCTGGATACATATACAGGCTCTTTATTGCAAAATATTCTTCCGCCCCAAGAAATCGATGAAATAATAAGCCCCGAACTGGAAATAGCGGAATCGATTATACTCGGGCTGAGGTTGTGTAAAGGTATAAATTTCCTCGACTTTGAAAAACGCTACGGTGTAGATATAATAAAGCGATACAACAGGCAAATTGAAGAGCTTTTAAATTTCGGTCTTATGGAAAAGGATGATGTTGCTATCAGGCTGACTCCGCAGGGAAGATTGCTCGGCAACGAAGTATTCTGGAGATTCCTGCCGGATAAGGTATAATAATATAATTAGTTTTGTCAGGAGAATTTACCCGGTAAATGAAACAGTTAAAAACCCGTAATTTTTGCATCATCGCCCATATCGACCATGGAAAGTCAACGCTTGCGGACAGGCTTATCGAGCTCACCGGGGCTATGAAGAGCGATAAAATCGTTGAGCAGGTAATGGACAGCATGGAACTGGAGCGCGAGCGCGGTATTACCATCAAAGCTAAAGCGATTAGACTGTCATATGCGGCAAAAGACGGCATAACATACGAATTAAACCTTATCGACACGCCGGGACACGTCGATTTTGCCTACGAGGTATCGAGAACTCTGGCCGCCTGCGAAGGTGCTATTCTTGTTATCGATGCTACACAGGGTATTCAGGCGCAGACCATTTCCAATGTCTATTTTGCCATGGACCATAACCTGGAAATAATTCCGGTCATCAATAAAATCGACCTGCCCAGCAGCGAACCCGAACGCGTTCTTGAGGAAATTGAAAGCGTGCTCGGCTACAAGATGGAAGAGGTTCTGCATATCAGCGCAAAAACGGGAAAGGGAGTACCCGAACTGCTGGAAGCCATTGTAAATAAAATACCGCCGCCCAAAGGCGATTTAAATAAGCCCTTGAGAGCATTAATATTCGATTCTCACTACGATTCCTATATGGGTGTAGTAGCCTATATCAGCATCACTGACGGAAGAATCCGCAAGGGAGACAAACTGCGCTTGATGGGACAGGGTACGGAGATGGAAGTGGTCAGCATCGGTTATTTCAACCCCAAGTTTTGCCCTGCCGATGAACTGATGGCAGGTGATATCGGTTATATCGCTACCGGATTGAAGAGTGTCGGAGAATGCCGTGTCGGCGATACGGTTACTACCCTGTTTGACGGCGCCACAGAGCCTTTAATCGGCTACAAGACGGCAAAGCCGGTGGTATATACCGGTATTTATACCACGCAGCCGGAAGACCACGGACAACTGCGTGAAGCTATCGAAAAACTGAGCCTTAACGATGCCTCTTTCTCATACGAACCGGAAAACAGCCCGGTACTCGGGAACGGCTACAGGTGCGGGTTCCTCGGTCTTTTACATATGGATATTATCCAGGAACGGCTGGAAAGAGAGTTCGACCTTTCGCTTATTGTAACCGTTCCTGGGGTAAAACTGATTGTTACACGCACCGACGGCAGGCAATTTATGGTAGTCAATCCTTCCGACCTGCCCGAGCCGAGTGAAATTTTAAAAATAGAAGAACCATGGGTAAAGATATATGTGATAACCCCTTCTACTTTTATCGGCCCGATTATGGAACTGGTAACTCAATCCGAAGGCATTTACAAGCATACCGAATATATCGGGCATGCCCATTCCTCAGACGTTTTCGGACAGAGAGTACGACTCGAATATGAAATTCCGCTACGCTCAATGCTTACCACCTTTTACGACCAGTTGAAGAGCCGCAGCAAGGGGTACGCCTCTCTCGACCATGAGGTAATCGGCTACCGCGAAACGAAACTGATAAAGCTCGATATTCTGGTAAACGGGGTGATGGTGGATGCTTTCAGCCGTGTCGTTCCGCCCGATAAGGCTCACGACATCGGTAAATCGATGGTAGAAAAGCTGAAAGACGTTATCCCCAC
>CAZJMW010000176.1:0-2151 GCA_964547375.1 uncultured Dehalococcoidales bacterium | reverse complement strand
CAGGAAAAAGTAAAGCAGTTCTTCGGCAAGGAACCGAATAAAGGCGTCAACCCGGATGAAGTTGTGGCAGTCGGTGCCGCCATACAGGCCGGCGTACTCAAGGGAGAGGTCAAGGATGTACTGCTTCTGGATGTTACCCCGCTGACACTGGGTATCGAAACCCTGGGCGGGGTTGCTACCCCCTTAATCAACCGCAATACCACTATCCCCACCTCCAAGACGCAGGTCTTCAGCACTGCGGCGGATAATCAGCCCAGTGTTGAAATCCATGTTCTGCAGGGTGAACGCCCCATGGCAAACGATAACAGGACACTCGGCCGCTTTATGCTGGACGGCATACTGCCGGCGCCGCGCGGCGTTCCGCAGGTCGAGGTCAGTTTCGATATCGATGCCAACGGTATTTTAAGTGTTAAAGCCAGGGATAAGGGTACCGGCAAGGAACAGAAGATTACCATTACCGCTTCCAGCGGTTTAAGCAAGGAAGATATCGAAAAGATGCAGCGTGAAGCTGAAGCTCATGCCTCCGAAGATGCCAGGAAGAAGGAAGAGGTAGAGACCAAGAACAACGCCGATAACATGGCATACAGCGCCGAAAAGATGCTTAACGATAATAAAGACAAGATTCCTGAGGAGGCGAAGACAGATATCGAGGCTAAGATAGCTGCGGTGCGCACTGCCCTTCAGGGTTCCGATGTCGAAGATATTAAAAAGAAGTCGGAGGAGTTATCTGCAGCTATGCAGAAAGCCGGCGCTTCGATATACGGACAGCAGGGCGGACAGGCAGAAGCGGGCGCTGAAACAGGCGAGGCGGAAGAAGCTCCCAAAAAAGACGATGAAGGCACGGTAGAAGGGGAGTTCCGCGAAGTATAAACATTTTCTAATTCAAGGGGGGTGGAATAATTTCTTAAACCTGGAATCCACCCCCCTTTTTCCAGCGGCTGATATAATCTACTGGAGTAATTGAAGCTGTATGATATATAATAGTAAGGTTGACTAAAAAACGGGGCGATGCCCCTTTTTTATAGCGGATTATATCCAAGCGAAAAAGAGGACGGAAGCTGATAAAATATGGTACCAAAAAGGGATTATTATGAAGTTCTCGGCGTAGGTAAAAATGCCAACGGCGACGAGATAAAAAAAGCCTTTCGCAAACTTGCTTTCCAGTATCACCCCGACCATAACCAGGGGGATGATTCCGAAGCTAAATTCAAGGAAATAAACGAGGCTTACGGTATTCTTTCCGATGATGAGAAGCGTGCCGCCTATGACCGCTTCGGGCATGCCGGCGTCGATGGTAATTTTGGACAGGGATTCGGAGATTTCGGTTTCGGAGCATCGGGATTCGGCAGTATTTTCGAAGACTTTTTCGATGCTTTCGGCGGAGGCGGGGGGCGTAGAAGCTCCAGGCGCGGAAGCGACCTGCATCAAAAAATAACTATCACCTTTGAAGAAGCTGCCCTCGGCTGCAGCGCCGATATCAGGATTAACCGTTCAGAGCAGTGTTCCAATTGTAACGGCAGCGGGGCAAAACCCGGCAGCCAGTCCAGCCGCTGTTCCGACTGCAACGGCAGCGGGAAAGTAAAGCGTGTCCAGCAGAGCCTGTTCGGGCAATTTACCAATATTACCACCTGCCCGAAGTGTGAAGGTGAAGGCAGCATCATTACCGACCCCTGCCCGAAGTGCAAAGGCTCAGGCAAGGAAAGAAAAGAACATAATATGAAGCTGAAGGTGCCGGCCGGAATCGATAACGGCACCAGCCTGAAGTTAAACGGACAGGGAGATATCGGTGATAAGGGCGCACCCCCCGGAGACCTCTATGTTGCCATAGAAGTAAAAACGCACCCGTTCTTTTCCAGGGATGAAACCAATGTTATTTACGACCTCAAGGTCAATTTTGCCCAGGCCGCCCTTGGTACCGAGGTGGATATTCCCACTCTTTACGGAGACGAAAAGCTGAAAGTGCCGGCCGGTAGTCAACCCGGCAGGGTATTTACGCTAAAAGGCAAGGGTATTCAGCATTTGCGCCGCAATGCTAAAGGCGACCAGCTGGTGAGGTTGATTGTGGAAACCCCCGAAAAACTTACCAAAGAACAACGCAAGTTATTCGAAGAGCTTGAAAAGAGCTTTGCTGCAAACGAGAAGAAATAAAGC
>CAZJMW010000175.1:0-2153 GCA_964547375.1 uncultured Dehalococcoidales bacterium | reverse complement strand
ACTGGTCGGAGCCGGCGGAAGTTATCAGGCGAAAAGTGTCTGCATACTACCCGTGGCCGGGTTGCTATACGCACTGGCAGGGAAAAAATGTCAAGATTATCGAAGCCCTGTCCCTGCCTGCAATCAGGGATATAGCTATCGGACAGGTAATTATGCTTCCGGACGGCAGTGCCGGTATCGGGACCGCTGACGGCATTCTGAAAATTGTCACACTTCAAATGGAAGGCAAGAAGCCAATGTCATCTATCGAGTTTTTAAGGGGGCAGCGGCAATTTGCCGGAGCGGTGTTGCCGTCATAGAAAAATGTCATGCTGAATTCGTCGTGGTCGAATGAAGCATCTGGGGTGGGGGTATTAACGCGTTTCCGCCTGGTGCTGTGGCAGCCTTCTTGCTATTTCTCCCAACCCCCCGGATCCTTCAGTCACCCCTTGTGACTTCAGGATGACAGGCAACGTATTGATATGCTGAATTCGTAAATTAGCTACGCTAAGTATAAATGGTGGTCGAACGAAGAATCCGGGGAAGCTGGTGGGAAATTAACTCACCCTCAGATACTTCTCCCGATAAATCGGGTTCAGGATGACAAATAGAAAAATGGTCATCCTGAATTCATGAAGCTCGAGAGAAGTCTTGATAACACGGGATTCCTCGCAACGACAGTAGAATAACTTTTCGATAACTTTTTAATAATCATTTACAAAATCCGAAAGAGAGGTTAGTATGCCCGCACCGCAGAATTTGGAAAGCTTTACGACGCTGGTTGAAATAATCGCGCTACTTCGCAGTCCCGAGGGTTGCCCGTGGGACAGAAAGCAGACCCACCAGTCTCTCAGGAAGAATCTGCTTGAGGAAGCCTATGAGGTACTTCAGGCGATGGACGAAACGGATATGGATAAGCTGGCGGAGGAATTCGGGGATTTGCTGCTGCAAATTGTTCTGCACAGCCAGATAGCAGCCGATAGCGGCGAGTTCACGATAAATGATGTCGTCCGCAAAATAAACGAAAAACTGATTTACAGGCATCCGCACGTATTTAGCGATACCAGGGTAAAGGATGCCGAAGAGGTTACCGTTAATTGGGAGGCGCTCAAGAAGAAGGAGCGCAAGGAAGATGCCTCCATGCTGGACGGGGTTCCCCAAAATATGCCGGCTCTGGCCTACAGCCAGGCCATCCAGGGGCGCGTGGCGCGCGTCGGTTTCGACTGGCGGGAAGATAGCGGCGTGCTCGAGAAAATGGCGGAGGAAATCGGCGAATTTAAAGCAGCCGGCAGCCCGCAGCAAAAAGAAGACGAGTTCGGCGACATCCTCTTTACGCTGGCAAACTTTGCCCGCCGCCAGGGAATCGATTTAGAGTCGGCACTGCGCCGGTCCAATCGCAAATTCTATAAAAGATTCTCTACTATGGAACAATTATGCCGTGAGCGCGGCCTCGATTTCTCAAAACTGTCTTTCGATGAGCAGAACGAGCTCTGGGAAGAAGTTAAAATGAAGCTGGCGGAGTAATATATCAGTATTCGGAGCAAAGCATGTTAATGCAGGAAGCTACCCCTGAAATGATTGCAGGCTGGAAAGCGGTCTTTAATGAATACAGTCAACGCTTGCATCCGAACAGGAAAGGAGCCGGGGATGTCATCGAATATCTTGAAGGCAAGTATCAGCTTGCCGAACTGGCGGATGAGGAATGGAAACTGGTAGTTGCCGGTAACGTCATGTTAAACGAATTTAATGCAAACAAGCTGCCTGCCGGTAAAACGGTTGCTCCGCGAGTCTTTCGGGTCTTAAACAGCGGGCAGGCCCAATTACTCTACCGTCATCAGGATGACGTCTTTAAAGGTCAGGATATCATTCTCGGAATAGATATGGAAACCGGCTTTTTCCATGTCGAGGGCAGCAGTCTATTATGGGATGAACTTTTTGCCTTCAGGGGAATGGATAAGGATGATTTGACCAACTATTACCTGGTGGCGGAATATATTGCCTGCCTGAAGAAATTCGATATGCTGGAAAAGGTGTTGGAACGGTATAAATAAAAAGCATATATCGCAGGGATAGGCACTTCCAGTCCGCCATTTTAAAAATCAAACGGACGACCATTGGTCGCCCCTACGTTTTTGTCATGCTGAATTCGCACATTAGCTACGCTAAGTATAAAT
>CAZJMW010000174.1:0-2174 GCA_964547375.1 uncultured Dehalococcoidales bacterium | reverse complement strand
TGAATGAAGTCGACCGTCATGTCTCAGAGCAAATGATGAAGATGTGGACGCAATTCGCGCGTACCGGGAATCCCTGCATCGCTCAAGCCGGGGACTGGCCGGTATGGGAAGAAACCACCGATAGGTATCTCTATGTTAATGGCGATGCCATTGTAAGAACAGGGTTTTCCCAACTGCCGGCATAGGCAAAAAATGTCCAGGGAATGTTTTCGGGCAATGGATACAACCTCACCGGTTCGCCTTCATCTCTTTATTGGTAATGGTCGAATTAAGAATAGTATCACTGCGGCAAAAGCATAACAGGCACTTGATACGAGTAAAGCAGCATTGTAACTGCCGGACGTTTCTGAAATTACTCCCCATATTGTAGGACCGAGACCACCGATCAATCCCCATGAGAGTGTTAATATACCGAATGAGGAACCGATATTCTGTCTGCCAAATAAATCACCAAGATACGGCGCGAAAAGAGTACTGGAAAAACCTGCTCCAAGTCCAAATACGGTGGAATAGATAAGCAATTGGTCAGCTGAATTGATTATTAACCATCCCGAAAGAACCGCAAGTGCGGAAAATGATGCTCCGAATATCATTACTTTCTTCTTGCCGTATTTATCTCCGAGCCAGCCGCTTCCAAGCCTGGCCAGTACTGAGGGGCCATTGAAAAAAGTTACATAGATACCCGCAGAAGCTACGGTACTTCCTAAATCAACCGCCCAGACAACCAGATGTCCTAACAAACCGTTGAAAACGATACCGATTAATCCATAGGCAACGAACAATAACCAGAACTGCGGCGTTTTAAGAATAAACTTTATCTGCCTGTCCTGAACAACAGAGTCTTGCTCTGGATCAGAGTCAGACGTTGCGTTTATTCCGTCAGGGTACTGGCCCATAGATTCCGGAGTGTCCCGAATCATAAAATATGCGAGGAGCATGACCGGTATGCCAATTATGAAAGCTGTTACCAGAGAGACTTGTTGCCAGCCATAGATACTGGATGTCAGAGTCAGCAGGGGAGTAATTATCGCGGTGCCGATGGCAAACGCGGAACTGATTATCCCGCTTGCAAGTCCGGCTCGCTTTGTAAACCATTTTCGCGATGTAGACAGTAGCGGTACAAGATGGGTATTACTCATGGCTATCGCCATGATAATCCCGTAGAATAAATAAAGCTGCCAGAGCGATTGTACACTGGATAGCAATATCCAGCCTGTAAGACAAAAAAGCCCGCCGATGAATATCGTTTTTCGGCTGCCGATCCGATCTATCATCCATCCGGTCAGGATAGATAATATCGAATATGCCCACAAATTAACGCTTTGAGCTGATCCAATGGTCGATCTTGACCAGCCTAAATCCGATGAAATTGCTGGGAAAAAGGCACTAATGCTGTAGCGGCTCATCGGTCCAATACTTCCGACGATAGCGAGAGCGGCAAGAACCCACCACCCATAGAATGTTTTCTGTAATCTTTTCATTGTTTGATTAACCCGCGGGATTACCGGGTCCGTATCATGACCAGGATTATTTACCCCTGATGCATCTTAACAGAAAAAACAATCACGTGAGTAACTCAATTTGAAACGAGGATGTTCCAGAGCTAAGAATACTCCTGAATAATCAACATTTATGTATCTTGTGAAAGTTGAAGAATAAGGTAACTTAAGCATCATACCTGAAACTCCGGACACGATACGTCGAACACCAGGTAGTGTGTCCTCCCTGACAGGGTTTCTTCTCCGGCTCATGCGGGCAGAGTCTACCTCCGTATCGCAGCTTTTGCAGGAGTACCGGATTATCGAAAAACGTGAGCGCTCCGCAACTCGGACAATGAGCCAGGTACCCTTAAGCTGCTGCTGAATGCTTCGAAAACCTGCTTCTGAATAAATAACGGCACAGTAACGGCAAACGTATAATATTAATGCCCTTATATCCGTAAATTAGCCTCGTTTCAACGGCGTTTTCTTGTTTTGTTAGTCCCAACGGGAAGCTTCCCGTACTATCTTTTGAGAAGAAAGAGCTGATACCAAGCGTGCAATTATTATTCGCGGCACCCGGATGAGAATTATACAAGGTTCAAGTCCGGTAAGGTGAACTGATCCGTACTCTCCACCATAATTCCCAGCCTGTTGATAACATCGCTTTGCTTTAGAAATCCGCACAAACAAAAC
>CAZJMW010000173.1:0-2181 GCA_964547375.1 uncultured Dehalococcoidales bacterium | reverse complement strand
TCGCCGAATTGCCGTTTAAAGGGGATACGGTTGTCGGCAACGATGTCTGGATTGGCCAAAAGGTAACCGTGATGCCGGGCATTCATATCGGCGACGGTGCCGTTATCGCCGCCAATGCGGTAATTACAAAGGATATTCCCGCTTATCACATCGCCGGCGGCAACCCCTGCCGGATAATCAGAAAACGCTTTGAAGATGACCTGATAAGCTACCTGCTTGAATTGAAATGGTGGGATTGGCCGGCTGAAAAAATATTCAATAATCTTGAGATTTTATGCAGTTCAGACCCTGATAAAATCAGGGCTATCGGATAATTAATACCGCTAAAGGTGTGATATCTTGGAATTACGCAGCGAAAGATTGCGCATAATACCTCTAAACCTGGAACACTTCCGGCTTATGCTTGCCGGAATGGATAAGATGGAAAACGCCCTCGGCTTGAACAGTTCCGCAATCTTGCTTGATGAAGAAACACAGAAGGCAATGGAAGGGCTGTATAAACAGGCGCTTGATAACCGGGATAAATACCTGTGGTATACCAACTGGCAGATAATTTTAAATGATGGGAACATATCGGTCGGCAGCGCCTGTTTTAAAGGAGCTCCCGGTATTACCGGCGAAGTTGAAATCGGTTACGGTTTAAATGACAGCTACCGCGGACGCGGATATATGGCCGAAGCCATCAGAGCCATTGTTACCTGGGCGCTGGAACAGGAAGGGGTTTTCAGGGTGGTTGCCGAAACCGATAAAAAAAACATCGCTTCGCAAAAAGTCTTATGGAGAAGCGGTTTTTGCAGATATAAAGAAGAGGGTGAGTGTTTGTACTGGTGCCGCACAAAACTGCCGGATTGAAAGGGCGAAAGCAAATATTCAAACAGCTTATCAGCTAAGTCTTCCGTATGTTAACTCTAAGGAGCTCCCCTACCCCCAGAAATTTAATGATAAAAACCGCATTTGAAAGGTTTGTGTCTCAACCCTGGACAAATTAAAAATTACCCTTGTTAATTTAACCTTTTTAATGCAATATGCTATGCTATATCCATTATCGCAGCCAATTCTGACAGGGAGAACGAATGAAACTCGGGCTTTTGGAAATCGGTATAATCGTTGCCGTAATTCTGGTTATCTTCGGTATAACCCGCCTTTCTAAAATGGGGCAGGATAGCAGCAAAAAATATGTCACATATACGCCTGAAGAAGAGGCTGCTATAAGAGAGAAGCGCCTGGCCCTGATTGCGGCACAGGATGCCGAAGATGAAAGAATCCAGCAAAGTCGCCGTGCCCGCGGAAGGATGCTTGGTTATATCCTTATCGGGTTGGGTATCTTAGCCATATTCTATCTTCTTTTTATTATTAAATGGGTGGCCACCAGCCCCTTGTGGATATGGGGGGTGCTAGTCGTTGTTTTGGGTATAGTAATAGTATACCTTACACGCGGTAAACGTTAAGTAGCCGCCAAACCTGTTGACACAGAAAGGCATCGATGCTACACTTCATTTTCACTCTGGAAATTGCACGTTTTATTAAAATAAAGGCTTTATAAATGAATAAATTCGCTATTATTTACCATCCGTTAAACGAAGGCGCCTTAGCGGTAGCCGGGGAGATAGAGCAATTTTTACTATCCCGCGGTCTTTCCGGATGGCTTTGTTCAGCATGGGATGGGGATTGTTTAAAAGAGAATCTCCCGGGAATGGACTGCGCTATTACCGTGGGAGGAGACGGAACCATACTGAGAACCGCCCAGGCTATCGTCCCGCATGCCATACCGGTAATCGGGGTCAACCTGGGAAAAGTCGGCTTTTTAACGGAAATAGCACCGGATGCGGCAATTGAAAAAATAAAACTGCTTCTGGATGGCGGCGGATGGATGGATGAACGCTCCATGCTGGAAGCGAAGTTATTCGACGAGTGCAATAATGAAATCCGTACTTTTAACGTGCTTAACGATATCGTAATTGCCCGCGGGGAAATCGCTCGTATTATAAATGTAAAAGCCGATATCGACGGGGAAGCGCTGACCACCTATAAATCTGACGGGGTGATTTGTGCCACCGCTACCGGCAGCACAGGGTATTCCATGGCAACCGGCGGTCCGATACTGAATCCCCAGTCGCCGGATTACCTGTTATCACCGATAGTGGCGCATTTAAGCTTCGATAAAACACTTGTCATTCCTCC
>CAZJMW010000172.1:0-2201 GCA_964547375.1 uncultured Dehalococcoidales bacterium | reverse complement strand
GCGCTTGCTTCACACGCAAGAAGTCATTGGTTCAAATCCAATATCGCCCACCATTATAAAAATTACGCAAGCGACCTCATCCTTTTTGCTGATGCGATTTACACGCAAGAAGTCATCCCGATACAGTCGGGATATCGCCCGCCATAATCCGTAGCAGACTTCACTCTGCTTTTATACTCTTTAATCCATCTCGTATAATCCCGCCGGATGATTACAGTTCTTAATTATTCCATCGCCGGCTGTGATAATTTCAATAAAATTCCGGTAATAATCCTGAAAGTCATTGACAAGGGCTTAATGATACCTCATATTATTACTATACTGTCTCTTCATAAAATAACAGGAGGGATGATATGGGTAGACGCCTGTTTTCCAGCAGAGTTGTCTGGTATTTAATCTCCACGCTCATGATTTTATTGCTTGTTTTTCCTGTAAGTCTGCTATCGCCGCAAAAAATATCGGCAGCAGGCGGAACCTTTCCGGCGTCACCTTTTAACGGCATGCAGATTACCTATGATATTTCAGGTGCTACCGTTACCGATACCAAAGATGTCGATGGTTTTACCACTTCCCGTACTTTGCAGGGAACGCTGGGAACGGGCAGATTAACCATATCGGGTTCTGCAAAAATGGGTAACGGCTATGATGCCGATGTGACAGCTACGGTATCATGTGGAGGGGAAACAGACCAGTTTACTACCAACATTCCGAGCGGATTCCCCGGTTTTAACGAGGAATCCTTTAACATTTCGGTCCCGATTCCAAGCGGAGCTACCAGCGGCAGCTTCTCGATAAATATGGTCGGTCATTATAATGCCGGCAATAGGGGACTGGTCGTCAGCGGAACCTTTGTTGCCGATGCCGCAACCGGCATTACTACCTCGACACAGGTAACCATACAAACCCAGGAGGACCCGCCACCGGGAACGCTCATAGATAAACTCCCCGACCTTAAAGGAGTAGAGTTACATCGTGCTTATATAAAAGAAATCGTCGGAAACCCTATATATGTATCGGCAGATTCCCCACTGCTTCCGCCGTCTCAAAGAACATGGGTCAAGTTTATACCCGGTGACAAAAATATTCTGCTTTACGAAAATTGGACTGTCAGAACGCCTTCTGGAGCGGAAACATTAATAGAATTTCCGAGCGGTGCCAAAACCAGACAAAAAGAAAGAAGCTGGTTCGATGTTGCTCCCAAGGTTTCGGTAACTCCGCCGACAAGTGAAGTAATGGGCAGATTATGGGATGGTATTGCCAATTTCTATTTCCCGAAGGGAGAGGCAGGGGCGAAGCAATACGAAATATCTGTAAACCGCATCCATACCGGAATCAAGGGGACTAATTTTATTATTGAAGCAACCGAACTTATGGATGTGGTTAAGGTTATCGAGGGTACGGTTGAAGTGGTATTCAATGAAACAGGATTGAGTAAAATACTGGAAGCCGGGCAACAAATCTCAGCTACGGAAGCCGGACTTAGCAGTATTTCTAGCTTCGATATAGAAGCGGAAAAGGCAAAATGGAGCAGTTTTTATGCCGAGCTTGAGAAAGGTTCCTCAGCATGGGTCTGGATTATTGTGGCAATTTTACTGGTAGTAGTGATTGTTTTAATACTAATCATTCTCACTCGCAACAGGAAACAGGCGATGGCCTGGCAACCGGGCGGTCAGTTTACGCAAACCTATTATCAGCCGGTTTCAAGATTCTGTGAAAACTGTGGCAGTCCGCTGTTACCAAACAGCAATTTCTGCGAAAATTGCGGACAACGCACCTATCCGGGGCAATAATTAAAAAAACATATAAAATTTACTAAATTATATGAAATATTAAGAATTTGGTCTATTTAGTTGTTTCTAAGGAATATCCTGTAAATTATATTAAATAGCAGGCTGATTGCATGTACCCTGCATTTTTCAGCTTCCAAGAGAGTTTGACCTTAACATCCAGAGTAACTAATCTCCAAGTACGAGCATTGGTATTGTCTCGTGGCGAAAATTTGAATGTTGGTATGCCAAATAGTTACTTACTCCTTTGTCAAAAATCCCGCACTGTTTGAAAGTCTGTTTTTGTTAAAACGCTCATTTGTTTTATAATAAAACAATCTCGAATTCGAAAAACGAGTTCTGGCGGCTCCGTTTTTTAACGGAACCGTATTATTTTTATTATGAGGTATGTCTATGAGTATCCTGAATCCTGCT
>CAZJMW010000171.1:0-2215 GCA_964547375.1 uncultured Dehalococcoidales bacterium | reverse complement strand
TCGGCAAGGAGCTGTTTCGCTGCGTCCGGATCGTAGGTGAAAACATCCTTCACTTCTTGAGGGCAGTCCGGATCGATAACGTCCAGGTAGGCATCTTTAAAGTCCAGATTATACCCAATCGGCCATGCCAGCCAACGGGCGCCTTCCCCGTAGAGAGCCGTAGCAATTTTCTGGAAATCAAGCGCCTTAAATAATGCTTTCCGGACTCTTATATCGTTAAACGGTGCTTTATCAGTGCGCATCGCGACATTGCCGGCTCCCCCGTATGCCGCGTTCTGATAATGGACGATATTCGGTAAGGCTTGAATAAAGTTTTTCCCATCATTGTAGTTCGCCGCGTAGAGGTCGATTTTTCCGGTCCTGAAGGCGGATTGCTGGGTATTGGTATCGGCGATGTAGAGTACCCTGACCTGATCGACATACGGCAATTGATTGCCTTTTCCTGGCCCTATCGGGTCGGTCATATAGTAGGTTGGATTCTTTTTAAATGTTATCGATTGGCTTCTTACTAAATCCTCGAGCATAAACGGTCCGGAACCTACCGAGTTTTTCCAGTTTGACATGTCACCGTACTTTTCGACGACTTCCTTCGGAACAATGCGGATAAAATCGATTATCCGGAGAATCCACACGGAAGTGGGCGGATCGCATTGAATCTCGAACGTATATTTATCGGGAGCATTCATTACCGCAGTCTTAAAAACCGGGACAGAATTTCGGAGGTAGGAAGTTGGCTGAGTGAAAACCTGGTTTAAGCTGAATACCACATCGTCTGCCGTTACCTCACGGCCGCCGACAAGCCTGCTGGCTTCACTATTCGGGTCGAGCGCCCAATGAACTCCTGGTCTGATATGGAAAATGAGTTTACCGGCGTCCCATTCATCAAAATTCCAGCTCTCGGCAAGATCACCGGTCTTATTCAATAATGCTCTGCCCCAGGCTCTGGTATCGTTAGTCCCGGCCGGACCTTTAGTCCAATCGCCTATCCAGAGTTCCTGGTTGGTAAAGCGCATCGAATGGTTGAACGTTATCGGGCTGCCGATAATTTCATCAAAATCCTGCCAGTCCGTGTTTGTAGAATAAATAATCGTGCCCCCATATTTCGGTACACTCGCATCGACGGCTGTATCAACCGGTTCAGTTGTCCCTGTGTCAGTTTGTGTAGTGTCGGTTATTTTTACCTGAGTGTCCCCGTCATCTTTCGTGGAGGTTTGATCGGTTGTTTTATCTGCACATGATGCAAGTACAAGAGAAAGAACCATGAGACCACTAACGATAATCCAGACTAATTTTTTCATCCCCTTTTTACCTCCTTCGAAACGTTACGAATAAAATGGAATACATTTAGATATGTATTCACATAGAATTTACCTCCTTAATTTTTATTTCAATTATCTTACGACGGATACTATACACTTATTAAGGAAAATCAATCCTGCTGCAAAGCCCGATTACCCCCAGGGATCCGGACACGGGAGGGGTTGACTGGAAATTAAGCTGCTGTGAAGGCTCATCACTCAGCACCCTGGTTTCCCCCAGCAGGATTGATTTCATTCCTGATAATAGTTATTTATTGTTATCTTTCTTATCGCAGACGTGAATAACTACGGAAAAAAGTAGAGAAAAAAAAGGCACATCGGACTATCTTCAAAGATGGTTCCATGTGCCTTTTTTCATCATATGCAACTCCTGATAACCGGAGGTTAAAGATGGAAAAAGTATACGTATTGTTTAGTTTAAATAATTATGTGAAAGTATATTGAATCGTTATTACAATGTCAATATACTTGCACATATTGTTTGATAAATAACACAAAATGTGCTAATTTATGCAAAGAGGCCAGGAAATGGATTTACTTGACATTCAAGTTATAGAACTCCTGATGAAGGATGCAAATGTTACAAGTGAATTTATCTCTAAGCAACTTAACGTCAATTCTTCGAGTATCAGACGCAGGATAAAAAACCTGATTGATCAAAAGATAATCAGCATAAAAGCAATCCCAAATCTTGAAAGACTTGGACTGCCTATAATAGCATTTGTTTCTCTGGAGGTATCTCATACAAAAATTAAAACAGTTCTCAATAAACTCAGTGACCATCCCCGCACTGCCTGGGTAGGTGCAACCAGCGGACTCTTTAACATCAGGACTGTCTGGTGGCTTAACTCAACCGAGGAACTTTTCGGAATCTTAGAAAATGAAATAGGTAAGAT
>CAZJMW010000170.1:0-2224 GCA_964547375.1 uncultured Dehalococcoidales bacterium | reverse complement strand
ATTCCAGATCCATCAATAAAGACAATAAAACTGCCTATCTATTCTATGCTGTCTACTATAATTATATCTATAAGCAGGAAAATGACTTACCCATTCAGGATATTTATTCTATGCTGATTTCTGATGAGTTCAGGAACAATCTGATATTGAATGGTCTTTTACAGGCATTGGATGAAGGACGTTCTCCGATCCTGCTAACCGAACGCAGAGAACACCTTGAATATTTCGTTAGTAAACTGGAAAAATCAAGATACCACATGGTTGTACTCCACGGCGGGATGGGAGTTAAACAACGTCGTGCGGTAGAAGAACAATTACGTTCAATACCAGATATTGAAAAACGGGTAATATTGGCTACTGGCCGTTATATTGGCGAAGGATTTGATGATACTCGACTTGACACCCTCTTTCTTGCTATGCCGGTATCATGGAAGGGTACTCTGGTTCAATATGCTGGACGTCTCCACCGAGTCCATGCAGGAAAAACCGAGGTTCGAATCTATGACTATGTCGATCAGAGTGTCCCAACTTTATTAAGAATGTTTCACAAACGTCTTCGTGGTTACCGGGCAATGGGATACGAAATAAAAACTACACAACAGCTCATGTAAACTCTATAATATATACTTTAGTTGGGTGAATGTCCGACAGTTACAAAAGAGTTAGATTGATAGCAAGCAGAAGAATACATTACATAACACAGTTTTAGGGGTGTTTTAAGCACTCATCATGATTATCGACATTCCGTAGAATGAAAGTATCACCGCGGCGTTGGTATGTCATCCGATACTTACGGTCAACATAGGCTTCGATAATACCGTGCGTACCTTCCACCGGGTGGCTTCTCAGTCCCGGATGTCTAAAATCAGCATCGAGAGTTGTGAGTGCTTTGTCGACTTTTTGCTGAATGGTCTTAGGAAGTCGGGTATATTGTTTTACAAATCTGCCGGTGAATTCGATCGGCATTATCGATTTTTCTTTCCAGCTTTGTCCGTTTGCTTTTCAGTCTGGTTATGGAGATAGTCAATTGCTGATTCAGTATCGAGAAATGGGTAGGTACGACCTGCAAGGATATCTTCCTCGGCTTCCTTTTCTCCTTGCTGCCAGCGGTCAGTCCAAAACCATTCCTGGTCTTTGTCTATAAGTTTTTTCACTCTGAGGACAATTTCCCCATTCCTTACCTGCACATCCATATAATCGCCTTCTTCAATTCCAAGCTCTTTCCGGACCGATAATGGTAAGGTTAGCTGAGCTTTCTTACGTACCTGTATTAGTTCTATCATTATTTACTCCGATAGTATAACTTTCCTACTATCCTACCGAATTGTTACTCTTTTGTCAAGATAAAGGGAATCAGCCTGTCATTCTTCAGTCAGCAATGCCCTTAATTTCTCCAGCACTTCGTCCATCACGCTGTCCGGCAGGGGACATATCAACTCTGCATTTCGGACATGCTGATCAAGGTTTTTTTACTTGGTCAGACAGAATCGTACCGGTTATCGGTAATCCTTGGGGAATAAGCACTTCGAAAGGATAACCTTAGATCTGGCTGGTTACCGGACACAGTATAGCAGGCCCGGTTTTTTTTATAACCCTTCGGAGATAGTACAACAGCCGGATGCCGTCCGGCTTGCTCGTGTCCTGCTTGGGGATTCAGGGTGATCCAGACTATATCACCGCGTTGAGGTACGTATGTACGGGGATTTACCATGATTCATTTCCTATCGCGTCGCCGGTATCAATCTCATGGTGAAGATTCTCTTCAGTTATTTGTGCAAGGAGATGATTGAGAGTCGGCTTCGGCCTGGAAACAGGTTTAATTATCAGGTTCCCGTTTTCAATCGAAACCTCGACAAACGATTCTTTTTAAAGTCCGACCTCGCCAGCAAAGGACTTTGGGATTTGCAAGGCCAGGCTGTTACCCCATATCTGTATTCTGGTTCTCATTTCCAGACCTCCGTATAGGTATCTACAATGTAGGCACCATTTTATGGGAGGGTGTCAAGTGTTTATCTCATGTTAGCGACTCTATCATTTTTTCAATGTTTTGATAGTATAGTACATAGATAAACTAAAATTCCGTCTGTTTTTTGCTACTAATTTGCTACTAATTTGTTCAAGTCATAGTTACACATAATGGTAAAAT
Source organism: uncultured Dehalococcoidales bacterium (assembly GCA_964547375.1). Taxonomy (GTDB): domain Bacteria; phylum Chloroflexota; class Dehalococcoidia; order Dehalococcoidales; family UBA5627; genus UBA5627. The sequence continues at coordinate 78 of CAZJMW010000170.1, read as the reverse complement.
ACGCACGAAATGGAAACATTGGAAATCATGATTTAGCCTCAAAAGCACTGGAAAATTGAGTCCCGTATGCGCTACCAA
>CAZJMW010000169.1:0-2259 GCA_964547375.1 uncultured Dehalococcoidales bacterium | reverse complement strand
CAATAGTCGGCGGAACTCTGACAATGATCGGTTCCGGTCCTCTACTAATGGTAAACGATTTTCTCTCGAAATCCGCATTACAACCGTTCGGGCTTTTTTCCATAACCCCTGTCGGCTTAGCTCTACTAATTTTTTGTATAGTATTTTTTTATCTTGCCGGGAAATTTATACTTCCACATCGGGAAGATGCAACAAGTTTTGATATCATACAGAAAAAGTTAATAGAAGATTGGAAACTTTCTTCCAACATCTGGCATTTTAAAATACCTGCAAACAGCATCCTCGTAGATAAAAAACTGGATCAAATTAAGATATGGGAAAAGTACCACTTGAATATTCTGGCTGTCAGTCGGGACAAGTATATGGAGTACGCACCATGGAGAGAGACATTATTTGAAGCAGGTCAAATGCTGGCTCTTCTTGGGGATAAAGAAGATATTGATAAATTCGCTTCTGATTATAAGCTATTAAAGCTGGAAAAAGCGGGAAAATTAGCACTACTGGAAGATCTGTCTAATGCCGGCTTTGCGGAAGTAGTTGTGCCTCCGCGTTCCGCAATATCAGGAGTCAGCATTCGGGAATTCGGATTGAGAAGGAGATACGGCGTGGAGCCGCTTATTTTATTTCACAAAGGTGAGAGGGTAAGCGGGGATTTATCGGATATAAAAATTGTACCAGGGGATATACTTATTGTACACGGGATTTGGGAGAATATTCAGAAACTTAAACTGAATGATGATTTTATGCTTATAACCCATATGGAAACGGATAAAAAAGAAGTTTCCAAAAGCTGGATTGCGTTAGCATGCTTTGCTGTAGCTATCGGTCTCAGCCTGGCAGGGTTACCGATATCAATTGCCTTTTTAACAGGTGCTATTGCCATGGTGTTAACAAGGGTACTCAACATAGATGATGCCTATCGTGCTGTCGATTGGAAGGAGGTATTTTTTCTGGCAGGGTTAATCCCATTGGGCCTGGCAATGCAGAAAACCGGTGCTGCCGCTTATCTGGCGGAAGCCATTATGACACCTATACACGGCAGCCATACCTTTATTCTGCTTTTAGTTATATCTGCAATAGCTACCGTATTTTCTCTTCTAATGTCGAATATCGGGGCGGCCGTAATTTTAATGCCGCTGGTAATCAATATCGGGCTGCTTGCCGGTATCGACCCGCGCCCGTTGGTTCTTTTAGTGGCTGTTTCAACCGCTAATTCGTTTATGCTGCCTACACACCAGGTGAATGCCCTCTTGAAATCTCCGGGCGGATACCGTAATGCCGACTATATTAAGGCGGGGTGGGGCATTACAATGGGTTATCTACTGATAACAGTAAGTTTATTCTATGTAATATTCTATAATTGATATAATTTTCGAAAAAAAAGGAGGGATATATGCTTTTAAAACACTACTTCCTGGAAAAAATTGCTCACAGTTCATACATACTGGCAGGGAAAAAAACATGTGCCGTAATCGACCCGCGACGTGATATAGACATGTAGATTTACGAAGCCCGTAAATTGGGTGTAACCATCACACACATTCTGGAAACTCATTTGCATGCCGATTTTATATCGGGGCATATGGATTTGGCGGCAAAAACGGGCGCCAAGATTTATGCTCCTAAATCTGCCAATTGTAAATTTGAGCACGTTTCGCTTGTAGAAGGTAACAGTATAGATATCGAGGATATGAGATTAGATGTACTGGAAACTCCCGGGCATACCCCTGAACATATAGTATACGTTGTTACGGATAAATCACGTGTCGACTCCCCGGTAGGTGTATTCGTGGGGGATGTGCTTTTTGTCGGTGATGTGGGAAGACCGGATCTTTTTCCTGACGTGGCTGATGAACTGGCAGAAAAACTTTATCATAGCCTGCACGACAAGCTGTTGAAGCTTCCCGACTATTGTGAAGTATATCCGGCACACGGTGCCGGTTCTCTGTGCGGCAGGTCGATGGGAGCAAAATGGCTTACTACCATTGGTTATGAACGCAGGTATAATCCGGCATTGCAGATAAAAGACAAGGCAGAGTTTGTATATTCACTCACTTCCAATATGCCGCCGGCACCGGACCATTTCAGCCGTTGCAGCGATATAAATCGAAACGGCCCTGCACTTATTTCGGACCTGCCGGTAATAGAGGAATTAAGGCCGGCTGATTTCCTGGTAAAGGTACAGAATTCTAAATATACTGTTCTCGATGTCAGGAATTTCGCATCTTTTGCCGGCTTGCATATTCCCGGAGCATGGCA
>CAZJMW010000168.1:0-2296 GCA_964547375.1 uncultured Dehalococcoidales bacterium | reverse complement strand
TCAGGACATCGATGAAATTATATCGCTGCCAAGGCCGGCAAACGGCTCGATACCGGCCGCGGCGCAAAGTGCGAAAACAACCAGAATTACGAAAAACAACAGCAGGATAAATCCGGCGCCGATTTTTTTAAACGACATAATGCCGTAAACACTCCAGATAATCAGGCCACAGACTACTGCCAAAAGCGTTATTCCCACACCCGGGCTGACTTTTGCAGATATTAACAATACCACCGCCCATATCGCCAGCCCGAAACATAAAAATGACAGGAATATGAGCAGGCTTTTTATTGTTGCCAGCTGTTTGTTTACTACGCGCTTGCCGCTTTTAGAGTAACCGGCTATCTTAGCGTCATAAGGCATGACGATATCGTTGTCATAGTCATAATCATCCTCTTCGACTAATCTTCCCGGCCTTTTGGTAACAACAGCAAAATTCCTAGTGACCGCACGCGCATCGTCAGCAGTTATTACCGCTTTGGGTTTTGCGCGCGGAGCCTCATTTAGAAGTTCCCCCAGCCCCATCTTGGTAAAACGGGATATGCGGCGTTTGCAGGAGGGATTGCAGCACTCAAACATGTTAATACCGGGGTTCCATGCCAGCGATTGCTCCCCGCAGTAATGGCATTTGTCGGTTATAACAGGAGGTTTTTCGATTTTTACTTCCTGTGCAGGAACGGTATCGATACTATCGCCCCTTACCAGGGCGCACAGCACGCATCCGGTATCCGAGCGGTAATAACGGTCGTGCACCTCGCAATACAAAGTGCCGCTGCCGACTGCTGTTTCATCTTCTCTATCGTGCATTTTAAGCTTAAAACCTTATTCCACCAGATTAGTCATTATATCATACCCGTTCTCTACCAAAAGTCCGGTCCTTTTTGCTTCGGCTTCGGTAAATCTGCGGGCGCCGTTAGCGGCAAAACCCTGTCCCCACAGTAAAAACGGCACCGGCTCCGCAACATGCGTCTTGATGGCAACGGGAGTCGGATGGTCCGGCATCACAAGTACCCTTAATTCGTCGTTAGGGTAGGCTATAATACGGCTGACAACTTCCCTGTCTATAATCTGGATTGCCTCGACCTTATCGCTAAAAGAGCCGGCATGCCCGGCTTCGTCGGGGGCTTCGATGTGTATAACGACCAGGTCATGGGTATCCAGGGCTTTCAACCCGCCGCTGACCTGCGCTATAAAATCGTTATCCATGTTATCGGTGACTCCGGGTATTTCAAGTATATCCATATCCATCATTTTACCCAGACCGCGAAGCAAATCGACTGCGGAAGTGATAGCGGCCGATTTCCCGTGTACCTTCCTGAAGGGAGGCATTTGCGGAATCCTGCCGCTGCCCCAGAACAGCCATATCATATTGGCAGGGAGTTCATTCCAGGCACGCCTGTCGGTGTTTACCTTATGGTTTTCGAGTACGGCTACCGAATCCTGCATCAATTGCCGCAGAAAACTGCTTCCCTTGCCGTTGGGCAGGTAATCGGCAATCGGTTTATCGGAAATATCATGAGCCGGGGTGCATATAGCTTTGGTAACCTCGTCATGATTTTTTAACTTTAAGAGGTGGCGGTAGCCGACCCCCGGGAAAAAGCGGATATTTTCGTTTCCCAGCGCTTCGTTAAGGGAATCTATCAGTTTAGCCGCTTCTTCATTGGAGATGTGACCGGAGCAATAGCTGTTCATTTTCCCGTCCTGCACATTTACCAGGTTGCAGCGGAAGATAACTTCATCGTCTTCTATATTTACGCCCATACTGACCGCTTCGATGGCGGCTCTGCCCCGGTAATATACCTGCGGGTCGTAACCCAGCACCGACATACAGGCCACGGCGCTGGAGGGCTCCATCCCTGAAGGGACTGTCAGCGTAAGCCCCATCACGCTCTTTTTTGCCAGCTTATCCAGATTGGGTGTGACTGCCGCTTCCAGGCATGTCTGCCCGCCCTGTTCTTTAACAGGCCAGTCGGCAGCTCCATCAATAATCAATACACAGTATTTCATTCTTGCCTCCTTAACCGTTCATCTACCCAAAAAGACTGGGGGTTTTTCCCTGCGTCGATTAAGCCACTATTGTAATATACTTCAGCGCTTGTTGCCAGTCAGTATCATTTAATAAGCTATGTTTACGTTCACTGTTGAGAAATTCTCAATAATGTTATAATATTACCTGTATTGATTATCGTCAATACATCCCGCCTGTTTTATCTTCGGGGCGTAGCGCAGTTGGCAGCGCGCAGCGTTCGGGACGCTGAGGTCGGAGGTTCAAATCCTCTCGCCCCGACCATTTTTA
>CAZJMW010000167.1:0-2309 GCA_964547375.1 uncultured Dehalococcoidales bacterium | reverse complement strand
ATAAACTGAAGCGCTCTATTTTCGTTTCGCCGTAACCGATAACCGTCCAGCCGAGCAGTGTCTGTATGATATCACCGGCATCGAGTGTTTTAGCACCGACATTGGCGGCCTTCTTTTCTTCACCGGCGCAAAGCAGGTTATAGAAAGGCGCCGCAATCAGGGAATTGATTTTATCAAGGTTATTCTTGAGGGAGAAGTCTTTTCTGACGTATCTCTGGTTATCAACCAGGATAACCGCATCCGCTACCGAGTAAACCGATTTAAGGCAGACAGCGGTATTGTAAACGGTTCTTTCTTCGTTTTGTTCCTCGTGTTCGAAAGGCAGTACCACCAGGGCATATAAGGGTTTATCCATATAACGCTCTTTAATATGCTGGGCGATGATGGGGATTGAACCGGAACCGGTGCCGCCGGCAGCGCTGGCAACCAGAAGGAAGCCATCGGTATCATAGAAACGTTTGGTAGTCCTGAGGGCATCGACTATTTTATCGGCGTCTTCACGGGCAACTTCAGCGCCCAGTTCGTTAATTTTACCTACTCCGTGCCCGCCTGTTTTACGTCCGCCGATAAGTATTCTGTGCTGATAATCTGCCTTGATGGTGGTCAAACCGCTCAGGTCGGCGGCATCAGTATTAACGGCGAAAATGCCGGGGCAAATCTCTATCCCCCTGCTGCTGATTGCTCTTTTATTTAAACGGGCGAACTCATCAGCGATACGACTTCCGCACTGTCCGAAACCGATGACTACTAATTTCATGTTTCTCCCTCCAAAATTTACATTCGAATTGTAGGCTATTTTAACCACACTTCATATGCAATGTCAATATTACTTTATATCCACCGGCTTCGCAAAAGACAAAAAATTATTTATGTGCGGGGAGAAAAAGTCTTGACAAAAAAGAGAAAATTATTATATTGTTATTCAGCGCTGGCTGACGTATCTGCTTGCATCGAGTCTCCGGTTCCCGTCTCAACTGTTTCCGTTATTCTGTAAATTTCAATCCGATTTGAAAAAGTGCGTCTAATAAAGGGAAAACCGGAAAAGGTGCTTACAACAGTGATTGATAAGGTGTATTTTCCGTATGGAAAACTACGAAAGACATAATGTAATGTTTTATTCTATTATCACCGGCTGAATAAATGCCATGAATAGAATGGTGCGAGGAGGGAGGATTAATGCGCTTTGAAGCTATCAGGCCGGCCGACCATATAGGGCCGGTTAAAATTCACGATGTCTGCCATGCTCTTGAACTGGATTCCGGTTCGGATGCGGGTTCGATGTCAAAAGATAATGCCGGTACACGGCGTATAAGCCGTGAATCCTGTTCTAGTATAGAACAGAAGCTGGCGATTGTTTTACCGGTAAAAAATGAAGACCTGAAGGTCTTCGAAGGTGTTTTAAGCGGTATTCCTCACGATTGCCTGATGATAGTGATATCCAACAGCAATACTGATTATTTTAAAAGTGAAAAGGATATTGTGAACCGCTTTTGTACTGTGAATAATCGACAGGCCCTGGTTATTCATCAAAAAGACCCCGACCTTGCCAACGCCTTTTCCTTTTCAGGCTACCCGGATATTATCGACGATGACGGGCTTATACGCAACGGCAAAAGCGAGGGCATGATAATAGGCATCGTAATGGCAAGGATTATGGGCAGGGAATATGTTGGTTTTATAGACACCGATAACTACGTTCCCGGCGCTGTGATGGAATATGTTAAACACTATGCTTCCGCTTTCAGTATGGTTGAATCGCCTTATGCCATGGTGCGCATTTTATGGCGCTACAAACCGAAGCTGATCGGAGAGCTTTATTTCAAGAAATGGGGGCGCGTTTCCGAGGTAAGCAATCGATTTGTAAATGCCCTCCTTTCCAGCAAGGGAAGGTTTGAAACAGAGGTAATTAAAACGGCCAATGCCGGCGAGCACGCCATGAGCCTGGAACTGGCAATGCGCCTGACCTACGGTTCGGGCTACGCCGTAGAGACGCAGGAACTGATATCCATACTTGAGAATTTCAGCGGGATTTTAGAACCGGCAGATGAATCGATAGCCGAAAAAGGTGTGGAGGTTATCCAGACCGAATCCATTAATCCGCACTTGCATGCCGAAAAAGGTGACGACCACCTGTTGCAGGAAATGCTGCTTCCCAGTCTTTCGGTAATATACTACAGTCCTCTGTGTGAAGAAAAAACGAAGGAAATTATTAAAAAGCAACTGGTCGATATGGAATGTATCAGAGAAGGGGAGGAAGTTCCGAATATCCAGCTTATTGCGCCGCCGCAGAATATCGACCTTTCCATGTT
>CAZJMW010000166.1:0-2351 GCA_964547375.1 uncultured Dehalococcoidales bacterium | reverse complement strand
GATATGGGTGATAAGCCGCAACGACCCTGAATACCCGGCGCGGTTGACATCAAGGCTGGGTAAAGCTGCTCCGCCGTTGCTCTACGGATGCGGCGATTCATCATTCATCGAATCAGGCGGACTGGCGGTTGTCGGTTCGAGAAACGTCGATGAAAAACTGGTTGACTATACGAAAAATGTCGCCGGTCTGGCGGCTGAAGCGGGGTATTCGGTGGTGTCCGGCGGCGCCCGGGGAATCGACCAGGCGTCAATGGCCGGAGCTTTACAGCGGGGAGGCAAGGTTATCGGTATCATGGCTGACAGCCTCAACCGGGCCGTCATTTCCCGCGACCTGCGGGAATACCTGATGAATAACCAGCTTCTTCTGTTATCGCCTTATGATCCTTCGGCCGGTTTCAATGTCGGCAATGCCATGCAGAGAAACAAGTACATATACGCCCTCTCGGACGCAGCCCTCGTCGTCAGTTCCGATTATCAGAAAGGCGGTACCTGGACAGGGGCCGCCGAACAGCTTGAGAAATACCGGTTCGTACCGGTCTACGTCAGACCTCATGATGACACGGATAAAGGGTTAAAAGGCTTAACAGGAAAAGGCGCTCTCGTCTGGCCGGAACCAGCCGATAACGATGAATTTTTCACGGTAATGACCGGTAACCTGAAACCCGTCCCGCCTGCCGCCCGGCAGGGGAAACTGGACCTGTGACGTGCTCCGGTTTGACGTGAAGCAGTTTACCGTGTTTCTTTTTACCCATTTTTGATGTACTATATCAATACGAATATCAGTAACCAATCAATGTATTGGTGATTGTAAACCAATATCAGGATTTACTCGATGAGCGGAGAAACGCAGGTATTAAAGGAACACATCAATATCCGGCAGAGTGAATTGTCTGCTGTATGCAGGCATTACCACATCGAAAGTTTGGCTCTGTTTGGTTCCGTCCTGAGAGCGGATTTTCATCCTGACAGCGATATCGATGTCCTTGTCGAATTCCAGCAGGGTAAAACACCAGGATTTTTTACTATTGCAGAAATCGAAGACGAACTTTCTCGGCTGTTCGATAACAGGAAAATTGACTTGCGTACTCCACAAGATTTAAGCCATCATTTCCGTGAGCGTGTCCTTCGAGAAGCATTAGTATTATGCCGGTAATAGACGATATTACACGAGTTCATCATATTATAGAGGCTTCTGAAAAGGCTCTTTCAATTACTCAAGGGCGTGAGCGTTCTGATTTATATAAAGATGATATAGTCGGTCTGGCACTTGTCCGCCTTCTTGAAATAGTAGGAGAAGGTGCTTGGGGAATCTCAGAAAACCTCCGCTCACGATATCCGGAAATCCCCTGGCGTCACATGACAGGAATGCGCAATCGTCTTATTCATGGTTATTTTGAAGTAAATCTGGACATCGTTTGGGAGACTGTCACAACACAGTTACCACCCCTTGTTACTCAACTACGAATAGTGGTAGACAAAGAGACGAAGTAAGATAATCATACGCATAAAACAGACAGTTTATCCAAAATTGTCCAGGGTGAAGAAGCAACTGGAACGAAAATTTGATAAGACTTTGATGAATTAACCCTCTTTTACCCCTTTCCGTGAGGTTGGTCTTGAATCCAGATTAGACAAGCGTACTGGTTCCCGTTCTTCAACGGGATGACGAACTCACTTCACTTCGCCTTCCCGACGCAAGTCGGGAACCAGTGAACGCATATTACTATGTATCCTCATGCTTTCTCCTCATTGTAAACGGAGAGGAGAATTTAAAAAGAGGTGAGGTTATAACAGGTTTCTCCCTGCCAATGAAATCATTACATATCTATGGTACAATACTTTGGCGTTTCAAACCCCGGATTTACCCGCGTTTGAACCCGATTCTGCTTAAAATCAGGAATAATTGGAAAATAGCAGGACATAATCGTCGAATAGTAGTATAATCTTTGTGGTTGCTGAATCCCGGCAGGGTAATAAGAACTGAAAACTAAAAAAACGGATACACATCATATGTGCGATACGAAAAGGGAGGAATAACCATTGGGTAAAATCAACGTAGCCATAATCGGAGTCGGAAACTGCGCCTCATCGCTCGTTCAGGGTGTTCATTACTACAAAGACAAGAAAGACGATGAATCGGTACCCGGACTTATGCACGTCAACCTTGGCGGCTACCATATTCGTGACATTAACTTCGTGGCTGCCTTCGATATCGATAAAAACAAGGTCGGAAAAGACCTCGCTGAAGCTATCTATACCGCACCGAACAATACCTACGAATTCTGCAAAGTCCCGACAACCGGCGTCAAAGTTGAACGCGGCATGCTCCACGACGGACTCGGCAAATACCT
>CAZJMW010000165.1:0-2363 GCA_964547375.1 uncultured Dehalococcoidales bacterium | reverse complement strand
AAACAAAACCCCGCCGTTTCCGGACGGGGTTTATCTTGAATGTATTCTTCCCTGGTTATTTATAGTCTGTTATTGTAATGATTAAAATAGCCGATGTATAATCCGGCATTTAAGAGTATCAGCCCTACCATTGCCAGTATGACATACAATTCCGCATCCACCAGCACAAATACCAGTGTCAGTATCGGCATGATTGCCATCATAATTATGGTATTGGCTTTAGCCCTGGTTTTATCCCAAATCATCCTGTTGCGTTCGTCCTGTTCCTCTATCTTCTTTTGAACAAAGGCTTTGGGGTGTTTGGTTTCTATTCTCAAGGTAATCAGATTTGCAATGAACATGCCGATAAGCCCTGCACCCACACCGACACACACTCCCATAAGCCCTTTTATTTCCGCATCTTTAAAAAATATACCTGCAATCACCAGCGCTATGCCTGCGATAATCCCTGTGATATACAGTAATTGTTTGGTTCCTGTTTTCATTTTAATTCTCCTCCTCGTAAATAAATACTTCCTCGATAGTTACCCCGAAAAAGCGGGCGATTTTAAATGCCAGTTGTATGGACGGATTATATCTTCCGCTTTCCAGCGAACCGATGGTCTGCCTGGACACTTCCAGCCTGTCCGCCAGCATCTCCTGAGTAATCCCGGCCTTTTTTCTCAATTCTTCAAGTTTATTTTTCATACTTATTCGACCCCCAGATGTAAAGTTAACTTTACAAATATTATAATACTGCCTGTCCTTAATGTCAAGTAAACTTTCCATTTTTTTAAAATTCACTATAATTATCTGGTTTTATATATGTATGAAACGGTATTGTCGTTGAAACATGGAAAAAACGTCAATTTCTTTAAATTAGTTAAATGCCTCATAAACAACGAAAAAACATAACATTTTAATAAAATCAGCATATCTTCATTAAAAAAGTGTTTATCTTAATGAAATAAGGTTGTATAATGGGTTTACCTCTATATACACTCAATATCTAACTACCTGTACCGTAACTTCTGCTTTTATCGTAAAAAAAGATAATAAGGAGGTTTAACGATGTCACAGCAGGTCAGAACATGGATGAAACTTGTTTCCGGCGTTGAAAATGATATTAACATAGATGCCGAGAAGCTGGTTGTGCGCAGTACCGATGAAAACGGGATTGCATTTGAGTTTTGGGATTACGAAGGAAAGAGAAGCGAGGTGTCGATGCCTGCCAAAACTGCTATGGTTTTGTGCCGGGCTGTTATGCTCTGCGAAGAAGGTTCGCTCGACCATATCGGGATTGACATCTAAAAAAGACAGGAGAGGTGAGAAAAATGAGTCTGTTTGTTATTTTCCCGGCGCGAAACGAAGGAAAAACCATTGGCCAGTGCATAGAAATCGCCAGAAAAAGCAAATTTAAGCCGGAAATTCTGGTTGTTGACGGCAACTCCGGCGACAACACCAGGAAAGAAGCCAAAGAAGCGGGAGCTATTGTCATCAAGCAAAGCAAGAATATCTATCCTGCCAAGGGAACGGCAATGAGAGACGGGGCCAAAGAAGCCATTAAGCGCGGTGCCGAGCAAATTCTTTTCCTTGATGCCGATATCATCAATCTTACTCCCGAATGGGTCGATTTGCTGGCGGAACCGGTAATCGAAAAGGCCTGTGATATGTCGCGCGGTTATTACCGCAGGGCTGAATATGACGGCGCCGTTACCAAGCTGGTTGCCAAGCCGTTATCGGGGGTTTTCTTCCCTGAAATCTCCCATTTTAACCAACCGCTAAGCGGGGAAATATGCGCTACCGCCGAACTGTTTAAAACGCTTTTAAAGAGCAGGGATTGGCCGGACGGGTGGGGGGTGGACATCTGGCTGTTAATCGAGTCGGCAATGCGTGATTATCAAATCACCGAAATCTACCTGGGGACTAAAGTGCATACATCGCGGCAGGAATACCTGGTGGATGTTATCAGGTTGAGCAAGATGGCGGAACAGGTTTCGTTAACCACTTTCAAAGAATCGATAAAGTACAAACGTATCGGTAATCTTAAGAATGTTCATCTTTAAGTGTGAGGGCTGTAGCGGAAATCACGGTTAATTATCTGTTTTAACAGAAATTATTTGATTTAAATTGAGATTGAAAAACAGGGGATGAGGATTGGATTAGTTCCAGCCCTCTTCTTCCGCTATCTCTTGCAATTTCTGTATAAATATCTCTCGTTTGGCAGGGTCTTCAACAACAGGCTTGATTCGTTGCCATGTTTCGAAGTCGTTGTTATACTGTACACCGGCTATTTCATGGATTGCCCAGTCTATGCGTTTGATATTATCCTCGGTTACCTTTATGCCCGCTTCGAGAAAAACATCCTTTAAGTGCCTGAAATA
>CAZJMW010000164.1:0-2375 GCA_964547375.1 uncultured Dehalococcoidales bacterium | reverse complement strand
GTCATTTTTCTCAGGTCGCGCACCATTTTGCCGAACTTGCGCGCATATTCGGGCAGCTTTTCAGGCCCTACTACCAGAAGAGCTACTACCAAAATAACCAGTATTTCTAGAAAACCAAGGTCTAAACCCATTATTCTATCTCATTTTCAGCTTTGATTTTTACAATAGAACCGACTGCCGTCTCAATGGAATATAACTTGAGTAACAAGATACAAGTTCCGGTAACGGGATACTTCCCCAAACCGGCTGCTGATGCCTGACTTTTGAAAGTCGATTACTAATCATCACTGATTTTTCTTACTTTTCTTTTTGGTTTTAACTGCGGGTGTTCCATCAGCTCTTCGGCATTGCCATCCTTATTCTTCTTGAAATCGTTCTTCCATCTACCGAACATCTCGAAGAGCTGAGGCAGTTTACCCGCCCCGAAAATAATCAGGATAACCAGCAATATTAGTATTATTTCCAATGGACCGAATTTCAACGGTATATCACCTCCGTTAAAATAAACTCAGAATTGTAACGTCAAATCTTCAAAAAGGGAGCAAAGCTAATCATATCTCCTTTGAAAATATCCCCTTCCTGCAAACTAATGGAAGGGGATACGATAAACAACAATCCTGAAAGATAGCAATCTCTTATCAGTGCAGGGAGATTATCTGCTGCTCCCGGAGAAATCCGCTATGCCTTTTCGGCAGGAGTTTCTGCTGAAGCAGGTTTGGTTTCTTCTGCTGCAGGCTTAGCTTCCCCTTCTGATTCGCTTCCGGCTTTCTGAGACTCTTTCTTTTTTGCAGGCTTCTTCTTGGCCTTTTTCTTTGTTTTAGCCTCTGCGGCTTGTGCTTCCTCGTCTTCGCCTTTTGTACCCTTCTTGAAAGCGTTGATACTCTTACCGAGAGCCGCGCCTACCTGCGGGAGCTTGCCTACACCGAAAACAATAAGGATGATCACCAGAATAAGCCCGATTTCCAATGGACCCGGTTTTATCATGTTTTTAAAACCCCCTTAATTTAATACATAAAATTAATCGCCAAGACATAATCTATCCCTTTGCAAATGGGGTTGAAGAACGAAGAGTAAAGATTGGATATCATTGGCTTAAAGCTTCATTTATTTCAGCTAATAATACACAAATGCCTGATGCTTGTCAATCGACAATAGTAATTTTAAGGAAACGACAGCACTTTTAAGACCTATACGAACAGACTAAAGCAAAATTGACAATATCCATCGAATAAGGTACTTTATATTATCTTACTCCGCTTATGATAGAATATCAAACGATATGAACGATACTGACAAAGAGCCTCAGGAAACGCCGCCCAGTTGCAAGCCTTCCTGGATAAAAACAAGGTTACTCCCCATATTGATGCTCGTTTTTATTGTCGGCATCGTAATCGGAGTTTTTCTCGCTTACAGGTACAATCCCGACATGATCGAGGACCTCAAGGGATACGGCTACCTGGGTTCGTTTATTATAAGCGTAATCTTAAATGCATCCGTCGTACTGCCGGTCGGTAATTTTGTGGTAATCGCCGCCCTCGGCGCTACCCTGCCCTCAGCTACACTGGTCGGTTTAACCGGCGGCATCGGCGCTGCTATAGGTGAAATGACCGGCTACCTTGCCGGCTACAGCGGACAGGCGCTGATTACCTCCAAAAACAATCGCTGGTATCTTAAGCTGGAAGCATGGCTTTGCAAGCACGGAGCTCCTGCCATCTTTTTGCTCTCCGTCTTCCCCTTTGCCTTCGATGTGGTCGGTTGCATAGCCGGGGCACTGCGCTATCCGGCGTGGAAATTCTTCATTGCCTGCTGGCTGGGACGAACCATTCTCTATACGGGAGTGGCCTGGGCAGGCGCACTGGGGTGGCAGGCTCTACTGGACTTTATCGGTTAACCCTCTCCCTGATACGCAAAAGAATCAACCCGCCGGCGATAAAGAATACAAGACATGTAAACAGCATCACCTGGTATCCCATGCCCAAAGCCTGTTTTTCAAAGAAATCGATTACCGGCCCTATCAGGCGCGCCAGCGCACCCGCTCCGGCAGTTGCCATGTTGGCAATCCCCAGGTAGCGCGCTTCTTCCCCGCTAGATACCATATCGATGGCCATCGCCCAGTTGGTGCTTGAAAAGCCGCCCAAAGCCACTCCGATAAAACCGGCAGCGACCATGATGGTGTTATAATCTTTGGTTAAGATTATCAGGAGTATACCGAAAGCACCGATGAAAGCTGATATCATTGCAATCGGTTTACGGCCGATTCTATCCGATAACCTGCCGGCCGGATAAACTACAATCAGCATGCCAACTACCGCCAGGATAAGGAATTTGGCGGCGGCGGAGGCCGGGTCGGGCACACCGATATACATCAAAAAGTA
>CAZJMW010000163.1:0-2408 GCA_964547375.1 uncultured Dehalococcoidales bacterium | reverse complement strand
GTTTTAACTTTCCAGGTACCGGTTTCCATCTAAATTACTCCTTAATATGTTCCAATATAATTGTACCCTTTGTATGCAGGTGTTATCAAGCCGAAATTACCCGTTTTTAATCCTGTTAAGTGTATTTATAGCAGGTCTGAAAATTATTATTTTAGAAAGCAATGATACCCTTTTTCATCACTCTGCATTATCGGGATTCCAGCAAATATGCAGCTTTTCATCGAAAGAGTTCAAGGTTTCCATATCTTCCGGCGATAATTCGAAATCGAAGACCTCGGTATTTTCCTTTAAGTGTTTTAATGAAGATGACTTTGGTATCACCACCAGCCCGGTTTGCAAAGACCAGCGAATCAGCACTTGGGCGCTGCTTTTTTCATATTTATTCGCAATTACGGATAATGCCGGGTTATTTAATTTTTGACCCCTGGTAAGCGGGCTGTAGGCTTCTATTTGAATCCCTTTATATTTGCATAGAGCAAGCAGTTCTTTCTGATAGAGATAGGGGCTGAATTCCACCTGGTTAACGGCAGGGATAATCGATGATTGTTGCAGCAGGGCTTCAATATGACGGATGGTAAAATTACTGACACCTATTGCCCTGCATTTGCCCGAAGCCAGCAGTTCTTCCATTGCCTCCCATGTTTTTAAATATAAATTGGCAACAGGCCAGTGGATTAAATATAAATCGACGTAATCTAAACCAAGGTTTTTCAGGCTTTGCTCACAGGCGGCGATGGCTTTGTCATACCCGTGGTCGCTGTTCCATAATTTAGTTGTAATAAATATTTCTTCTCTCGGGATGCCGCTTTTTTTTAAGGCTTTCCCCACACCGACTTCATTGTGATAAGTGGCTGCGGTATCGATATGCCTGTAACCGATATTCAATGCCAGCGAAACAGTTCCTTCCACTTTTTCCCCGGTTATCTGCCATGTGCCCAGGCCCAGTACCGGAATACAAACGCCGTTATTGAGTGCTATTTTTGTATTGCTGTCGATTCTATCGTTCATACTATAATTATACCCTGTTTGGGTCAGTTTAAACACACATTTTTTCTAATTATATAGAAGGGAATAAAACTG
Source organism: uncultured Dehalococcoidales bacterium (assembly GCA_964547375.1). Classification (GTDB taxonomy): domain Bacteria; phylum Chloroflexota; class Dehalococcoidia; order Dehalococcoidales; family UBA5627; genus UBA5627. The sequence goes on along the minus strand of CAZJMW010000163.1, from coordinate 1,328 downwards.
ATGGAAAATTTTTAAACCATTATTGACACTGCTTAGCCGCAGCAATCATAATCATAAGACATCAACGGAGGTGGATTTTGGAAAATCCTTATGAATATGCCATGGCGACCGAGTTCGTGGTGCCCAAGCAGGAAACAGATATTCTGTCGGACGGACCTGATTACAGAGACCCGAAATTACAGCAGGCTTTTGCCATGAAGGTTTCAAAGACACTGAGTAATGTCAGCAAATCCCTGCCGAATCTTAACGGCGGCGGCTGGTTGATAGTATCGCACAGCATTTGCCAGGTAGACGGGGCTATCCTGATATCATTCCTGTTGCAGCGACCCAAACGCGAGTAAAAACCGGCCCGAGTTATTTTTATAACTAACAGTGTTTTATGCTATACTTTAGCTAAAGCCAGCGTAGCTCAGCAGGTAGAGCAGCGCTTTCGTAAAGCGCGGGTCGGGGGTTCGAATCCTCTCGCTGGCTCCATTATTGTCTATTGTTCTTGGAGGAGAGATGAGTCGTTTCATTGATAAGTTAAAGCAGGCTTCGCTATCCGAGCCTCCGCCCCTGGGTTTCAGAACGGTACAGAAGAGTATTAAACCGCGTTTATTGTTAGTTGCTCAGGCGGCTAAACCGGATGTTCTTGATTTAGTTGACATAACGGATGCTGCTGACGCCTGTCTTTTCGATGCCCAGAAGGCTGCCGAGTTCAAGTTGGTGGAAAAAACTGCCAAATCTTTAAAGGATATTCCCTGCGGATGCCGCATAAGCGGTAGTTTCAGCATCGATTTTGAAAAGACGGCTTTGGATTTTGTTGTATTCGGGGATGATATGCCGGCGCCTGCTTTGTTAAAATCGGAGAAAACGGGCCGGATTTTTGTAGCAGATGAGAAAATGACCGGAGAAGCCATACGCATCATGGATAGCATGCCCGAGGATGCCGTATTTCTTGACGATAATACTGTGGAAAAATTATCGCTGACATGGCAGAAAATGACAGTATACAAACGTTTTTCGACCTTATCGACAAAGCCGCTGTTACTATCCGTTCCCGCAAATCTGACTGCCGATGAATTGCAGGCAATCTGGGATATGGGTGTTAACGGCCTGATAGTAAAGGTTACCGATGCAGAATCAGCGGAAGCGCTGAAACGGTTGAGGCAGACAGTGGAAACATTGCTTCCGCCGTCAAAGAATAAGCGTAATAAATCGAGAGCGCTGGTTCCCCAGGTTCGCACTGAAACGCCGGTAGTTGCTGATGATGACGACGGCGGCGAAGAGGACGAATAGGGCTTTTATATCCCTCATCTAATATCAGAATAAACCTGACTAAATTGTCA
>CAZJMW010000162.1:0-2428 GCA_964547375.1 uncultured Dehalococcoidales bacterium | reverse complement strand
AACTGATGATGTGTGCTTCCAATCCGTTAAGCACACAGGATTCTACCGCCGCCGCCCTGGTGGAATTCGGCATACCTACCAACGCCATCAAGGGGGAGGATGATGCCACCTACTACAAGCATATCAAGACAGCCCTCGACCACAAACCCCACCTCACCGTAGATGACGGCGCCGACCTGGTAAGCACTCTTCATAAGGAAAGAGCGGAATTATTGACAGAAATCATCGGCGGCACTGAGGAGACCACCACAGGCGTCATCCGCCTGCGCAGCATGGAAAGAGACGGCAAACTGAAATACCCGATTGTGGCTGTTAACGATGCGCAGACAAAATACCTCTTCGATAACCGCTACGGCACCGGCCAAAGCACCATCGACGGAGTCATCCGCGCCACCAACGTGCTGTTTGCCGGCAAGAATGTAGTTATTCTCGGTTACGGCTGGTGCGGTCATGGCGCCGCTATGAGAGCCAAGGGGCTGGGCGCACAAATCATTGTTACCGAAGTAAAACCCTTGCGCGCACTGGAAGCAGTTATGGATGGCTTTAAAGTAATGCCTATGAACGAGGCCGCCGGAATCGGAGATATTTTCATAACGGTTACCGGCGACAAGCACGTTATTGCCAAAGAACACTTTGAAATGATGAAAGACGGAGCCATTGTCTGCAACAGCGGCCACTTCAATGTTGAAATAGATATTCCCAGCCTGGAGAAAATGGCTGTTGCCAAGAGGCGTATCAGGACATTTGTAGATGAATACACTATGAAAGACAAGCGCCGTATATTCCTGCTCGGTGAAGGACGCTTGATTAACCTGGCAGCCGCCGAAGGGCACCCTTCCAGTGTTATGGACATGAGCTTTGCCAACCAGGCACTTTGTTTGGAATACATGGTAAAGAATAAGGGCAAGCTGCAACCTAAAGTCTATATTGCACCCGAGGATATAGATTTGGAAGTTGCCAGATTGAAGCTGGAATCGATGGGTGTTAAAATCGATAAATTAACCCCTGAGCAGGAAAAATACTTGAACAGCTGGGAAGAAGGAACTTAAAGAAGGAGATATTGATGAGCAACTGTTTTGAAAGTTCACCGAAATTTATGTTTACATCGGAATCCGTGACCGAGGGTCATCCGGATAAACTCTGCGACCAGATATCTGATGCCATACTGGACGATATTATGTCCAAAGACCCCAACGGCAGGGTTGCCTGCGAGGTAGCCACGACCACCGGATTGGTTGTGGTAATGGGAGAAATTACCACTAAATGCTATGTCGATATGCCGGCAATAGTGAGAAATGTTGTCAAGGAAATCGGCTACACCAAACCGGAATACGGTTTTGACAGCAATTCCATCGGCGTCATTGTCTCTGTCAAGGAACAATCAACCGATATCGATATGGGCGTCAGCAAATCCGCCGAAGCTAAAAGCAGCTCCAAAGATGATTTCGATACGGTCGGCGCCGGCGACCAGGGTATGATGGTAGGCTATGCCTGCAATGAAACCCCGGAGCTGATGCCCTTCCCCATTCTTTTGGCGCATAAACTCTGCCGCAGACTGGCAAAAGTAAGAAAAGACGGTATTCTCCCCTACCTGCGCCCGGATGGCAAATCGCAGGTTACGGTGGAATATGCCAACGGCAAAGCAAAAAGAATCGACAGTGTCGTTATCGGCGCCCAGCATGATGATAATGTCAGCCAGCAGCAAATCAGGGAAGATATCATAAAATATGTTATTAACGAGATAGTTCCGGTAAACCTGATTGACAGCGATACCAAGTATTATGTCAACGCCACCGGGCGCTTTGTTATCGGCGGGCCGGTATCCGATACCGGTTTTACCGGCCGCAAGATCATTGTCGATACCTACGGTGGTTTCGGACGTCACGGCGGCGGTGCTTTCTCCGGTAAAGACCCCACCAAGGTCGACCGTTCCGCCAGCTATATGGCGCGCTATATCGCCAAGAACCTGGTTGCCGCCGGAGTCGCCGATAGAATCGAGATACAGGTATCCTATGTAATCGGAGTCGCCAGGCCGCTGTCCGTCTGTGTCGAAACCTACGGCACGGAAAAAATCGACCGACAGAAGATAAAAGAACTGATAGATAATAACTTCGATTTAAGGCCGGCTGCTATCATCAAGCACCTTGACCTGCGCCGCCCGATTTACAGGCAAACGGCAGCTTACGGGCACTTCGGAAGAACGGATATCGACCTGCCCTGGGAGAAGACGGATAAAGCGGAAATGTTAAGAAAAGAAGCCTTCGGGAAGTAAAAGATAAAAAGGAAAAAGGCAAATGCCGTTAGCGGTTTTAATTATACTTATCGTCGTTCTGAGTATAATATCGTACTTCTTCCTGAGACCCTTGCAGGTACTGAGTAAGAAAGAATTTCTTATAAGCCATAGTCTTATTGCAATCGGACTATTGCT
>CAZJMW010000161.1:0-2472 GCA_964547375.1 uncultured Dehalococcoidales bacterium | reverse complement strand
GCCTGTGCATCGAACGGAGTGGGAGTGAGGTTGATGATTACCAGCCTGGCGCCGGCATCTACGGCATAAGCCGGCAGATACGAAGCAGGGTATACAGTCAGCCCCGAGCCGATAACTATCATCAGGTCGCAGGTGCAGGCGCGTTTCATGGCTTCATGCAGGATTTCTTCCGGCAACGGTTCCCCAAAAAAAACTACGTCCGCTTTTAAAATGCCGTGGCAATGCTCGCAATCCGGCGGTTCATCTCCTGTCGTGCTGTCCATTACATGTTTAAAGGGGTATTTTCTGCCGCAACCGAGGCAAACAAACGATTGCATACTGCCATGCAGTTCGAGGACACGCTTATAAGGCACGCCGGCTTTCTGATGCAGGTTATCGATATTCTGCGTTATAACGCAATCCATTTTCCCAAGGTGATAAAGCTCTGCTATAGCCATATGGGCTTTATTTGGTTCGGCGGAGATGCTGAGTTCCTTAAAAAGCGCCCATTGCTTACGGCGGGCATCGGGATTATTTAAAAACCTTTCATAAGAAAAGTCATCGGGGTCGAAACGTCCCCAGATACCGCCCGGCCCGCGAAAATCCGGTATGCCGGATTCGGTACTGATACCGGCGCCGGTAAAAAAGGTTAAGCGCCTCGATTCCAGAATCAACTCTGCAATCTTATCTACCTTGGGGTCGTGATAATGCTCCATCTTCTTCTCTCATAATATCGTCGGGGATGAGCGAGTACATGACCCCGTCGATGGTTTTTCCGCGTTCAAACAGCATATTTCTTAAAACACCTTCACGGACGGCGCCGATTTTTTCAGCCACGCGCTGACTGGCGGTGTTATCTTTCGCAATCTTTATTTCGATGCGTTTGAATTGCAGCTTTTCGAAAGCGAATTTTGCCAGCAGCCGTGCCGCTGCCGATGCCGCCCCGTGTTTATAAAACGGTTTTCTGACCCAGTATCCCATGTTGGCGGTCATATTCTGATAATCGATGCGGTTTAAACCGCACCAGCCCATAATCTGCTGTGTACCCGGGTCGACAACAGCAAAATTATACTCCATGCCCTTGTCCCAAATAGTGGTACAGGCTTTCAGCCAGGTACGGCTATCCTCAACGGAGTAGTTTTCATGTGCCCAGGGCATCCACCTGGCCAGCTCGTCAAGCGATTCATGTACGGCATGGCAGTGTTCCTGCGCATCACTGGTGCGGCAGCAACGTAAAAGCACATGCCCGTCGCTTAAAATAATGTCCTTTTCAATTTTCATACTAAATCTTACCACCATTAAGGCAGATTTGGCTAAGGCAGCAACCGCCGCAAGCCGGTTTTTTGTTACAGGCTTCCTTGGCGAGTTTTACGATTAAGGCGTGGTATTCGTTAAACAATGCGGTATCGGCCTTTAAATTTGCCGTAAAAAGCCTCTGGCAGTCGTTATAACTATCTTCTTCATTTATCAAGCCAATGCGCGAGAAGACACGTTTGGTATAGGCATCGATAACGAAAACCGCTTTCCCCAGCGCATATAACAGGATGGAATCGGCTGTCTCCGGGCCGATGCCGTAAACGGCAAGCAGTTCCTCCCGCATTTTCTGCGTCTCAATTTCAGCCATTCTTCCGATGTCATCGGCATAATTTTCACCAAACCAGTAAACCAGTGCTTTCAACTTGCGGGCTTTTACGTTATAGTAACCGCTGGGTTTGACATATTCGGACAGTTCGGAAAAAGACATATTCCTGATGGCTTCAGGTGATAGAACCTGTGCTGTTTTTAAATTGCGTATGGCTTTTTCTACGTTCGTCCAGGCCGCCGATTGGGTCAGCACTGCTCCCACCATCACCTCGAACGGCGATTCAGCCGGCCACCAGTGCTGCGGCCCGTAGGCCTGTGAAAGCCTGCCGTAGATATCGTTTACCAATAGTTTTACTGTATTATCATTATTCATAGAGACACCGGTTTCACAGTAAAGCATTATATCACGGAATAGGGTAATAAATTGATTAACGGGGTCGATTTTTACATACAACCCCGTTAATTGGAAAACCTTTTAAATTATTTAAGGTCTAATATTTTATTCCAGCGGAGTAAGCGTCAGCAGTTTTTTAGCAACATCAGGATACATAGCGATAAACTTCAGTTCATCCTCAGTAAGCGGTTTCTGTGCTTCGACATTGGCATATCTGACCAGTTCCAGTATCCGGTTGGCTTCATCCCTGTCTTTAAAAGAAATGGACATCATGCCCATGATATGGCTGAATCCGGAGATGCCGCTGTATTCGCCGGCGCAGATTTCGCGGCCGGTTTCCACCAGTTCGGGGTCTCCCCTGCCCAATTCCTCATATCCGTAGAGTTCATAGTTCTCCGGGTCTTTTAACACGCCGTCGGCGTGGATGCCGGATTCATGGGCAAAGGCGTTGGCGCCGACTCCCGGCTGATTGATAGGAATAGGCACGTGGAATGCGTAACTGGCAAACTTGGCAA
>CAZJMW010000160.1:0-2476 GCA_964547375.1 uncultured Dehalococcoidales bacterium | reverse complement strand
ACCTGCCATACTCCATATACTTTTCGTAACTCTATATACAACATAATTTATTCTACCGTTTATTTTTATCGCATATGCCTTTTTTATATACCGTAATTATATCACTCAATACTTAACAAATTATTAATTTATAGTGGAAATAAGCCCGTTTTTAACTATTTTTTCCGGAAACAGTACTAAATTACTATTCATTTTCCCGCTTTTTATACTCTATCACTCCAACCTTAACACAACCTGAACAAACCCCTGTTTTTTCAATAATATTTTTACTCCTCTATATAGGTAAACCATTTTTCTTTAAAAAGGTTGCATATTTTCCCCCTTTTTCTCAAAGGCTACCACAAAATAATTAACAAATTATTGACGGATTTTGGGCTATTTATACGTAAATGAGGTACTTTCAGAATATATTATGGGAATATAGTACTATGCGGTAAGAATTTTAATGATTGAAGACGATAAAGCGCTTTGCTCTACCTTGAAGCATAATATAAATAATGGGGGGAGTTTATAGAAACACCAAAGCCGCAGGCATTAGAGCCTGCGGCTTTTTATCAATTCTTATTTACCTAATCGACTTTTAAAAATCGACCTATTGAAACCACATCCTGGTTTTCTTTTCGTTGTGGACAACCCTGTCAACCGGTGTAACCACCTGGCGCTGCCTGCTGTAGAGCGGCTGCCTGATGAATGACGGGATATCCAGTTCGTCTTCGGTCTTGATTTTCTTCAACTGCTTGGTTATTTCGTCTTCTTCGGTGGATTCCGAGAACTCGGTCTTTGAAACAAAGCCGGTAGTAATAAGTGTAATCCTGACATCGCTGCCCATGCTGGGGTCGGTGGCTACACCGAAGATGATATTGGCATCGGGGTCGACTGCCTGTTTGATTACTTCTGCCGCTTCGTTAACTTCATAGAGCGAGAGGTCGCTGCCGCCGACTACGTTGAAGAGAACACCCTTCGAGCCGTCGATGGTAACATCCAAAAGCGGGCTGGCTAAAGCTTCTTTAGCCGCATCTACCGCACGGTTCTTGCCGGTACCGCGCCCGATGGACATCCATGCCGGGCCGGCATCCTTCATAACCGCTTTGACATCTGCAAAGTCCAGGTTGATAACGCCCGGTACGGTGATGACTTCGGAAATGGCCTGTACGCCGTGGCGCAGGACATCGTCAGCCATCTTGAAGGCGCTGTCGACGCCGGTCTTCTGGTCGCAGAGGTCGAGTAACCTGTCATTGGGAATGATGATGAGCGTATCGACTTTGGGAAGCAGCTTGGCGATACCGTCTTTAGCTACCTCGGTGCGATGTGCCCCTTCAAAGGTGAACGGCTTGGTTACAACCGCTATGGTGAGTGCGCCGCTTTCCTTGGCAACTTCGGCAACTACAGAAGCAGAACCGGTGCCGGTGCCGCCGCCCATACCTGCCGTGATGAAAACCATATCGGCTCCCGAGATAAGCTCCCTGAGCTCGTCCCTGTTCTCTTCAGCCGCTTTCTGGCCTTTCAGATGGTCGCCGCCGACGCCCAGCCCGCGGGTTAATTTCTCTCCGAGCTGAATCCTGGTGGGGGCCTCCGTTATTGCCAGCGCCTGGGCATCGGTGTTCATTGCAATGAATTCAACACCCTGAATTTCTTCCCTGACCATGCGGGTAACAGCATTGCAACCGCCGCCGCCAAGGCCGATAACTTTAATCTTTGCCGGGTTTGGTACAAAACTTGTCTTAGCCATTTTTATCCTCCTACCCTTCTATATTGTAAATTTTTATTTAAATATTTGTACCAGCTTGCTGGTAACCTGTTTCATTCTGTCCGAAAACCAGTTGCCCTTCCACTTCTTGGTGTTCTGATTCTTAGCGCCCCACAGAAGCAGACCGACACTGGTAGCGTAAGCCGGGTCGTTTAATGAATCGGTGATACCGGATACGCGATTGGGGAAACCGACCCTGACGGGCAGTTTAAGAATATCGCGTCCGAGAACCTCAATGCCTGACAGATTAGAGCTGCCGCCGGTAAGTACGAGACCTGCCGGTACTAACGACTCATAATCCGAACCGGGCATTTCAAGGAGGATAAGTCTCAGGATTTCTTCAACTCTGGCCCTGATGATATCGCACAGGTCGTTGTAAGAAACGCCGTGCCCGTCTTCCGATATCGGGCTGTTGGCATCGATCTTGCTCTCGTATACCGGCATGACGCTGCCGTATCGCCTCTTCATTTCTTCGGCTACCTCGAACGGTAAGCCGAGGCCGATGGCGATATCGCGGGTCAGTTGATAACCGGCAACCGGCAGGATTGCGCTGTGCCAGATGCTGCCATCCTTGAAGATACAGATGTCGGTAGTGCCTCCGCCGATATCGGCAAGGACTACGCCGACCTGTTTTTCGTCCTCTGTCAGGACAGCTTCGCTGGATGCCAGCGGTTCCAGTACCAGGTCGTCTATATCGAGGCCGATGCCCCTGATGCATTTGACCAGGTT
>CAZJMW010000159.1:0-2481 GCA_964547375.1 uncultured Dehalococcoidales bacterium | reverse complement strand
TCCCTCATCCGCCATCCCAATAAATAGGATGGCACCTTCCCCAAGGGGAAGGCATAATTAGGCTTCCCTCGGGGGAAGCTGTCGAACAAAGAGAGACTGATGAGGGATATCAGGAAACGGTAGTATTTTACTAAACTCTCAACCTGTCGAACGAAGTCCCGACTAATCGGGATTTCGTTCCGGCTTGCCGGAACTCAACATCCGGGGTGGGGTGGTTAAATAATTAAAAAAGGATTACAAGACTACATGAGAGACTACGATGAAATCTACGGTGAAACCATCCGCTTTAAGTTCATGTATTACATTATCATAGCTGAAGCGGCAACAGGCATCTTGTTCCTGGTATTCTTCTTCCTGCAATCGGCCGGCAAGTTCATACCGGATGCGGATGCTTCGGCAGTTTTCTGGCTGATAATGGCGCTTGTCATGTTTGCCGTCACCGCATTTTTGATAACTCTGACCAAACTGGATATCAGCGTTACCCGCTACAATTTAAAGGCCTCTTTCGGCCTGATAAAATTCGAGACTCCGATTACCAATATCGCCGATGTTTATTCAGACGAAAAAATGGGTTGGGTATACGGAGGGTGGGGGATACGCGTGGCAAAATTGCAAAAGGGGCTGACGCTGGCATACAGCACTATCGGATATAAAAGGGTGATTGTCGAACTGAAGACCGGAAAATACAAGCTGTTCGTATTCTCAGCATCAAACCCGGAACAGTTCATCAATGCTATTCAAAACCAGATGAAGCGTTTTTAATACGCATATAACTGTCATTGCGAGGAGTGAGTCCTGATGATAAAAGGACGAACGATACGGCAATCTTTTTCGAATCGTCTTATTGTTATCAATAGAAATTGATTCATCCTCTCCATGTCAAAATATGATAAAAACATCAAACACCCCTTGTATATTATATATAATCCTCGGTATAATATAGAACTATAGTTCTAATAATTTCTGATTGGGTAGAAAAATGGACATGTTCGAACACGAGTTTGAGAAAGAAAAGCTGAAGGAAGCGCCTCTGGCGGCGCGCATGCGCCCGAAAACGCTGGATGAATTCGTCGGGCAGGAGCATATCGTCGGCAAGGGCAGAGTTTTAAGGCTCGCCATCGAATCCGGCAACCTGCCCTCGATTATGCTGTGGGGGCCTCCCGGAAGCGGCAAGACGACACTGGCAAACATCATCGCCAATACCACCTCCTCTCATTTCAGCCCGTTATCGGCTGTCAGCGCCGGAGTCGCCGACCTCAGAAAGACCATCGAAGAGGCGAAAGAACGACGCTTGATGACCAGGAAAAGGACTATCCTGTTTATCGATGAAATCCATCGCTTCAACAAGGCACAACAGGACGCCATCCTGCCGTATGTAGAGGACGGTACGGTAACCTTAATCGGCGCCACTACCGAAAACCCGTCTTTCGAGGTTATCTCTCCCCTGCTCTCGCGCTCCCAGCTTTACGTCCTGAAACCGCTTACAAAAGAGGAAATCAGGTTGATTATTCTGCGCGCCATGAAAGACACCCTGAGGGGATTGGGGGCTTACAAGGTCGAGATAGAAGACGACGCACTGGACTACCTGATAGCCATGTCCAACAACGATGCGCGTGCCGCTTTGAACACTCTGGAGACCGCTGTGTTGATTATTTCGCCTGACGCCGACGGCAAACGCCGCATCATTTTAGCTACTATTGAAGATACCATCCAGCACCGCAGGATATCCTATGATAAAGGCGGTGACCGGCACTTCGACACCATATCCGCCCTGCATAAATCGCTGCGCGGCTCCGACCCGGACGCCTCCCTCTACTGGCTGGGGAGAATGGTCGAAGCCGGGGACGACCCGCTTTACATTGCCAGACGGCTGGTAAGGTTTGCCACCGAGGATGTGGGAATGGCCGACCCGCAGGCGCTGGTTGTAGCTATGGCCGCACAGCAGGCGGTACATTTCCTGGGGCTGCCGGAGGGCAACCTGGCGCTGGCAGAAGCGGCTGTTTACCTGGCTACTGCCCCTAAGAGCAATTCGCTCTATACGGCCTATTCGGCGGTACAGGAAGAAATCAATAAAGGCTCCAACGACCCGGTGCCCCTGCATCTGCGCAATGCAGTTACGCCCATGATGAAGAACATCGGCTACGGCAAGGGTTATAAGTACGCCCACGATTATGATGGGCATTTCGTTGAGCAGCAGAACCTACCGGATTCGGTAAAGGATAAAAAGTTCTATACTCCAAGCGACCAGGGTAACGAACAGAAAGTAGCCGAACGCCTTAAAAAATGGCGCCCCGACCTGTATGATAAAAAAGGAAATCAGACCTAGACCGAACGTAATAAGCCGCCGCTTTTTTGACATTCCAAGCTATAAAGATTATACTGTTTAAGGTGTTGTTGACGCGGGGTGGAGCAGTGGCAGCTCGTCGGGCTCATAACCCGAAGGTCGTAGGTTCAAATCCTACCCCCGCTACCAAAATTCAA
>CAZJMW010000158.1:0-2490 GCA_964547375.1 uncultured Dehalococcoidales bacterium | reverse complement strand
GGTAAATTAAATAAGATAGAGAAAGGAAATGTCAGATGACCACAGAAGAGAAGATAATCAAAAACAAGCTTGGATTAATCAAGCTAGCCGACACATTAGGAAACGTATCTCAGGCATGTAAGGTGATGGGATACTCCCGTGATAGTTTCTATCGGTTCAAGGAACTCTACGAACAGGGCGGAGAGCTTGCCCTGCAAGAGATAAGCCGGAAGAAGCCCTGTATCAAAAACCGTGTTGAAGAGCATGTAGAGAAGGCAGTTGTCGAGTTTGCCATTGAGAAGCCGGCCTACGGTCAACTCAGGACCTCCAACGAATTGAAGAAGAAAGGCATTTTCGTGTCTCCCGGTGGGGTCAGGTCTATCTGGCTCCGCCATGATATGGAGACCTTCCGCAAGAGGCTCAAGGCGCTGGAATCGAAAATGGCACAGGAGAACCTGATACTGACCGAGGAGCAGCTGCGCGCCCTGGAAAAAGCCAAGGATGATAAGGAATCCCACGGAGAGATTGAGAGCCTGCATCCCGGATATTTGGGCGCTCAGGATACTTACTACGTCGGCACCCTCAAGGGCGTTGGCAGGATCTATCAGCAGACCTTTATCGATACCTATGCCAAAGTAGCCTTTGCAAAGCTCTACGACCGCAAGAATGCCCTGGTAGCGGCTGACATGCTCAATGACAGGGTTGTTCCCTGGTATGAAGAACATGACGTCCGTCTGCTGCGCATCCTGACGGACCGCGGCACTGAATATTGCGGCAACAGGGAACGCCATGAATACCAGCTTTACCTGGCTATCGAGGATATCGACCACTCGAGAACGAAAGCAAGGTCACCGCAGACGAATGGTATCTGCGAACGTTTCCACAAAACGATACAGGATGAGTTTTATGCGGTCGCTTTCCGAAAAAAGATATACCACAGTCTGGATGAGATACAGGAAGATGTTGATAAATGGATAGAGGAGTATAATAAGGAGCGGACACACTCGGGTAAGTATTGCTTCGGCAAGACTCCGTATCAGACCTTCATAGAGAGCAAGAAGCTGGCAGATGAAAAGATGCTGGATAAATTACACCAGACAGATAGCCCTGTCAGAGAGGTCGCACTTGTCAGATGAAGTCCTGGCTACTACACTTAATAGGTACAGTTAGTGTACCATTCTGAAAGCAACGTATATTCATTTTGAGGCGTGAATAAATAAAACGATTGCCAAACCCCTTCTCCACATATTAAGGAAGGGAAATAAATAAAAGTAAATCTGAAATTAAGCCGTCAATGACGTGTTTTAGACAGCAATCAATCCTTGATTTTTTATAAAAGCATTCACAGTCATTCTATTCACACCAAAGATTCTCCCGATTTCACATTTCGATACTTTTTGCTTTAAGAGAACCTGTATCACGTTCTCTTGACCAGACAATTTGACCTTACTCGATTTACTACCTTTTGGTCTACCAAGTACAACACCTTCAGCTCGTTTGCGGGCTAGTGCTTCTTTGGTTCTCTGACTGATAAGATTCCGCTCTATTTCGGCCGATAATCCGAAAGCAAAGGCCAAGACTTTGCTCTGTATATCCTCGCCCAAACGATAATTGTCCTTAATCGTCCAAACTTTGCATTCTTTACTCATGCAAAGGTTTAAAATCTCCATAATCATAAACAAATTTCGGCCCAAGCGAGATAATTCGGCACAAATAATAAGATCGTCTTTTTTTATTTTCCTGAGTAACTTCCCAAGTTCTCGTTTATCATAGTTCTTTGTTCCGCTGATAGTCTCCTCAATCCAACCATCTATTTGAATATCGTTTTGATCCACAAATCTCTCAATTTCAAATCGCTGATTCTCTACTGTTTGCTTGTCACTGCTGACTCGAATGTATCCGTAATTCATTAATTTTCCGCACTTCCTTTTTTATTAATATTAAACGAGCGTTTATATTGAGCGAAACAGTGCGGCTAGCCGGTTTGATTCAAGTGACAGTTGGACTATCCTTTCCCCAATTGAGCAAAGCATAAAGAGAAAAATTGAAGCTGCAGGCGTTCCCCTTAGAGAGTGGAATGTAAAAATTTATCGAGGTGTGCTTACAGGCTATAACGACGCCTTTATCATAACTGGTGAGAAAAAAGATGAACTTATTGCTGCCGACCCAAAATCTGCTGAAATTATACGACCGATTCTGCGTGGCAGGGATATTAAAAGGTACAATTACGAGTTCGCGGGGTTATATGTATTGTATATTCCGTGGCATTTCCCATTGCAACATGATTCTACAATCGTTGGCAGTTCTAAACGGGCCGAAACAGAATTTCAATCGCAATATCCGGCAGTATACAGACATCTCTTAAGCTATAAGGATGAACTGACTTCTCGAAATCAAGCCGAAACAAATATAAGGTACGAATGGTACGCACTACAGCGTTATGGTGCAAATTATATGGACGATTTTTCCAAGCAGAAAATTGTTTGGGGTGAAATTTCAGACACTCCAAAA
>CAZJMW010000157.1:0-2525 GCA_964547375.1 uncultured Dehalococcoidales bacterium | reverse complement strand
TGGCAACGGTAGACCACGTTAACCCGCGCGCGTTTGCGCATTTCACATCGGGGGGGATACTGCAATGGATACGACTACAGTTCTGCTGTTGTGCCTGGCCGCGCTCATCCTGCTGTCGCTCGTGTATCTTGCGTACATAACGCGCAAGCCGATTGAGTAGATTAATTAGATGCTCGAGCTTCTGATACAGGAAAGCAATTTAAATCAGTATTAATGAAGGGACAGTTATGGGGCTGTTCATTATTTTCCTGATCATTTTGTATGTGGTATTGGCAACGCTCTTTATTCGCGTTGTACGAAAAAAAACATCGAATAAGCTATACAGGCAATTGGCTGTCGCATTCGTCATCCTTCTTCCTTCATGGGATGTTCTTCTGGGATTTGTTGTCTATTATCCAGCATGTCTCTTCGTACCCAAGAACGAGATATACGAGACAGTGGAAACAGAAGGGATTTATTATGAAGGGGATGCCAGTAAATTTTTACTTATTTTATCCGATGGGCGACACTTTATTTCTTCCGCAGAGAGTGATCACAAACACGGATTCAAATATGCAGAAGCTCTGATCACCGAAATGGGAGATGCCTATGAAATGCATCGCATTGCCCCAACTATCTACCGGTGCGAAGCGATTCCGCTGCGCCCGGAAGAATTCTATAAGACCCCGATAGACTGCAAACCGGTCGCCAACGTGCAAAGCGATTACATTGTTAAGACGAATGTAATGGTTATAGGGCGTGCAGGGATAGGGGTTATGAGGGTCTACAATCGAAGCACAAACAAGCTGATGGCCGAATATCGCGTAGCCCAAAGAGCATCGTCTGTCAGCATTCTGGGATTGCCTTTTTTCAATTGGTTGCGTCTGGCGGATGGTCCTCCCGAGATAGTCAGCTGTCCCGAAAAGAGTCGCTTCAATTATTTTCAATACGATGTTCTTAAGCCCAAGAGATAGTTGGGAGGGAAAAGGACATGGCAGTGAGCGTTGAAGGCAGTTTCCTGACAGAACAGGCACGTGATTATGCGGTGCTTTCCGATTTAGCCTATACCAACTGGCAGATAGAAGGCGGGTTGTGGGTCCCCGAAGATGGCCTTCCCTACGTAGCCGAATATAAAGCTTTATGGCGTGAGTTATTTCAGAAAGGTTATCGATTCGTAGACCAGAAGATAAATGAAGACGTTACAGGCTATTCGGGCACGCTTTTTCTAAATACTAATACCGGCAAGCTCATTTTGGCCAACAGAGGTACCCGACCGCTCGATACCGGTGATATGAGAGCGGATGACTTAATCTTGATTGATGGAAAGACGCCTGGCGGACAATTTAGCTCGATGGTCGACTACATCGAGAAGTTGCGAAGAGATGAGATAATCACGGGGCAATTTGATGTTACTGGACACTCTCTCGGGGGCACATTGGCCCAAATGGCAAAGGCATCTTACTCTGAAGTAGTCGATACTGTTTATACATTCAATGCTATGGGAGCACAAAATCTCACGCCGGATTGCATTCTGAAAAACGAACCCGTAGCACCAGGTTATGTTTCTGTTGAACGTGAAATTTATGTCAACGGGATGAGGACGAATAGGACCGAAGTATGGTCTCAATCATCTTGGGACCATTATGTGGAATTTTTTCAAAGACAAGCGAACGTTGATGCCAGCAAGGTCTACAACGTATCAGGCAAGGACTGGTTCTCCCTATGGAGCAATGGAGGGGGGAGCGATATCGGGCCGGAAGTATTGATTGATGGAAAATTGCATTTTATTTTTACTGTTAGAAATAACCTTCAGACAAGTCCTTTTTACGTTGATGCAAAGCAGAATATTGCGATCATTGGCAGTAATAAGACCGAAGGGATTGTCGGGGGTTACAAGAGGCAAAGTGACGATGGTTATCCGATAGGCGAACTGACATTTGTTGGCGGTTATGGGGATGACCGTCTGCAGGGATGGAAAGGTAATGACCTACTGTATGGGGATCTTCCTGCTGAATTGACTCCAGATGATTTTAGACAAAGAACCGGTAATGTTACAGGAAGAGCCGGCAATGATACGCTGACCGGGGGGCAGGGAGATGACAGGCTTGAGGGTGGCGGTGGGAATGATACATATATATTTTACTCAGATGACGGTAATGACACCATCAAAGACGGCGAAGGTCTCAACAAGATAATCTACAAAGGTGATAATGACCGCGATGAAATCATCGGCAATTTCTACAGATCAAACGGCCAGAATGTTTGGTCGACAGCCGACGGCAAAATACAGATTATTCAGGATTCAACATGGAGGATCAACCTTCCCGGTGGCGGGACAATAACGTTTGAAGATTTTCAAGCCAATGCGTTTGGCACTAACCTGCTTGACATACCTGGCACACCGCTGACTACCAACGCCATTACAGACCTCGACGATCAGTACTATGAAGTCATCCATGACTCGGCCGCCAATGACATCATCTACGGCATGGCCGGCGATGACGACATCTACGCCTCGCAGGGCGGCGACGACTGGCTCGTGGGCG
>CAZJMW010000156.1:0-2549 GCA_964547375.1 uncultured Dehalococcoidales bacterium | reverse complement strand
CATCCAGGGTATTACAGGCGGCTGTCTTATGCCAGAAGGTTTATGCATAGCAGTAAATAAAATGATAAATAAGGGGTAATTAATGTTAAAAATAATGCTTGTCAGGCACGGGGAAACGGATTGGAACAGGGTAAAAAGGGTGCAGGGCGGTTCCAGCAATACCCCGTTAAACGATATCGGCAGGGAGCAGGCCAAAGGCCTGGCGGCTATGCTGGCAAAGGAAAAAATTAAGGCAGTTTTTTCCAGTCCCTTGCAGCGCGCGGTGGTAACCGCAAAAGAAATTGCGGTTTTACATAATATCGATATTGGAATCAGCCCGGACCTGCGTGAAATTGAAGCGGGCGAATTGGAAGGCATCCTGTCTGCCGACCTCGGGAAGAGGTTCAGCGATTACCTTTTCGATGGCGATAAAATGGTAAAAATTCCCGGCGGCGAAGCCCTTGACGATGTGCAGGAGCGCAGTTGGGGTTTTATAAAAAGTCTGTCTACGGAATATGATGAATGTACGCTTATATTAGTTAGTCACTACTTCGTGATTCTTTCGTTAATCTGCAAGGTGCTGGATGTTCCGCTTCAGCAGATAAACCGTTTCCGTATGGATACAGGCAGCCTCAGCATAATTACCCTCGACGGAGAAGCACTCTGGTTGCAGGTTTTCAACGATACAGGATACATGACCGATGAACTGCGACGGGCTTGCTCATCGTATCCGCGCTCACTATAATTAAACTGCCATGACTGCAAAGAATTTATCTCTAGAGCAAAAAGTACTCGCTTTTATCAGCGAAAAGCGATTGGTGTCAAAGGGCGATTGCCTGCTTTTGGCGGTTTCCGGCGGCGCCGATTCGGTTTGCCTGTTGCATGTCATGCTCTCGCTAAAGGAAAAACTGGGTATCTCATTGCATGTGGCTCACCTCGACCATCAACTGCGCGGGGATGAATCCGAAGCGGATGCCTCTTATGTAAGAGAACTGGCCGGCAGCCTTGACATCCCGGTGACAGTGTCAAATGCTGATGTCAATGATTATCGTAAAAAGCATCGCCTGTCTTTGGAGGAGGCGGCCAGAGAGGTGCGCTATAACTTTCTGGCTGAAACGGCTGTTGCCGTCGGCGCCAATGCCATCGCTATCGGGCATACACTGGACGACCAAGTGGAAACAATCATGCTGCATATAATCCGCGGGTCGGGGATTCACGGGCTGGTAGGTCTGAATCCAAAAACCAGCCGACGTTTGAACGGACATCAAGTTAACATAATCAGACCACTGCTGGAAATAAGCCGTATGGAAACACAGCAGTATTGCCTCGAAAATAATCTGGCAGCAAGAGATGACAGCACTAACCTTTCGCTTGTGCCGCTGCGAAACCGCATCAGGCATAAACTGCTTCCCGAAATTAAAAAATATAATCCGGCGTTTGTCGAATCACTGCTGCGTACTTCCGCTATTGCAGCCGATGAAATCGCATTTCTGGATTCCGAATTGGCAAAAGTCTGGGAATCTGTAGTAAAAGAACAGGATGGCACTGTCATACTGGCTAAAGTGCCATTCGATGTTCTGCCTGACGCCCTGAAACGCCATCTTATCAGAGCCGTCATCAAAAAACTGCTCGGGACGCTGAAGGATATCGAGGAGCGGCATATCGAGGAAATCATGGGCGTTTCGGGTAAACAGGCTGGCAAGTATATTAATCTGCCTTACGGGCTTATTTTTACCGTAGAATACGGCAGATACCTGCTTGGAAGGGATAGCCGGGCGCTCTGCCCGTTCCCGCAAATCATCGGCGAATCGGAAGTAAAAATCCCCGGCGCCATCGCTATATCCGGCTGGTCTGTTGGAACGTCGATTACGGAGAAAGTAGTCGATGTCGATAATCGGAATGAGTTCGTCGCTTACCTGGATGCAGATAAATGCGGCAGAAGTCTTACAGTCCGCAGCCGTATTGATGGAGACCGTTTTCAGCCGCTGGGTTTCGATACTCCCAAACGCTTAAACCGTTTTATGATTGACCTGAAAATCCCGCAGACCTGGCGGGAACGCGTACCCCTGGTCTGCCGCGACAGGCAAGTCATCTGGGTGGTTGGCTACCGCATCGACGACAGGTACAAGGTTACCGCTGATACCAAAAGCGTTTTGAAAATAGAGTTTACGCGGGCTTAGTTTTTCGGGTCTTATCAATCATGTCTGCTTCCGCTTTCAGACCCTCGACAGGCTCAAGAATGAGCGGAAGAAAGAAGCCGTTTGTGTCCTTCGTCATGCTCAGGATGCACGGATACTGTCGAATCCATAGCGGCGATCGGATTGTGTATATATTTTACAAGGTTTATCCTTCGACAGGCTCAGGATGAGCGGATTTATAAATATTGGTCTAATAGCAAATAGATTGGGATAAAACAGGGAATTGTTATTTATGCCTATTGTTTGAATGTTATTATCCATTCGGCTACTCCCAGGCCTAAGGATTTTTTGGTTTAACCGAGCTTACTTTAACACTTACAACCGAGTTCTCGATATCCCTGATTTCAGCGGCGCTTATCTTTTTCTCTTTTA
>CAZJMW010000155.1:0-2551 GCA_964547375.1 uncultured Dehalococcoidales bacterium | reverse complement strand
CCTATGGATAGAGTTTAGCAATACCGCCATCGGGGGTCAATAGTGAAGATGAGAAAATTGCCATTGCGAGGAGTCCCTCTACAATGTCATACTGAATTCGTGATGGACGAATGAAGTATCTGGTGTGGGGGTATTAATGCGTTCCCGTCTGATACCGAGGCAGCCTGCCTGCTATTTCTCCCCTCCCCCCGGATCCTTCTCCCGATAAATCGGGATCAGGATGACAAAATTATTGTGCTATTCAAACCTGTTGCGATAAAGAATATCCTCCAGCTTGCGCTTGGGGACATGGCGCACACCCTCTTCGTCCACCCAGCGTTTTACCGAATGAAAGGTAGTTTCCAGAACGACTTTTTCATCCGGGTAGCCCAGCGCCAGCATGGCCGCCACTTCGAACTTTTTCGGGGCGTTGATTATTTCACCGATTCTTTTTTTATCGATTCCGGTCATAATACAAGTTCCGACACCCTGTTCAAGAGCTACTAAAACCATGTTTTCCAACGCCAGCCCGATATCTATGAAGGCATTCGCCCTGCCGCAGCCGCGTTCTTTTTCCAGTTCCAGGTTGATGAGGACAACGATATATTCTACCGGTTTCTTTTCAGGCGACCAGCCCCCCGCCGGTTTGGGAACCCCTCCCCACAGCGCAACCGAATCCAGTATCTCAACTAAAAGCTGTTTGTCATCGACTATGACATATTCGCATAACTGGGAATTCATGGCCGTCGGCGCCAGGCGCGCAGCATCGACACATTTTTCTATAATGGCATAGTCTACAGGCTTTTCTTTGAAGATTCTGATTGAACGCCTGTTTGCAACCGCATCAAACACTTCCATTGCACTTCTCCTTTTTGATAATTAAGCTATCGCCATAGCTAGCTAAGACTTATAATATGGGCATTGTTCAGTATTACCACTCCGCGCTTCTCTTCATATAACAAAGGAATTTCTATATGTCATACTGAGTTCGTGGTGGTCGAACGAAGTATCTGGGGCTGGGAAGCTAATAGAGCATACGCCCTGTTGCCGAAGTAGCCTTATTGCTGATTCTCCCCTCTCCCAAGATCCTTCTCCCGATAAATCGGGATCAGGATGACATTTACACTTTTCATTCACTTTTAACTAAGTTCAATTTATCCATCATCGCCTGCCAGTGCGTTCCTTTCCAGTAAATTCGCCGGCAGGAAGGGCATTCCATGTATTTATCCTGTGTTTTATAGACATAAGGCGGGATTCTGTCTTTTATGCCATCCTTTTCCCGCGCTTCGAGCAACCCGTTGCACTCCAGGCAGCGCGTAAACGGAGCAAAGCAATTACCGATATCCGGAATACGGAGCACCTGCCGAACCTGCGCCTCGGCAATTTCACTGGTGAGTAAGACCGCCGCTACTTTACCAGAGGTAATCAATCGCCGCTTCATAATGCCGGTATCGCGTGTTACCAGGATGCGGTTTTCAGAAAGTGCAACAGACACCATTTCCGCATCGTCGTTACCTGTAAAGAATACGGTATCGAAGCCCAGCATGCGCAGCCATTTTACCAGCTTGCCGGCATTTTGGTCGATTATAAACTTAAAATCATTCATCTGCCCAAACTCCGGCGGGCTAGATTTCGAGTTCCTTGCCTTCATAGGCCGGGCTTATGGATATGCCCAGTTCCTCGGCGACTTTGCCCAGTTCCCGACGGATATCCGCTTCCAGCATTTTATTCATATGCACCGTCACCACATCCGGGATATAGCCCTTCAACTCAAGGTGATTAAGGAGCTCTTTTTTCAAAAGACTGGGGCACAGATGCCCCTTCTCTTTACAAAAATCAATATATTTGTCGGAGGATGTAACCTCTGTAATCAACAGATTGGATGAAATGCGCTCGAAGCATGCGGATAAGCCGGGACCGGTATCCCCTGTATAAAAGAATGACTTACCTTCGCCGGTAGAAACCAGGTAACCCGCAGCCGGAACGCCGTGCGGCACCGGAACAGGGGTAATTGAATAACCTTCGATTTGCACCTGCCGGTAAGGCTCAATATAATGCAAATTGATGACAGCATTCCCGTTTTCGTCCTTTTTCAGGAATTCCGAGTACAGTTTGCCGTCCATCAAGTATTTGGAGATGACCTCTCCCGTTTCGGCCAGGCAGTAAACGTCGAACGAACTGCGGTTCAGGAAATGATTCATAGCCAGAAGCGGCAGGTCTTTGACATGGTCGTAGTGCTGATGAGTTACAAGCGCCGCTCTAATTGCTAACTGCTCCGAAAGCGTCAGGCTGGATGTCAACCCGCCGGCGTCTATGGCCAGAACGCCATCCACCAGCAAGCCGGAAAGCCTGGTATCAATTGTCTCGGTATTATGCGCGCCTAAAAATCTTATTTTCACAGCTTCACCGCATCTCCAAAAGGGATTGACTTACAATTTGAACGGATTGAAATTCGTTTCCGTATCAAAAGTATCTATATTTTCTTTTCTCTTTAAATAATTGACCGTTTTATAGGTGATGGGTGTCGCCAGCGCTTCGATAGCAACCTTTATCAGCCAGTGCCAGAGTATCA
>CAZJMW010000154.1:0-2582 GCA_964547375.1 uncultured Dehalococcoidales bacterium | reverse complement strand
TTCTGAGTCCCGACAGGTCGGGATTGAATGAATCTAATATAAATCAGAGAGGGACGACGAAGCAATCCCTACAATGCAACTTAATTACCCCACCCCGCATATGATAAGAATATCGTTACCTGTAATAAATTAGTCGCATCAATGAAAGACGTCAATCGTTGAGATTGCTTCATCCCGATAAATCGGGATCTCGCAACGACATTTCCACCCCCTATTGACAAGCACTGTTATAAGTGTTATATTATTTATATAACAGTTTGGGTAGGTAATAATATGTTGCTTACAATAGATGAAAATGACAACCGCCCTATTTACCTGCAAATAATCTCTCAAATCAGGGAGCAGGTGGGAAACGGGACTTTAAAACCGGGTGACGAACTGCCATCCGTCAGGGATGTTGCCGATTCGCTGAATATCAATATGCACACCGTCCGCAGCGCCTATCTGAAGCTGCGCGAGCAGGGCATTATCAGCATGCACCTCGGCAGAAGAGCTAAAATCGCCGCGATACAACTGCAATCCGATACCACAAATGCCGAAGCCGATATCAAGGCACGGCTGAAGGAATTGATGACCGATGCCATACTACAGGGTATCAATCCAGGGGAACTAGCGATTCTGGTCAACCAGCTTTTAGAACAATTAAAAGAGGAGTTTAAATCAGACCAAGGAGAGCACTATGAAAGGTAAATTTATTCACCCGCTTTGGACACACCTTCCCGCTGTGGCGGCACTGATTTTCCTGGTAGTTTATATCATTATAAATGCCCCTTACGCGGCCAGTATCCCGATTCACTTCGGTTTCAACGGGGAAGCGAATGGTTACGGCTGGCCATGGCTGACATTCGGCTTGATTACAATACTGGCGCTTTTCTTTATATCACTTTCCGTCTTCCTGGACGAATTGTGGGCGCGGCAGGAAAAAAGGAAGGCCTTCAACTGGCTCTCGCTTATGGACGATATCGTGGTAGGAACAATGGCGGGCGTGTTTGTTTACCATGTTTCGTTTTTGGCATCCGGCGACAGCCTGTTCCATTTTCCGTGGAATTACCTGCTGATTTTCGGCGGAGTAGCCACTGCTGCCGCAGTACTGCTGGAAAAGCTGAGGCCGTTCCGCCCCAACCCGCTAACAGTATCCGCGCAGGACGACCGGGAGCTGCTAAAGGAAATTGCCGCGAAATTAAAGGATAAATCCGGCTTTGTTTACTGGGATTCCCAGAATCCGGCTTATATTTATCTATTGACTATTTTAGTACCTCTTATCATGTTTGTATCGGGTATTTCGATGTGGGCTTATTCCCCCTGGTTTACCGCAATATTTGTCGTTATCGGCATATTGATGATTTTACCGTTTGGCGGCTTGCGTACTATCGTTACCGCAAAAGAGCTTTCGATTCGCCTGGGGATGACCGGAATCAGGGTTTTCCATATCGGTATGGACCAGATAGCGGCTGTTGAAATCCACGCATTTTCGCCGCTTAGAGACTTCGGCGGCTACGGAATCCGTGTAAACAGTGAAATGCAGGCTTTCTATTTTAAAGGGAATACAGGGGTTAAGCTTACCAGAAGCGACGGGAAAAAATTCCTGGTCGGGTCAGATAATACCGAAAGACTGGCAACCATAATTAAAACAGTTGCCTTTAACCGCCAAGACGGAAAATAAGGATTATAAATTGACTAAGAAAAGAATTATATGGTTTTTACTGGGGGCGGCCTGTTTTATCATCTCGCAACCGCTCACGAGGCTGCCGATACTGCAGCAGATGCAGCAATCGACGGATTTTATACTGGTATACAGCTTATACCCGTTATTAATCGGCATTTTAATTGCCCTATCGGCAGGCGTTTTCGAGGAAGGCGCACGCTTTTTATTTAAGCAATTTTTAATAAAACCGGCCGCCAGCGACTTTTCGCAGCCGCTCATTTTCGGACTCGGGCACGGCATCGCCGAAGCTTTTTTAGTCTTGATACCCGCCCTGTCGCTGGTTTCTGTTCCGGAACTGGGACTGGCTTTTTTTGAACGCATTCTAACTATAATTCTGCACGTAACATTGACAGTGGTGGTATGGAATGGATTCCAGAAGAACAGGAGAGTACTGTACCTGCTGATAGCAATACTGATTCACGGCTTGGTGGATTCGTTGATACCCATTCTATCACCGTTACCCAATGCCATCTTTTTACTGGAGGGGGCACTGGTGGTGGTGGATATTATCATGGTCGGTTATGCCTGGTATTCCAGGAAATACTATACAGGGAGGAATAGTAATGAAAAAATCGGGGTTTAAGTTATTAGGTATTTTAGCAGGTGCGGTTATGATGTGCTGTGCTTTGCTTGCCGGGTGCACTCCACCCTTATCAAGCGATTTTAACGAAGAGGATGTGAAAAGCGCTGCGGAAAACGTTATTACACTGATAAATTCACAGGATTCTGAAGGCTTAAAGGCGATTTGCAACGTACAGATGAGGCAGGCTCTGACCGATGACCTGTTAGACCAGATATATGAAGCCATCGGCGAAGGCGGGCAATTTAAGAGCATAAAAGATATCAGTGTTTCGGGGGCAAAAGACAAATCGAGCGG
>CAZJMW010000153.1:0-2589 GCA_964547375.1 uncultured Dehalococcoidales bacterium | reverse complement strand
ATAATTGTGGCGGAAATGTGATAAAAATGTGAAAGATGGAACTATCAAAACTAAAGCTTAATCCAAAAAATCCGAGAGTAATAAAAGACGACAAGTTTAAGAAGCTCGTTAAATCGATTCAGGACTTTCCTGAAATGATGGACAAGCGACCGATGGTATGCGTAACTGATGTGGATGGGAAATTGTATCCGCTGGGTGGCAATATGCGCCTGAAAGCTATTAAGGAGCTGAAGATGTCAGAAGTACCTGACACGTGGATAATGCTGGCCGATGATTGGACGGTGGAACAGCGGAATGAATTTATTATAAAGGATAATGTAAGTTTTGGCGAGTGGGAATGGGATGTCCTTTCCGCTGACTGGGATACAGACCTACTGAGCGATTGGGGGCTGGATATGCCTATCTTTGAAGAAGAAGCTGAAGTATTGGAAGCCGAAGAAGATGATTTTGATGTACCTGAAGGCGGTATTGAAACGGATATTGTTTTAGGGGATTTGTTTGAAATTGGGGAGCATCGTTTGTTGTGTGGGGATAGTACTCAAACTGATACGTTCGAAAAACTTATGCAGGGGGAGTTTGCCGATATGGTTGTAACCGATCCACCTTACAATGTAGCATACGAAGGAGGCACAAAGGAGAAGCTAACCATTAAGAATGATTCGATGGGTAGCGATGATTTTTATAAATTCCTGTATGATTTTTACACTGCACTGGCTACTGTTGTAAAAAAGGGTGGTGCGATTTATGTTTGGCACGCAAGTTCAGAAGTAATAAACTTCGCAAAGGCTATGGTTGATGCAGGTTGGTTACTTAAACAACAATTGATATGGGTAAAAAATACAATGGTAATGGGAAGACAAGATTACCAATGGAAACACGAGCCTTGTTTATATGGATGGAAAGAAGGAGCAGCACATGGATGGTATTCAGATAGAAAGCAAACAACAGTTTTAAATTTTGAAAGACCTAACAGAAATGCAGAACACCCAACAATGAAGCCTATTGGTTTATTTGCTTATCAAATAAAAAATAGTTCGAAAGCAGGAGATATTGTAATCGATGCATTTGGTGGAAGTGGAACAGCAATGGTTGCTTGTGAACAATTAAAACGCAAGGCAAGAATAATTGAGTTCGACCCGAAATATTGCCAAGTAATTGTTGACAGAATGAAAAAGTTAGACCCCGATTTAGTTATTAAAAAGAACGGAGTTTTAATTTAATTAGATATGCCAAATCCTCAAAACTTAAAACCATTTAAGCCCGGCACAGTCCCGAACCCGAAAGGTAGGGGGCACGTAAAGGGACGGGCGACGATTGCAAAGGAAATCTTTGGAATGGCTGGAGTTTTGCCGAAAAAGACGATGGAGCAGTTGAAGCAGATGTACCCGGAGATTACGGAGGGGATGACCATTGGCGAAATCATGTTTATCGTTCAAAGTGTGAAGGCGATACAGAAATCAGATACGGCAGCATTCAGGGCAATAACTGATTATTTGCCTGACGACATAAGCGACACTTCGGACATTGAATTGAAGGCGGAGGGGATTGGAATCAGGGATGCAATAATTGATAAGTTCAGCAGGTTTTTAGATAAGGATAACGACTGGACGATTTTGGAAGGTGGAAGCCGTAGCGGAAAAACTTATAACTTCTTACTGTGGGCATTTATGCAGACGTTCAAGAAACGGTTTGATTTGTCAATCATTGCGCCATCGTTTAAAATGTTGGAGCTTGGGTCGTTTGTTGACGTAAAGGAAATCCTGACAAGGTTTGCACCTGACATAAAAATTCCTGAAAGAGCGACGAAGATAGATTTATACAACGGCAGCCGTTGGGTATTCGAGGTTGTAACCGATGAGAATGAGGCGAAGCGAAACAGGGATAACGTATTTGTCAACGAGGGCGATGGGATAAAAGAAGAAGTTGCGATGATTCTCGGACGTGCGAAGGGTCGGAAGTTTGTTGACTTCAATCCGGTTAAAAAGTTTTGGGTGCATAAATTGATTAAAGAGGATGAATCAAACCTGTTGAAATCCGTTTGGCAGGAAAACCCGTTCCTGACTAAAAATCAACTTGATTGGTTCAGGATGTTGAAGGAGAGGGGCGAGAATGCAGAGGAAGGCAGCCCCGAAAGATACGCTTATGAAGTTTATTATTTAGGGAAATATTCGTTGTTAAGTGGCAAGGCGTATGAGTTTGAGGATTTCGATATTATTGACCGTGCGCCGGAGAGGTTCGATTTCATGTTAAGTTATGCAGACCCATCACTCGGCACAGGTGCTGACTATTTCGCAGCCTGTTTGTTCGGAATAAAGGGACGGACAGTTTACGTTGTAGATGTTATATTTTCACAGTTCGTAAAGTCCGGCGGTTATGTCGAAAAGTTGAATCAGTGGGACAGGGACAACAGGACGGCGATAGACCATTATTCGGAAGGGAATGGAGTAAGTGGAGTTGTAACAGGATATGTAAACGAACACTATCAGGGAGTTTTGAATATCGTTAAAAACTCGACCCGCAAAGAGGCGGATATTATTGTTTACGCACCTACGGCGAAAAAATTTAAGTATGTTAGAAGTCCGAAAATGA
>CAZJMW010000152.1:0-2599 GCA_964547375.1 uncultured Dehalococcoidales bacterium | reverse complement strand
ATATATTTTATTCCAGTCGGGAAGAACTGGACTCTTTCCGAATCTGGAGGTTAAGCCGACTCACGGCTGGAAAGTAACGGAAGAGAAAATAAACGCCACATGTTACAGACACCGGTTCAGCGAAGATCGTCGATAAACTGGTGACACCCCGGACACCATCACCCGACAGGAACGGAACGTAGCTTCCGGTTCTGGTCATATATTTTGATGTATGCCCTGTGCATATGCAACTGTCTTGAACGAGTACTGGAAGATTCTGCCCGGCAGCTGTTTGGGCATTTAGGGCTTCTGCACATAGTATTCCTGCTTGGTCGTCATGGGAATAAATCTTTGTATAGTATATGGGAATGGGGCCGGTTAGCTTGGATGCTGACACGTTGTGGTATTTTACCTGGATTTATTTCATGCCCAGAAATTGAGCTTTTTCATGTATTGCATTGAACTGGGAGTCTTCGTGAACAATCCCCTTTCTTCCAAAAACAATATCCCCCTTCCTTCTCACATTAACATACACATGCCACCCCCCGACACATCCCTCATCGGCTGTTGCGGAGCGTACTGCGGTACGTGCCGTGCACTCCTGGACAAGACCTGCAAGGGCTGCAAGCTCGGGTATGACGACGGCAAACGCGATATCCGGGCCGCCCGCTGTGCCATGAAGCGCTGCTGCCTGATGGAAAAGAAGCTGGAGACCTGTGCTGGTTGCCCCGAATACGTGGAGTGTCCGATAATCCAGGGGTTCTTTGCAAAGAAGGGATACAAGTATAAGAAATATCGCGAATCGCTGGAGTTCATCAGGAAATATGGGTATCGGGCATTTCTTGAAGCAACAAGATCATGGAAAGGGGCGTACGGGCGGCTGGAACCGGTGGAGTAGTTGTTTATTAGATGACGAATAGATGAACTTTATTTACATTACCTGAAAATTTTTCAACAATTTACAGAAACTTTTTATTCTTCCGCTGTCAAATGATAGTAAAAATAACTGAAAATATTACAAAAATTTACAGATATTTACAGGAAAGTGCGGGATGAAGATACCCCAGAAGCCCCCGGATATCGAGAGGTCCTGGATGGATTATCTCGATGGATACAATGCCCTTATTTCGAAGATGAACAAGGGAGATGAAGAATCGGACGAAATACGCCGGTTGATTCATAAATATAATGAAGAGGAATATACCCATTGGGACGATTTCAGGCGAAAGAAAATCCCTTATGATCATGTTGCGTTCTGGTATCTGATTAGAACCCTCAGGAATCTCCGGCAAATCCGTATTGGCGAAGAAAAATTTTATTTTTGTATGCCGGAAGCATTTCAGAAACAGCTTCATAGGATCGACAAGGCATCGCCTGCATCCTTTGACTGGCTTTTCGGGGAGGCTCCAAGTGAAGCCGGTAAAAAGCAGTACCTCGCCAACTCTCTCATGGAGGAGGCCATCGCTTCGAGCCAGCTTGAGGGAGCCGCAACGACGCGTGCTGAGGCAAAGAAAATTTTACGAGAGGGAAGACGACCAAAAAATAAGTCGGAACGAATGATCATCAACAATTACCGCACGATTCGGCGCCTTCAGAAGCTTAAGGATCAGAAGCTGTCCCGCGAATTAATCCTTGAAATACACAGTGAAATTACCAGGGGGACACTTGAGAAGGAGAGTGATGAAAATGAGTTCCGGACCTGCAACGATATTGTTGTCTGCAGTAAAACAGATCCGACAAAGGTCTATCACTACCCGCCGGATTATACAGAAATACCGTCAATGATAGATGAACTCGTTGAGTTTGCGAACGATGATGACGAGTTCATCCATCCGATTATTAAAGCAATCATCATACATTTCCTCATCGGTTATATCCATCCGTTTAATGATGGTAATGGGAGGACCGCCCGATCGCTCTTCTACTGGTTTGCCCTCAAACACCACTATGATCTGCTTGAATATATCTCGATCTCGCGGATTTTCGTGCATACACCGGCGAAATATGCCCGGGCATACCTTCTGGCCGAGACGGACGGCAACGATATGACTTATTTCATCGACTTTAATATTCACGCTATCAGCACGGCACTTGATGAGCTAAAGCAGTACATACTCCGAAAGAAAAGCGACGAAACCGAATCGCTCAAGCTGGTTGAACAACTCCCTAATCTCTCCTTTCGACAGGCGGAAATCCTCCGGGACTTTATCAGGTACCCGAACCGGTATTACACCATCAGCGAGATTGCAGGCAAATATAAAGTTTCATTGCCGACGGCCAGAAGCGATCTCCTCCTGCTCGAATCAATGGGAAAACTCAAGAAATATCAGGATGGTAAAAGACAGGTATTCATCTACAAAAGTGGGATGGAGTCGTAGTACAGACCCATGATTCTCCCTACACCCCCCAAATAAATATCTCCCAATTTCTCACATCTACAGTCCACATGCCAACCCCTGACGTATCCCTCATCGCCAACTATAGCGCCTAATACGATACATGCCGTGCACTCCTGGACAAAAGACCTGCAAGGGCTGCAAGATCGGGTACGACGACGGTGAACGTGATATCCGGGCCGCCCGCTGTGCCATGCTGCTTAATCGAAAAGAAGCTTGAGACC
>CAZJMW010000151.1:0-2615 GCA_964547375.1 uncultured Dehalococcoidales bacterium | reverse complement strand
AAAGTCCGGGCTAACGGGCATAGGCTTACCAGTGTACCAATAACGCCAATCTATCATAAAGAATATTCTGAAAACTCAACCGAGACTCCGTTCAAGTTGGGGTTGATACTTCTCTGGTCGATCATCAAATGGAGGATAATTTGCAATTCCTAAAGCAATTAAAAAATGTTCCTGTGCAAATTGGAGGCTTCCAGGTTCAAATAGGTAATGCCTTATTTTATATGAATCTGGTGTTTATGAGTATGTCTGTTATGACATTCTGGTACACTGCCGGATATCAGGTAAGTAGTGCATATATGCCATGGCTTACCTTGCCAATATTTGTAGGTTTTGTAGTGCTGCTATTCATCATTGTAATGATACTGGATTATGTAATAGTACTTCCTGCTCGTCAGGCTTTCCAAAATGAACAAGCCTGCAAACATGAAAATCCAGCTATGGAAGCCTTGTTGGATATCCAGAAACGTTTAACCGTAATTGAAAAGATAATATCGGAGAAGCATAATAATGAATCCAATTAACTTTTTATGGAAAATGCACGTTAGAAACAGCCATTCACAATCGGCTTATCTCGACATCGGAAATGCGTAGTGTTTGGAAGGTTATGGATGATCGTAAAAAGCGATATCTGAAATATTATAATTACGGATTAGCCTTGCGGCATCCGTTAAAAACAATGATGGCTGGTATTCGTGGTAGATAATATATTAATATCGTTAATAATAATAATATTAATAGTTATTTCTATAATAGATTTAAAAGAACATATAATATCAAACGGATTGTTATTAATAATATCAATATTGGCGGTGTTGTATCAGGTGCCGGATAAAATGTTGATTGCTCTAGCAGGAATGGGCATCGGAATACTGGTAATAATCATTCCGTATTTAATCAACAGTAAGAATATCGGTGAGGGTGACGTAAAATTGATGGCTGTATGTGGATTTTTATGCGCCTGGCCTAATGTGGTAGTAGCTATTGTGATGATATCGCTATTTATTACTATCATAGGCGTAACAGGTTTACATAAACAAAGAATAGCCTTTGCTCCGTTTATATCCTGTGCAATGGTAATTGCCTTATTTGCAGGAGACTGGATAGTCGGAATTTATCTGGACAAGTTAGGAGTACTATGAGAATATTGCACGTTATCGATCAGTTTAACCAGCAACTACACGGGGGTTCCGCTGTAGTGCCATACCAGTTGAGTAAAGCGCAGGCGAAGTTAGGACATAACGTAACTATTTATACCAGCGACTATAAGGCCGGAAGCCAGCAAGCGCCGGAGGGCGTCAAACTGGTAAAGTTTAAAACTGTTTTCAGTATATCTAAGTTACAAGTTACGCCGGGTATGTATTTAGCCAGTTGGAATTACGATATTATTCACCTGCACAACTACCGGACATTAGTCAACTTTATAGCAATAGATAGTCTGATGTTAAGATTGCATCCCCCCCTGGTTGTTTTGCAAGCTCATGGAAATGCTCAACCGCGGGCCTGGAGGCCATGGCTAAGACCATTGGCTAAGACCATTTGGATATATGGCATATTCAGGCATTGCGACCATTATATTGCCGATGCTGAGATAGAGATTAATCATTACCTCAAACAAGGAGCCAAAATTCAGGACATTAGTATTATTCCAGTAGGAATTGATCTGGATAGTTTTAATCAATTACCGCCGAAAAATACTAACGGTCATAAGACGGTCCTTTATATGGGACGGTTGGATGACAAAACAAAGGGGCTCGGATTGCTTATGGATGCCATCAAAGAGATTGGCCCTCATGGTATCCGGTTGGTTATAGCTGGTCCTGATTACGGCTATGGACAAGAGACAAAGCAGAAAGCTATAAACTACGGCATTCAGGGCAAGGTTGACTTTGTTGGACCAGTATCCGGTCAACAGAAAGTAGATTTACTCAGTCAGGCTGATGTCTTTGTCATGCCGTCACGTTATGAGATGTGGGGGCTGTCTTTTATGGAAGCGTTAGCCTGTGGAACACCAGTTGTTATGACTGACCAGTGTGGCGCTGCCGGGACATTACCACGTGAGTGCGGAACGGTGGTGCCTCTGGATAGCGTCAAGATGGCCGGAGCTATCAGTAATATGCTTCGCTATGACTTTGCTGGTAGCTATCGGGATTACCGTAAAAAATGGGTTAGTCAGTTTTCATGGGATAGCATAGCGAAACAAACAATAAATTTATACGAGGATTTATTAGCTAGAAGATGTCTACCGTAAAGCCGTTAATTTCAATTTTAACTCCGGTCTACAACTGTGAGAAATATATCACAGAGACGGTTAAGAGTGTCTTGTCTCAGGACTATCCGAATCTGGAATACTATATTGCGGATGACGGTTCAAGTGATAAGTCGCCTGATATCTTGATGGACCTTCAAGAAACAGATAACAGAATACGGGTGCTGTGTAAG
The DNA here is from genome assembly GCA_964547375.1 of uncultured Dehalococcoidales bacterium. Taxonomy (GTDB): domain Bacteria; phylum Chloroflexota; class Dehalococcoidia; order Dehalococcoidales; family UBA5627; genus UBA5627. Next base: position 176 of record CAZJMW010000151.1, on the reverse strand, counting down.
TCGAACGAGGGCGAACAAAAAACGGTAAATTTGCTTCTCCGGTTTGTTACTGGTAAATACTTCTTTATCGTTAATGCCGATGACCCGCTATTGCCGGGGTGTATATCCACCATGGTTGACTACATGGAAAATCATCCGGACGTGCTTTGCGCTTATCCGGATTGGGACATGATTGA
>CAZJMW010000150.1:0-2617 GCA_964547375.1 uncultured Dehalococcoidales bacterium | reverse complement strand
CTTTTGACAACAAGAGAAGTAAAACAAGGCCCATAGATACATTTGTCTATGGGTTTTTTGTTTTACGGAGGAATTATACTTGTTTATCTTGAAAAAGTGTTTATACCAGGATAGACTTACTCATATATAGAAATGACTTTTATATCAGGATGAGGAGAGTGAAGAGGGATTTTACAGATATTATCGAGAGAGATGAGGACGGTTATTTTATCGGCACTTTTCCGCAATTAAAAGGTTGTCATACGCAGGCTAAATCCCTTGACCAATTGATGGAGCGGATGAAAGAGGTTGTTTCTTTATGTTTGGAAGTTACGGAAAGGACGTGTGGATTCTCCCTGACGCTGCTGGATAAGAGCTACATCAAGTATATCTTCTCTTAGCTTTTCATCTTCCAGTAGTCGGGCGATGATCTTCTTTTTATCCGCTGCGGAGAGGGATTCCAGCGCCATTAAATAGATATCGGCTTTTGATTGAGTTGATTCCATTCCTGTACCTCCGTTTATATATCATAGCACAGAATTAATAGTAGTATGTATTTTGACAACAAGAGAAGTAAAATAAGCCCCATAGATACATTTGTCTATGGGCTTTTTGTTATCCGGAGTTATTTCTATCATTGTCATGCTGAGTTCGCACATTAGCTACGCTCAGTATAAATGGTGGTCGAACGAAGCATCAGGGATAGGGGAAGGGGGTTGCCCTCCTCTCAAGATCATTCGCTTCGATAAATCTTCGCTCCAGGATGACAGTTTAGGTGAATGAAAGGGTATTTGCCTGGATTGTCTAAAAGTAAATGTTTTAAACCCCCAGTGTGATAAAAGTTCTATAATCAGCTTCACTCCTTGTCTATAATTGAGGCTGTAGCTTTTAACAAGGAGGAAATTATAATGGCTGTAAAAGATGTTATCGTTTATTCCACCCCAACCTGCCCCTACTGTGTGCGTGCCAAGGAGTATCTTACCCGAAAGGGTGTTGTCTACAGGGATTTAAATGTTGCCGTTGACCGTGCTGCCGCACATGAAATGGTGCAAAAATCCGGCCAGATGGGTGTACCCGTCATTGTAGTCGATGATAGGGTTGTTATCGGTTTTGACCAGCGTGAACTGGACAGGCTGCTGGCATAATTATTATGCGTCATTCTGATTATCCTCATCATTTTTATCATTATTGAATAATAAAATGGTAGTAGCAGTATCCGGAATATCAGGCAGTGAATTATCAGGCGCTTATCTTGAAGGATAAAAAAGTCCCCATTACATTATATGATGGGGACTTTTTATAAAACCGATCCTGGTAAAAATTACTTAACCAAAAATGATTACGATATTAAGTTTTTAAGTCAATGCGCGATACTATTTTTCTTCTATCGGGGCATCAGGTGCATTTTTCTTTACCGACTCGATGCCATTCATTGCGCTGGCTTTAGTCTTGTAGCCTTCGCCGCCACTGGCAATAGCCTGACCGTTAGAGGCTACCAATCTCCATCTGAATTCACCTTTTGCATCCTTGTAAAGTTCGAATTTAGCTGCCATTTTGTTTCTCCTTTCTAATTTGGTGTATCAATTAAATTGACATCTTTTATTAATCTACCTTCAAGCAACAGCCTACAGCACGTCTGCTTCTTGAAAATAAGCACTCTGCCGTTTCAGTTAATCCGGTCTATTTCTCGCCGGGTTTTGCCAGTGTATAAAGCGACTTAACGGCAATAATAATTGCTGCCGGAGCCATAAGAGCTGCTACCAGTCTCAGTATCTGGTCTAATATTTCACCGATGCTTAAAGCTGTAATAGGTGCAAATACCCCGCCGACAACAATTAATGCAATAGTCGCTACCAGGAACGGTAATGTTTCCTTGTCAGAAACATTGAGGAAACCGATGATAATGCCGAGTATCAGGAGAATCAGGATAACGATGGTGTTTTCAGGCCAGAATATACCCGCCACGATAGCCAGTATGATACCGATTAGAAACGCCAGGAAACCAATCATGCCTAACCCTTTTTTCATTAAACGATTACCCTCCTTTTACCAAACTACATAAAGATTAACCCCTGAAAATGTCAAAGTCAATACATTATTTAAAAAAACGTAAAATATTTACCGGATATTAACTGTTCGCCTTGAGTTAATAATCGGTGTTTCTTCTGAAATAATAAGCATTCAAGACTATGTTTGGCAAATGGAAATGTTGGTAGGCTCTTTGAAGAGGCAACTTGCAGGATTTTATTCAAGAAATGGGAGTCCGTATAAATTAGCGCAGGGGTTTTTAAAGCCCCTCTGCGATTTTGTACATATTGTCGTAAGCCTTGCCGAAGTTGTTACTGTTGTTTTCCAGCCTGTCACGGATGTCTTTCATTCTGCGCACAAACTCATCCCTGTCCCTGTTTTTCACCAGCTCCGTCCATTCAGTGGTGTTTTTCAGGAATTGCTGCTGTAAATCAGGTAATTGCGGCAGGTTCATCTGCAGCGAAGCATATAATTCCGGGTCTTCCGAAATAACGCTTTCCACCAGCGTCCATAATACTTTATAGGTGATACCACCGATGGATTCCATTTCTTTCAGCTTTTCCAGTCCTGCCAGGCTGTCGGCCGAGACGATGGCGATAAAGTGCGCCAG
>CAZJMW010000149.1:0-2677 GCA_964547375.1 uncultured Dehalococcoidales bacterium | reverse complement strand
GTTATCGAGCGTTTCCTGAGCATGATTCCAAAGCGTTTATCGGTCGGCAAGGGCAAGGTCTTAATGACAGCTATACTGACTGATATAGACGAAGCCACCGGAAAGGCAAAGAGCATAGAAAGAATAACGGAGGAGATAGAGTAATGGGACAGGTAGACCTGCATGTGCATACCTCTGTTTCCGATGGCAAACATACTCCTGAAGAAATAGTTCGAAAAGCTGCCGCCGTTAGCCTTAAATACCTGGCGATTTGCGACCATGATACGGTAGACGGGGTTGCCGCGGCAATAGAAGCGGCCAAAAAGTATCCGGGGCTGACGATTATCCCCGGAGTCGAAATGAGCACCCTGGCTGTCGGCAGCGAAGTACATATGCTGGGTTATTTTGTGGACTACACTGACGTCAGTTTTAAAAATATCCTTGCGGAGGTCAGCGATTCCCGTATCGGCAGGGCGCAGGCTATGGTAGACAAGCTCAATGAAATGGGTATGAAAATCGAATGGTCCCGCGTTCAGGAACTGGCCGGCGACGGCACTATCGGCCGTCCGCATATCGCCAATGCCATGCTGGAAAAGGGTTATATTTCCACTTTCAAAGAGGCTTTCGATAAATACATTGCGCAGGGTGGTCCGGCTTATGTGGAGCGCAGCAAGATAACCCCGGCCGAAGCGGTGAAAATAATCATAAAAGCGGGAGGGCTGCCTGTTTTGGCGCATCCTTTTACCGTAAAAGAGCCGGAAGAATTGATTAAAGAATTGAAAAAAGTCGGGCTGGTGGGGATGGAAGTCTATTACGATAACTATTCTCCTGATGAGAGAAAAACACTGGCAAAACTGGCTGCGAAATATGAACTTGTGGCTGCCGGCGGCAGCGATTATCACGGCATAGACGAGGCAGTGGAGACGCTGATAGGAGAATCCGAAACCCCTATCGAAGCTGCGGAGAGATTAATGGCTCTGGCTGCCAAAAATATCTGATGTACCATAAATAATGCAGCCGGATTTCTGAAGGCATGTTTTATAATAACAAAGGGATTAAAATCCCTCTTAATCTCCCTTTTCGAAAGGGAGAGAACACCTCTTCAGGCTTAGCAGATGCAATGAAGTAAAAATAAACGGGATATTATCTTTCGCACCTTTGTAATATCATATATTATCGAAATGGCAGCACCGGCTTTCCTTTCATCTTCATTAAAGAGACAGCAAGTGTTACTTGTGATTCCTAGAACACTTTTCCTCCTCTATTATCAAACCTGCCGGTATCAGTGCGCCAAACGGTTTCTTAACAGAAATGAAATTTAGTAATATAATTAAGTCTTATTAAACCGATTTCTCGGAGGATAAATGGTTCTGACGTATTTATTATTGCTTATCGCAGGTTACCTGCTGGGTTCTGTACATGCCGGATACCTGTTGCCGAAGTGGTTTTACCATATAGATATACGCGAGCACGGCACCGGTAAAATCGGCGCTTCCAATGTAATGCGGTGCACTTCAAAATGGCTGGCTATACCCGTCATGCTTTGCGACGTCGGCAAGGGAGCGCTGGCTGTCTGGCTGGCACAGCTGGCAGGACTGGAAGGCTGGGCGCAGGTTACCATCGGGCTTGCCGCTATTATCGGTCACAACTGGCCGGTTTTTCTCAATTTCAAGGGGGGGCGGGGGATTCTTACCAGTCTTGGGGTAATTACTATTATATCCCCCTGGATAGGTCTTATTGTGCTGGTGTTAACCTATCTGTTTGCGCCGGTTAAACAGGTGGCTTTCGGTGTTTTTCTGGCATTGTTCTCCCTGCCGTTTTTAAGCTGGTTTTTCTATCAGCCTTTCCGTGTGGAAGACAGACTTGGTGTAACTTTAGGATTTGCCGGTTTGTCTTTAATCGCTTTTTTTACAAGAGTGGTTACCCCGAGAACGCCGCTTAGCAAGTCGACCCCGATAGTCGAGTTGTTCTTCAATCGCCTGTTTTTAGACCGCGATATCAGGGATGCCAAAGCCTGGCTCAACCAGAAAAAAGGAGATAATTAATACTTAGCATGGAAAGTATGAGATGCGAAGCCCATCCCGATGTTGAAACCAATCTGCGTTGCGGTAAATGCGATAAACCGATTTGCCCTAAATGCATGGTGGAAACACCTGTGGGTGCACGTTGCCGGGAATGTGCCCGTATAAATAAACTGCCCACCTTCCAGGTCAGCGGCAAGCAAATGTTGATATCGTCCGGCGTCGGCCTGCTGATAGCGGTCGCTTACGGCTTTATATGGGGTATGCTCGGTCTTTATACCAATTTTATTATCCTGAACCTGCTTTTAGGAGCCGGTGCCGGTTTCTTAATAAGCGAGGGCATGAGCCGCGTTATCAACCGCAAGAAGGGCATCAAACTGGCATTAGTTGCCAGCGTTATGGTAATAGTAAGCGGATTTGCCAGCATTTTTACCCCGATAGGTATTATTTACTCCGCTTCTCCCATGTTTATAATGCTGGATATCCTGGCGGTCGGCATCGGCATCTACGTAGCCGTTAACCGCTTGAGGTAGAATTATACGGGTTCATGATTTAACATAGTATGCAATGCAAATGACCTTTTGAAAATTGCAGTCTGACGGATAGGTCAGTAAGCATAAAACCCCCGCCCCGGAGGCTTAGTTTCTACACATAGGAAGTCCAGTGTCATTCTGAAG
>CAZJMW010000148.1:0-2683 GCA_964547375.1 uncultured Dehalococcoidales bacterium | reverse complement strand
TCAGCTCCATACCGATGCAGATGACATCCCAGGAATGGCTGGTATGGCTCTACGGGCCATCGGACGGGATGGCTTTATGGCAGGAGCTTTATGGAAAATATAACGTTATCCCCCTTCCCGGCGGATTGAACGGCGCCGAGTTCGGTTTTTTTACTACAACTCCGGTTTCAACACCTGAGGATTTCGCAGGCTTGACGTTAAGGGTAACCGGATTGGCTGCCGATGTCTTGGAAGAACTGGGAGCAACAACTCTAACGACAGCACCCGATGAAATTTTAACGGCACTGCAAAACGGGGAAATCGACGGTTTTGAATTCGGCACACCGGCAGTAGATTGGCCGATAGGTTTCCAGGAAATAGTGAGTTATGTCAGCCTGCCGTGCTGGCATCAGCCGTCCGCCATGTTCGAAACCATTATCAATGAAGACGCCTGGAATGAACTGCCCGCCGACCTGCAGGCGATACTGGAAGCCGCCTGCAAGGAAATCAGCATGATAGATTACCTGGCTTATACCGAGGGTTCTAATGCTCAAGCGCTCGATAACTTTATCGATTCGGGGATACAGATAAACGTGCTGGATGAGACGGCTATGGATACGATTGCCGAAATCACCAACCGGCTGGCCGATGCAAAAGCGGAGAAAGACTCTTTCTATGCCGGGGTATTGCAATCTCAAAGAGATTTTATGGCAACCTACCGTACCTGGGAGCAATGGGAAAGCTATAGTTTATACAATTAACGTCTATCGAAATATTCTAGACATCGAACTTGATACTTTAAGGCTAAACAATTAGAATATCTTTCATATGTCTGTATTTTTTTGTTAAGATGAAAAAACTAAAGCTGATATCCCTGTTGCTGGCATCGATTCTTCTATTTGCCGCTTTGCCCGCGGGTTGTTCTGAAAAGCACGAAGACAAGCTTCCTATTATCCTTTTTAGCGATTTCGGCAGCGAGGATTACCGTGTTCCGCAGGTTAAAGGCATTCTCTATAATCTGGATATGGACGCCAAAGTCATCGACGGCACTCATGACGTGCCGGCATTCGATGTCCCGACCGGAGCATATATCCTGAATATGACCGCCCGTGAATTTCCGGGAAATGTTGTCTTTTGCGCCATCATCTCTCCCTATGAACAGGAGGAAACAAAATACCTGGTGCTGACCACAAGTAAAAACCAGATTTTTGTTATTCCCGATAACGGATTGTTATCATATATCATTCAGGAATCGGAAATAGAATCCATTTACAGGATAAGTAACCAGGATTTATTCGATTCTCCGATAACCGAACTACCGGCCGAACGTATTCAAACAAAGATAGCTGTTTTAATGTCAACCGGTTATAAAGCGCAGGATGTCGGCCCGGCTATGGAAGAGTATAATACCCTCGATGTACAAGCAGCTCAAATCTCCGGTAATAAACTGCTGGGAACCATCGTCAACATAGACCATTTCGGCAATGCCATTACCAACATTTCAGGGGAAACGGCAAATGAATTCGGGTTGCAACCCGGCAGTACAATCAACATCAATATAGCAGGACAGGTATTCAATATACCTTACGGTACCATTTATTCAGATGTCCCTATTGGCGAAAATATCGTCTTCGTAAACAATAACCTCGATATAATCCAGGTATCGATTAACCTGGGTAATTTTGCAGGTACATACGGAATTACAGCCGCAACCAAGATAGAGATTACAAAATAGCTTATTCCGACAAAGTTACAGACTAACTCCAACAGCTCCTGTGCAAATGCACATCATGATAGTCTTCGTTTATATAAACGAATCCACTTAAAATTGCATTTATTACATCATCATATCCGTGCTATTTAGCTTGAAATCATTTACTATAAGCTTCCAGCCCCATTCACCCTATTATTGAAGGCGTCCCTCTCTGAAATTAATTCCTTTCTAAGGTAACCGCCTGTGTCCGAGAAAGTTATCTGACGAATTACCAAACAAGCACCCTAAAACATAGTACTATTTCCACAAAATCAACTATTTTTCTCAATGTTGACCCTTTTGGGTCATTATTTTTAAACTTTTGTATTATTTTTGTAGTACAATAGTATTAGTTTTTAAAATTCTTCCGGTAGAGTTAGTTAAAAGAGTGCTATATGAGAAGAAGGATTACAGCAACTCTGATTTTAACCATAGTATCGCTGGCAGTAACAACCATTATTGCAGCAGGTAGCATTGTATCAGCTGATTTTGATAATGCCAGTATTTACCCCCTTACGATTACCTTAAACGGCGGCCCACAGGAATTGAACATCGTACTCGGAAATACAACTACTTCACGAATTCAGGATAACATCGATACGGATACTGTTGTTGAAGCATTAGATAACCCGTCCGCGCAAACAACCGGCTATGCCAACGATTTGAGTATGCTTTCCGGAGCAACGGTAACCAACACGGTTACCCTATCTCAAGAACACGGGGGAATTGATGATACTTTTACGCAGGATATTATAACCAATACAACAACGCTTCAATCCGAAGAATTTTTCAGCGGGGCAACCCTTCCCCCTACCATAATCGATACTTCATCTATTACTACCGCTATTGTTAGCGACAAGCCTGCCCCTCAAAAAGCAATTGCTACCGATACATCAACGATAGCAACCGAATCAATAGCAGATGAACCGATGTTGTATGATGAATCGTTGA
>CAZJMW010000147.1:0-2694 GCA_964547375.1 uncultured Dehalococcoidales bacterium | reverse complement strand
AGATTATGCGCCACCCATACCAGGCGTGTGGCACGCGTTATGGTCTTGGGGTCTTCTATCATGAAACTTAAAAGTTCACGGAAAACCTGGTCGTAGAGATTGTCCACGTCATCATCCTCCGCTATCACTTGTTTAGCGGCATTGGCGTCATGCTTGATGAAGGCATCCAGGCTTCTTTGCAGCATGGATACAGTAGTATCTGCCATGCGCGGGATATCTATCAGCGGTTTTAAGTGCTCTTCGTTACCTATCATGAGCACAATTTTAGCAATCCCGGCGGCATAATCCCCGATGCGTTCCAGTTCAGTGAGCATATTGAGCACACTTATAATAGTGCGCAGGTCACCTGCCAGCGGCTGCTGCGTGGCAATCAGCTTGATGCATTTCTCTTCTATTTCAAACCTCTTGCGGTTGATGTATAAGTCATCGTCTATCAAACGCTGTGCCAGTTCGATATCCCGCTCTTTTAAAGCCTTGATTGAAGTCGTTATGGCTTTTTCGGCCATGCTTCCCATTATGAGGATATCATCCTGAATTTCACGCAGTCTTTTATTAAAATCGGTTCTGATTTCCATTTCCTTCTCTCCTTTATAACTTAACCGAAACGCCCGGTGATATAATCTTCCGTGCGCTTGTCTTTGGGATTGGTAAATATTTCCGAGGTCGAGCCGTATTCCACCAGCGAGCCGGCGCGGTCGGGTTCCATCATGAAAAAGGCGGTGGTATCGGAGACACGGGCGGCCTGCTGCATGTTGTGGGTTACGATGATAATGGTGTAATTCTTGGCCAGGTTACGCATAAGGTCTTCTATTTTCAGCGTTGCCATCGGGTCGAGCGCGCTGCAGGGTTCATCCATCAGGATTACCTCCGGTTCTACGGCCAGCACGCGGGCGATGCATAATCTCTGCTGCTGTCCGCCGGAAAGCGCCAGCGCCGACTGCCCCAGTTTATCCTTTACTTCTTCCCATAAAGCTGCTTTTCTGAGGCTGTTTTCGACGATTTCTTCCAGTTCCATTTTGTTCTTTTTGCCATGCTGTTTCGGCCCGAAGGCGATATTATCGAAAATAGAAATCGGGAAGGGGTTGGGTTTCTGGAAAACCATACCGACATTTTTGCGCAGCTCAACGACATCTACGGCTTTATCGAAGATATTATTTCCATCCAGCTCGATAGTGCCCTCTATGCGGCTGCCGTATATCAGGTCGTTCATACGATTTAATAGCCGTAAAAATGAGGATTTTCCGCATCCGGAAGGACCGATAATAGCTGTGATGGCACAACCTGGAATATCCAGGTTAATATCCCTTAAAGCCTGAAAATTGCCGTAGTAGAAGTTGAGATTACTTGATTTTATCTTCCCGCCGCTGCAGGTGTTTCCGTTAAAATTATATACTGTCATTTTATGAAATTCCTTTCATTCTTTTTTGGAAGCGTACGGCCAGCCAGTTGGTCAAGGCATTGATAAGTATTATTATGATAATCAGTACTGCCGCTGTCGCCAGTGCCTTGTCCATGGCATTGGTTTCCATCGCCAGGTAATAGACATGCAGGGAAAGCGTTCTTCCCCCTTCGAGCAGCGAAGATGGCATGGCGGCGCTGCCTCCCATGGTAACGTAGAGGCAGGCGGTTTCGCCGATGGCCCTTCCGATGCACAGTATTACTGCGGTTACAATGCCTGGAATCGCCGAAGGCAGCACAATTCTGGATATCATCTGCCATTTGGTGGTTCCCAGCGCCAGTGCGGCTTCACGGTACGAATAAGATACTGCCTTTAGAGCTTCTTCTGTAGTGGTTATCATAGTGGGTAAAAGCAGGCATACCAGTGTCAGAGCCCCGGATAGTATCGAAAAGTTAAAACTGAGTACCGAAACGAACAATGCATATCCGAACAGGCCGAAAATAATGGAGGGAATGCCTGCCAGTGTTTCGATACCATAGCGGATAATTCTGGTCAGGCGGTTGTTGGGTGCGTATTCCGATAGATATACAGCTGAACCGATGCCGATGGGAACCAGTAAAACCAGTGTAACACCAATTAAGTAAATGGTGCTGACGACGGTTGATAGAATACCGCCTTCACCGGAAAGGCCGCCCTCGGGATTGGTGGTTAAAAACTCCCAGTTTATACCGGGCAGCCCCTGTATCAGGACATAACCGATAATAACAATCAGTAAAAGCAGGGTAATAACGCCCCCGCCCCAGATGCCGGCCATGGCTATTTTCTGTGTTTGTTTAGCGGAGATGCTGCGCATTTTTACCTCTCTTTAAGAAAATAGTGGCGGCGCTGTTCAGTAGTAATATAAAAATGAAGAGTACAACACCGGTGGCAAAGAGGGCGCTTTCGTGAGTGCCGGTGGCATAGTTGATTTCCAGTGCTATATTGCCGGTGAGTGTGCGCGCCGCATCCAGAAGCGAATCCGGAAAGGCAATAGAGTTGCCGATAACCATTATCATGGCCATCGTTTCACCGATGGCGCGCCCCATTCCAAGCACTACTCCCGCTCCGATACCTGATTTTGCCGCCGGCAGCACCACACCCTTTATGGTCTGCCATTTGGTTGCTCCAAGTGCCAGAGCACCTTCCCTGTATGACGCCGGGACAGCCCTGATACTGTCTTCGCTGATACTTATTATTGTCGGTAAAACCATTACCATGAGTACTATGGATGCCGTGAGGATACTGAAACCGCTGCC
>CAZJMW010000146.1:0-2703 GCA_964547375.1 uncultured Dehalococcoidales bacterium | reverse complement strand
CCGGGCATGGCTTCACCGAGGTTTTTGCTTACCTCGGCAATTACCTTGTAGTCCTGGTAATGGGTGGTGGCTTTAACAATCGCTTTTGCCCTTTTTTCGGGGTCGGCGGATTTGAAGATGCCCGAGCCGACAAATACTCCCTCGGCTCCCAGTTGCATCATCAGCGCGGCATCGGCCGGTGTGGCGATACCGCCGGCGGCGAAGTTAACAACCGGCAGCTTGCCGGAGTCATGTACTTCCTTAACCAGTTCGTAGGGGGCGCCGTTTTCCTTGGCAAACGCCATCAATTCTTCCTGCGGCATATTGACAAGCTGGCGGACGCTGTCCATCACCGTTCTCATATGCCTGACGGCCTCGACGACGTTGCCGGTGCCGGCTTCACCCTTGGTGCGAATCATGGCAGCGCCTTCGGCGATGCGCCTTAAAGCCTCTCCGATGTTGCGACAGCCGCACACGAAGGGGACCTTGAAATCATGTTTCCAGACATGGTTGGCTTCATCGGCCGGGGTTAAAACCTCCGATTCGTCGATAAAATCGATGCCGATAGCCTCCAGAACTCTAGCCTCTACAAAATGCCCGATGCGGCACTTGGCCATAACGGGTATGCTGACGGCTTTCATAATATTTTCAATGACCGAGATATCCGCCATGCGCGCCACCCCTCCGGCGGCGCGGATATCAGAAGGGACTCTTTCCAATGCCATAACCGAGCAGGCTCCGGCGGCTTCGGCAAGTTTAGCCTGTTCGGGGGTAACGACATCCATGATGACGCCGCCTTTTAACATTTGAGCAAGTCCCGTTTTAACTTTCCAGGTACCGGTTTCCATCTAAATTACTCCTTAATATGTTCCAACATAATTGTACCCTTTGTTTATGTGTGTTATCAAGCGGTGCTAAAGGTAAGATTTATATCTTTTCCGGCTTGATAATCCGGTACTCACAACAGGGGTTGATAGTGATATAATGTTTATTGAGATTAAATTGAAAGGCCGAAAAATCAATGCGATATCTTGCTGAAGGCGCCGAAAAACTGGGAATAGCGCTCGATACGTTAAAAAATAAGCAGTTTGAGATATTCTCACGTGAACTGGTTGAATGGAATAAAGACACCAATTTAACTGCCATCACTGATAGCGAAGGAGTGCAGGTTAAGCACTTTCTGGATTCCCTGACAATGGTACCTCTGATAAAGGAAAAATCATCGGGGAGTTATAGCATTATCGATGTGGGAACGGGAGCAGGCTTCCCCGGAATCCCTTTAAAAATCGCTATGCCTGAAATCAAAGTCACCTTGTTAGAAGCAACCGCAAAAAAAGTCCTCTTTCTGGAACATATTATTAAAGAACTCAAATTAGTGGATATCGAAGTAATCACCGGGCGTGCCGAAGAAGCGGCGCAAAAGCCGGAGTACCGCGAAAAATTCGATGTTGTGGCATCGCGTGCGGTAGCAGAACTGGCTGTATTAGCCGAATTGACGCTGCCTTTCTGTGCCGTCGGCGGTTATCTTATCGCTCAGAAAAAGGGAGACATTCAGGTTGAACTTGAAAAGTCTCTAAATGCCATTGAAATGCTGGGCGGCAGGTTATCGAGTATTGAAAAGATTAGGCTGGAAGGGCTGGAAGACATGCGTTACCTGGTGGTTATCGATAAAGTAAAAAGTACGCCCGAGAAATACCCCCGCCGCCCCGGGATGCCCGAAAAAAGGCCTATAAAATAACAACCGTAGTATTTAAAAGGAGATAGCAATGAGCAGGCAAAAAGTAATTCTGCTTCTTATTAATTTCATCGGCGGTATGCTGGTTATCGGAAGCTATATTTACGGATTGACTGCGCAGTCCGCCGGGGCTGCCGTGCTGTGGGGCGGTGTGCCTCAAAATGTACAACCGATATATGCTGTATCAATGATAATATCGGCTATCGGTTACTTTGCTTTTATCTACTACCTTTTATTCAAGCTCGATCCGGAAGAAATAACGATATATAAAAAGTTCGGATATAGTCTGTACTATTGGATATTTATTGCCATACTGCTGCCTTCGGCTTTCTGGATGCCGTTAACCAATCTGTATGTAGCCAACCCGGTTCTTATTTACTGGATTCTTATCCGTTTCGTCCTTTTCATCGTCGGCTTTGCTTCTCTGGCTTTGGTATGGGCGCTGATTAAGACCTCTCCTTATACCGAGGGCATACCGCGCCGTGCGGCAATCGCCGGCAGTATCTATTTTACCTTTCATACATTGATACTGGATGCTATTATATGGGCGCTGCTCTTTTAAAAGTATCTCTAAATTGCAGAATACGATTGTCTGTGTTATAGTTTTCTTACAAAGGCAGTCACAATAAGACCGCTAGGGGAGCGAAAAAGCTGAGAGTCCCGATACTACCGGGGCAACCCTGATGACCTGAACTCGATAATGCGAGCGTAGGAAAGCGGACACGAAAAACCAGGGTCCGGTATTTCCGAATCTCTGGTTTTATTATTTTAAGGAGAGAAATGACACAGCTTGAACTGGCAAAAAAGGGAATCATATCACCGCAAATGGAAAGTGTGGCGCAGTCCGAGGGGCTGGATGCAGAATTTATACGCCGGGGAGTGGTGGATGGCACCATCGTCATACCTGCCAATATAAATCACCGTTCCCTGATTCCCTGCGGTATCGGCAAGGGTTTGAAGACCAAGGTCAATGCCAATATCGGCAACTC
>CAZJMW010000145.1:0-2722 GCA_964547375.1 uncultured Dehalococcoidales bacterium | reverse complement strand
TATTATACCGCAGAACTCTAAGTCGAGATGATACTGTTTTTGGGGGGAAGGTCACACAGCCTTGATGAATTGATACATATTGGTCTTGATTACCTTTTTTAGTGGTGTATAATAAATTATAAGAGTCAGTTTTTACTACACTCAATGTTTAGTCTAATCGAAGTTATAATCAGGAGGCTATTAATGGAATCCAACGAGAAATCCCAGTTTTCCGAAAAAGCGGAACCGGTTGTAAACAAACAGGCTGCCGGCAAAATGTACAAGGCGTTTTGTTTTAACTGCGGCAAGGCTACCGAAGTTCCTTTTGAGCCCGCAAGCGGCAGAAAGGCATACTGCAAGGAGTGCTACAGCCTGCATGAGCGCGGGCAACTCTAGATATAGCCCGTTGCTTTCACATGAGCTATAAATATCAGCTAAAAGGTCAGTGGAGGTCGCAGTGATGCCTGCCTCAAGGGTTATGGGATTAATCAGTCAATCCCAAGTAATTTCTCAGGCCGGATAGATTGAAGAGTCTTCCTGTTTATGACATTTGCGGATGAAACCTGTTGGTTTCCAATAGAATGTCCTGCAAGGTATTCAGCATTTTTTCTATGGTGAATGGTTTGGCAACCATGGCGCTGAAACCGAATTCTCTTAATGCCGGCATTGAAGATTCGTTAACGTAGCCGCTTGATACAATCGCTTTAACACGCGGATTGATTTCGCGCAGCTTTCCAATCAATTCTTCGCCGCCAACTTCTTCACGCACAATCAGGTCGATAATGACAGCATCGAAGGGAACCCCCTCCTTTTCTGCCATGGTATATAAAGCGAATGCCTCGCTTCCGTTGGCGGATAGTGCGACATCGTACCCGGATTCATGCAATATTCTATCCAGCAGCCGGCGGACTATATAATCATCGTCCATCACCAGTATTCTGCTGTTAGCGGAAGCCCTCGTTTCACTGATTCCCGATTGCGGTTTTTTGCTCTTAGCCTTCATTTATATATTACAGTTTAGTTATATTTTAGAAATTATAGCAGGGTTGCTTCAACAAATAAACAGCTTCTGATAGGAATTAAAATAAATATAAAAATATCGTACGGGAACTAAAAACGCATACATTTTATTCCTTGCTTTTATATTTGTCAATATAGTTGCATACTATAGTCGAATATTAATTGAAGTGGTATACTTTTGGTATACTATTAATAACAATTAATATTTATTAATAAAATTATATATCTTATGCGGAAAATTAATTCAGGAGGGTAATATGCCGGTAAAATTCGAATTTGACAGTCCCATATTAATGACATGGCTTCTTATTCATCAGGCTTACGATATGGTACTCAAGGTTCAGGAAAAGGAATTCGCCAAAATCGGGTTGACGCCCCAGTACAACGGTGTATTTATGGTTTTAAGGTATAAAAAAGGAAAGGTTACCATTAAGGACATCGCCACATGGCTCGATAAGAACAGCAATTCCATAAGTACCTTAATCGACCGCATGCAAAGAGACGGATATGTTGTAAGGGTTGAAAGCACCCGCGACCGCCGGGAAGTGCATGTTGAGTTAACCGAGAAAGGGAAAGAGATATCCGATAAATCGGATGTTCTGGGCTGGAAGATTGTCAATGATGTCTTATCCGGAATGCCCGAAGAAGATTTCCTTCAGTTAAATATCCTGTTGGAGAAAGTCAGAAGCAGGGCGCTGGCTCAACTTAACAAGGATGAAGTAATAAAAACTGTTAAAACAGCCAAGAATGCAGGCAAAATGATTGCACCCAAAAAGAAGCGCACATCCAAAAAGGCCTGATTTCAAGTTCGTAAATTGTCAAGGTTTTCTTTAGCCTGCGAGTTGGACGGTATCGCATAAAAACCGTTAATCATCTCGCAGGCTTCATATTGGATACACTCTGCACAGGTGGTAAAATTCTTTTCCCTGCAGCATTTCCTGATGGGGCACAGTCTACCACCGATAAAAAGACCGCTCTCCGAATTACACCCGCTGCAACTAACGTCTTCCGGTTTAACCTGATGTCCGCCTAAATACCCGGCGTAAAGTTCTGAAAATTCTTTGGCGGTTTTTACCCTTAACTCATCGTTGTTGTTCATTGCGGCAATATACACCGGGCAGTTTTTGCAGTCCAATCCGCAGCATCCAAGAAGCTGTTTTTCGATAGCAATTCTCCTTTCTTTTCGGAGAGTAGTGCCCGACCGAATATTAGGCCGTGCTTTTTGCGGCGGGGATAATAAGTACCGGTATATGTGAACTCCTGAATACTTTATCAGCCACGCTGCCCCAAACCAGTCGCGATACACCCGACCGGCCGTGAGTGGACATAACAATCAGGTCAACGCCCTTTTCGCGGCAGTATTTTATGATTTCCTCGGCCGGGTTGCCTACCAGCACTTCGGTTGCGGCAGCGATTCCCTTTTTATTCAAGTCTTCAGATATCTTTTTCAGGTAGCTTTCGGCTTCTTTTTGCGCATCCTCGTCGATTTGTTCGACCATTTTAGGAGGCATCGATTTAATAGCCAGCGGGTCTATAAATGAACGCACCCTCACCAGGATAACCTCGGGGACATGGCAGCCGCCGGCGATGGCAGCTACATAATCCAGTGTAGATTCGGATAGTTCGGAGCCGTCCAGGGGCGCCAGTATCTTCTTGAACATGTAAAACCCTCCTCAGTGCCGATACAGTCCATATTCTACTCCGGCAGGCAGGCCATATCAAG
>CAZJMW010000144.1:0-2774 GCA_964547375.1 uncultured Dehalococcoidales bacterium | reverse complement strand
CCGCTTCTTGAGCTTATCGTCCAGCGTCTCCCGGTTCATTTCCACCAGCATTTCGGATATGGCAATCAGCTTCTGAGAACAATTCGCTTTTGCGATATGCCTGCTCGCCATCATAGCCGACCAGGCTTTCGGCAATGTCTCTTTCAAATGCGCCATGCCGCCCTCGATATCATCCGCTGCGTAATAGACTTCGGGGATGCCGGAGGTCAGGATTCTGGCAAGGCACATCGGGCAGGGTTCAAGGGAAGTGAACAACTTATATCCCGTCACGACAGGAGGTTTTACGATACTCTCAAAGTGGTTTAAGGTAACCATTTCGGCGTGGAAATCGCTCCTGAACACCGGGAAAAATACCTGGTTATTGCCATAGCTGACAAGTGTATTGTTGTTATCAGAAATAATAGAACCGACACCGAAATTTCCCAGTGTAACGCTTTGCAGCGCCAGTATGCATGTCAGCCATATTTCCCTGTCATGGCTATATGAGACGTTGAAACGATAGTCCTCTAACTCCGCATAGACCGTTTTGAATGACGGTTGAACGGCCATGCTTTCTAAAAGACTTCTACCAAAAGTTTCAAGACTCATATCTCTGTTCACACCTATTCTTCATCCGCCCACGGGTCGGTGAAAAGGGTTACCACCACAAAATCACCGATGGCATCACTGCAATACCATTCCGCCACCCATTGCATTACATACTCAAGGTCATAATACGGCTCTTCAAATTCGACATATGAATAAAAGCCCTCGCCGGAATGAATTACACCGCCGGGAAACTGCTCGAATATTTCGGACTGCGAAACCGTATGAATCACTTTCAATTCGGCGTCGACAACTTCCATTTTATTCAGTATTAAAGACTGTGTACCCTGGTTCATCAGGTAATAACCGATTGTGGAAACAAAGGCATCCGCGTATACAACGGCAGGATAAGCCACGCCGCTAAGCATATTTCTTTCATTTATCAGGGTCTTCGTCTCGGTAGTTGTAACAACGGATGTTTTAGTGGTTGTTTCCGTGTACCTTTCGGTAGTAGTAGCCATTTGCGTGGTAGTAAGGGTTTCGGTAACATAAACCGTTTTACAGCCGGTAAAAACAAGAACCAGTGTCAATAGTGTTATAAGTATTAATTTTTTCAACTCTCCCTCCTTATGGTGTTTATCCTATATGAGAGATGCATATTTAATTATATAATACCAAGTCAATGCCCTGCGGCTCTTTTTAACATCTTGGGCCGGGCAATAACGTTTCTCTATTGACATCATAGTATACCGACTTTAGAATAATTGCACGCAACTAAAAGGAGAATACCGATGAAAAAACCGGATTTGCTGATTTTAGTGATTGTCTGGCAGATTTTATCCGCATTTATGGCACTGATAGGATTGTTTTCTATCGCCATAGTCGCCTTCCCCGATGCCACCGCTTCAATGTTAGGTTCGGCATTGCCGGGATTTATCTTCGGTATCGGTATAGTGGTACTGGTTCTACTTGCTTTTATCATTATTTCGGTCATTGCTACAGTAGGAATAATAAAAAACCAGGAATGGGGACGCATTATGGGGATTGTTCAGGCCGCCCTGTGCGTTTTTGCTCCTCCGATTGGAACGGTGGCCGGTATCCTGATACTGGTTTACCTGCTGCGCCCGGATGTGGAACGATATTTCAAAGCGGTTCCGGCTGACGGTTATAAAGAAGAGAATACAGAAAAATAAAAGGGAGTACGGTTTCCCGACTCCCTTGCTGATTATTTAAAGATATTGAACTAGCAGCCGTTCTTGATTATGGTATTCTTGAGCGTGCCGACTGAGTCTATCTTGATTTCCACCACATCGCCCGGATACATCGGCCCGACGCCGCTGGGCGTTCCGGTAGCTATGATATCCCCCGGCAGCAGTGTCATTACATTCGAAATGAAGTTTATAATCTCGGGAACCGAATAAATCAGGTCGCTGGTATTCCCCTTCTGCTTCAACTTGCCGTTCAGATAGGTTTCGATTTCGATATTGGCAGGGTCGAGGTCGGTTTCTATCCAAGGTCCGATGGCGGCAAAGGTATCGAAACCCTTGGCACGCGTCCACTGGAAATCGGCTTTCTGTAAATCCCGGGCGGTAACATCGTTAAAACAGGCATAGCCGAGAACGTAATCCATGGCGTCTTCTTTTGAGATGCGCCAGCCGGCTTTCTTGATAACCACCGCCACTTCGCCCTCGTAATCCACCCTGCTGGAAGTAGATGGATAGATTATATTTTCATCCGGCCCGATGACCGCCGTCGAAGGTTTTAAAAAGGTCAGCGGGGAGTTGGGGAAGGGGATATCCATTTCCCTGGCATGGGCATGGTAATTCAAACCCATGGCAATAATCTTGGATGGCTCGCAGGGAGCCAGCAGTTTTACCTGCTCCAGGGGATAGAATTCCTTTGTCGGTTCAAGGTATTTAAAGGGTTTGCCCTCATATTTTTGAACTGTATGGTCGCTCAAGACACCGTATTCATTTTTTCCGTTGATAGAAAATCTTACATATCTCATAAAAATCAATTTTAATGCAATCTCTTCATCAATGCAAACCTGATATTATTTTTTACAAATTTTGACCTATTATTATTACGATTGTCTCGCCTGTTTTTGCAGTATATTTTTCCTTGACACGGCTTAACGCTGATTGATAAACTGTTATGCTGCACTTCTTGCAGCTCCCATCCCTCATAAACAGGAGTAAAATGACGGCTGAAAAACTGGAAAAAGGATTGGTTTCGGTCTTTACCGGTGA
>CAZJMW010000143.1:0-2824 GCA_964547375.1 uncultured Dehalococcoidales bacterium | reverse complement strand
CCCGGCTGATTGATAGGAATAGGCACGTGGAATGCGTAACTGGCAAACTTGGCAAGCTTGTACGCTTTGGAAAGGTCGATACCGTTTCCCAGCTTGTATTTTTCACCAAACCCTTTTGATTTGGTGATGGCAAGTATGGTAGCTACCAGGTCGGCATTGCCGCAGCGTTCGCCGATACCGTTAACGGTGGTATTAATGTAAGCATCCTGTCCGCCGTCGATAACGCCCTTGGCTCCGGCAATAGATGTGGCAACAGCCATACCAAGGTCTCCGTGGCAATGCAGTTCTATGGGAAGCCCGACATTCTCCGCCAGTGCTTTGGCGGTGTCATAAATCGAAAACGGGTTATCATAACCCAACGTATCGCAATATCTTAACCTGCAGGCGCCGTGTTCTTTGGCTGCCTTGCCGAACTTAATCAGGTAATCCAGCCCTGTCCTGGAAGCATCCTCGGCATTTACACCGATGGTTTTGGTGCCGTGCGCTTTAGCCGCTTCAACCGCCGCTATCATGTCGTTAATGATGTCATCGCGGTTTTTCCTGCCCTGAAACTTACCATTAATCATCTGGTCGGAAGTGGAAATGGAAAGGTTAAGATGCTCCAGCCCCGGTACCATTTTGTAAGCCAGTTCGACATCAGCCACCATGGCCCTGATCCATCCTTCCAGCCTCATGTTTTTTATGACACCGAGTTTGACCAGTTCCAGGTTAGACTGCAAATAATTGGATTCATGCCTGGTGGTCGGGAAACCGAATTCCGATTGGAATATCCCCATCTCATCCAGAAAGATATTCAGCATGGTCTTTTCCAGCTTGGAAAGACCTAATTTTGCCGTTTGAACACCATCCCTGTTGGTAACGTCTACTAAATAAATCTTTGGCATATTTCTACCTCTCTTTATTAAATAAAAAACACTTACCCATGATAGATGATTAAGCTATAATATTACCATATTATTCTTTTAGCGGCAATTTTGTGCTAGAATAAAACAGGTTTTTTCAATCGTTTATTAATCGTCCGCAAGGTTTGTCTTTAAAGAAAAATAATTGAGTCCTATAGTCGGAAGCACAGGGGGCAGCGCAATGGAAAAGATAAAAGTTGGAATTGTGAATGTGACCGGTTATGCCGGTATAGAATTGGCGAGGTTGCTTTTAAGGCACCCCGGTGTGGAACTGGTTTCGGTTACCGGCAGAAGCACCGCCGGACAAAAGCTGGCAGATGTCTTTCCGCATCTGACCGGTGCTAGCGACCTTACCATAGAGTCGGAACTCTCTGATGTCGATTTGGCTTTTGTGGCTATGCCCCACAAGGAAAGCGCGCTTGAGGTGATGAAACTTATCGAACGCAATATCAAAGTGGTGGATATCAGCGCCGATTTCCGCTTGAGCAACCCGGAAGATTATAATGAATGGTATGGTTTTACCCATCCCTCACCGGAGCTTTTGGATAAGGCGGTTTACGGGCTGCCCGAGTTGTACAGGAAGGATATTGCATCGGCTAACCTGGTAGCCAACCCGGGTTGTTATCCCACCTCTGCCATACTGGCGATGGCTCCGGCTATTAAGAATAGTATCGTCGAGACAGACATCGTCATTGACAGCAAGTCGGGATTATCCGGCGCCGGCCGGACGCTGGCTATCGGCAGCCATTATGCTGAAGCCAACGAAAATACATGCGCTTACGCTTTGAAAGGGCATCGCCATCTGCCGGAAATAGTGCAGGAATTTACTTTTTGGGGTGGTGAAGCGGTAAATGTAACCTTCGTGCCGCACCTTGTTCCGATGACGCGCGGCATTCTGTCCACCTGCTACGCTTCTTTGACGTCAGAATATGCCTCACATGAAGACGCTCAGCAGGAAATCAACGCTATCTACAAGGAATTCTATAAGGACGAACCTTTCACAAAGGTAGTCGATACGCCCCCGCATACCAAGAATACCTGGGGCAGCAATATGTGCCATATCTACCCGTTCGTCGATGTACGCACCGGACGTCTCATCGTCGTAAGCTGCATCGATAACCTGGTAAAGGGTGCGGCCGGCCAGGCCATTCAGAACATGAATATTATGTTGGGTTTTGCCGAGGTTGCCGGTCTCGAAGCCCCGCCGGTGTATCCGTAATTATGTATTCTTGAACCCTCATACTGTCCCGATGTATCGGGACCACCTTCCCCCGGGGGAGGGCATTTTTTGTCCGCCTGTTATTCTTTATCCCGCGACATTTCGTCATTCGTCTCAAGTTTGGACAAATCGGCAGATGATATTGTAATCCACAATAAATAAACAATTGCCTCCCCGCCTTTCTTCTGCTATGCTTTAGCCTGCAATATGACAAATCAAACTGAAAAGACAGGTCTTAAAAGCCGTCAGTTCGGCAGGTGGGATTATCTCAAAATCACCATACTGGTCTTTGCTACCACCGGATTGTGGCAGTCAATTCATACCATCATTCTCCCCATCAGAATCCTCGATTTCGCGCCCGAAGCTGAAAAAAATACCTACCTCGGCTTGATGACCTTTGTCGGGTTGATTATTGCCATGCTGCTGCAGCCTGTTTTCGGAGCTATCAGCGACCGCTCCGGTTTCCGCATGGGTAAACGCCGCCCTTTCATAATCATCGGCGTCTTATGTCTTTTACTGTTTCTGCCCGGCATCGGTCTTGCCGGCAGCTATGCGGTGATATTTGCCATCTATTGCGTAATGCAAATCTCAAGCAATGCCGTGCAGGGGGCGCACCAGGGCTTCATTCCCGACCTGGTTCCAGAAGGTAAAAAGGGGCAGGCTTCCGGTATTAAGAGCCTGGTGGAGATGCTGGGAGGTGTCA
>CAZJMW010000142.1:0-2852 GCA_964547375.1 uncultured Dehalococcoidales bacterium | reverse complement strand
ACAGCCCTCATCCGTCATTTACTTCGTAAATGCCACCTTCCCCCGAGGGAAGGCTGAATTTACCTCGCTTCGGATGTTGAGTTCCGGCAAACCGGAACAAAATCCCGATTTATCGGGACTTCATTCGACCACTATTTATACTCAGAGTAACTAATGCGCGAATTCAGTATGACAATACGTTGCCTGTCATCCTGGGCATAATACTCATGGATGAGACTTTTTTAGGTCTGGAATTAGCTTCAGCTTAGGTATAGCATTATTCAATGATATTTAAACTGTTTTAAGGATTGATATTATGTCAAAAAAAACACTGTCCAAAATGCCTCGGAGTTTCCGTTGTTAGAAAAGGTTTTTATCCTAATGGAAAACAAAGATGGTTTTGCCTTTTATGTAACAGATATTTTTGTTGGAAGAATATTGGGGTCAAACAAACAAGAGAGAGGGTGTGGTTTAAACAGTGGGTAGTTGAAGGTGACTCGGTAAGACAGCTATCTATTCAGAGCGGGCACAGTCGAGCCAAGCTTAATCGAATTATAGACCACTGGCTTAATAATCCACCGCAAGACCCTATCAATAATCTGAAGGAACGCCGCCACTTAATATTTGACGGAACCTTTTTGCGCAAACAACAGAGTATTGTAACTTTAATGGATGCTCAATCTCATAAAGTAGTTTATGGTCAATATGGGATTCATGAAAGCTCCGCTGATGAATTAATTACTTTTTTTGAATTCCTGATAAAGAGAGGATTAAATCCTATCAGCTGCACAGTAGATGGGAATCCTCATGTAATCAAAGTAATAAAAAAGTTGTGGCCTAATATCATAATCCAAAGATGCCTGGTTCATATTCAAAGACAAGGGCTCTCATGGTGTCGTAGAGATCCTAAGACAGCTTATGGTAAGAAATTAAGGGAAATATTTCTATTAGTGCCTAATATACACACTAGTAATGAACGAGACCAATTCTTGGCATTAGTGAGACAATGGGAAGAAAAATATGGGCAGTATATCAAATGTGAACCAGATAGAGGTTGGGTTTTTAGCGATATCAAAAGAGCTCGCAGTATGCTTATTAGGGCAATCCCGGATATGTTCTATTATTTGAACAATCCAGGTATTGAGCGCACGACAAATGGACTTGAAGGCTATTATTCAAGATTAAAAGCTCATTATCGCCAACACCGTGGTTTAAGCAAAAATAAGCTTCCCAACTATTTCAAATGGTACTTTTTCTTTAAAATTAAATAGGTCTCTTTTTTGAGTATTATGCCCATCCTGAAGACACAGGGGGTGACTGAAGGAACTGGGGGGCGGGGAGAAATAGCATTAAGGCTGCCACAGCATCAGGTCGTTAATCCGTAATAACCACCCTTCCCCAGATTCTTCGTTCGACCACCACGAACTCAGAATGTCAATTTTCCACCCTCTCAGAATGTTGAGTTCAGGCAAACCGGAACGAAATCCCGATTTATCGGGGCGAAGCAATCCCTACAATGCCGCTTAATTAACCCGCCCCGAGTACATGTAGTAAAAGGTTTCGTTTTTATCGGGACTGAAGAGTCCGGGGGGGGGAGAGAAAAAGCTAATCCAGAAAATAGACTTGTGCCGGGGGCTTGTCTTTCATTTCGACTTCAATTCCGGCTTCCTTGAAAAGCTCGATAAACGAAGAATCATTGTATTTACCGAAACTGACGAAACGCTTGATTTTGGCATTCGCCAGCATCTTGGCGCACAGGATACAGGGAGTATGCGTGCAGTAAATGGTGCAGCCTTCGATACTGATACCGTGCAGGGCAGCCTGTATGATAGCGTTCTGCTCGGCGTGAATGGCGCGGCAGATTTCGTGCCGCTCGCCTGAGGGAATATTCAGTTCATTGCGGAGACACCCCAGTTCAAGGCAATCCTTGCAACCGGCGGCAGCCCCGTTATAACCGGTGGAAAGAATGTGCTTGTTTTTTACCGCCACCGCCCCGACATGATGTCGCAGACAGGTGGAACGCTCGGCGACCACAGCGGCAATCTTTAGAAAATACTCGTCGATATCCGGTCTTTTCATCTCTTCCCCCGTATGAAAGAAAGCGCTTTCTCCACTTCTTTTTGTAAATCTTCCAGCGAGCCTTCGTTGATAATCGTAAAATCGGCCATGGCAATCGGCCCGCCCTTGTTGATTTTTACTATTTCGGCTTCATCGCGGCCGGCCGCTTCGGCAAAAGTAAGCGGGCGTATTTTGCGGTGCTCCAGCCTGCGGTAACGCGTTTGCGGCGAGCAGTAAACGGCAACCACGAAAAAGTCATCGCCGAAGTGCTTTTTCAGTACTACGTATTCCTCCCACGAATAGAGTCCGTCGATAATGACCGGCGATTCTTTGCGCGCCTCTTCGATACGCGGCAGGTTGAGGATGGCATAGGCCGCCATGCCGTACTCTTTGCGGAAACCTTCACGCACACTGCGCTCGTTCTCCTCGTTTAAAACCAGCCCTCGCTTTTTGATTTCTTCGTCCGTTATATCGCCGAAGCGTATTTTTGCATATCCGTTATCCGTAAAAAGGCGGGCGGCCTCGGACTTGCCGGCGCCTGCCATGCCAACCAGTGCTGCTACAATCATATCAATCTACCTCAAAGTCTAATTATAGGAAAACGGCGCTTTTATATCAACAAACCGGCGGCATCGGGGATGAAGCCCTCACCCCTTCGCTTCCCCACTCCGTTTACAGAGAGGAGAAGGACGATAATATTTTTCGCTGCGCTCAAGCATGACAATACGATAACTGTCATCCTGATCCCGATTTATCGGGAGAAGGATCCGGGGGGTGGGGAGAAATAGCAATAAGGCTGCCACAGCATCAGGGGG
>CAZJMW010000141.1:0-2857 GCA_964547375.1 uncultured Dehalococcoidales bacterium | reverse complement strand
GATCCTTCAGTCACCCCTTGTGACTTCAGGATGACAGTATAGGGGTATTTCTTGCAATAAGCGTATGTATTTACGGAACGAAGCCGGTTTGTCCAGTCAGTAAAGAATGCGAGCGTATAATGGCTCAGGCCTTGTTTTTTCTAAGTTCGTGCTTGAGTTTATCGATGGTCTCGATGGGGGTGGGATCTACCTCGTTTAAAATAGCCAGGTAATAACTGATGTAGTCTCCCAAAAGCACCAGGCTCAGCATCTGTGCCAGTGCGCTCTCACCGCCGCAGGCGACGATACTGTACTTGATTTTGTGTTGCTCGAGCACACTGCTGGTGGCCTGGTAACGCGCCAGGATCGGTTCGGATATCAATGTCGAGCGCAAGAGGATGATTACCGCATTTTTAGCAAAATCAGCCGGGAACTGGTATCCGACAATGGTATTGTGATTCAATTCCGAGAAGGATTCGTTGGCCGCCCAGTTCTTGCTGTTTTCGTTGAACTGCGTCTTCCAGCGGTAGGCGATTTCAGAGGTAATCTCGGCGCCGTAGATAAATATAAATTTGCCGTAGAGCTTTTCCGCCATTTGCTTGGCCTGGTTCTTCTCCAGCGGCACCGTGATGTCCATTTGCTGCGACAACTGTTCCAGTATTTTGATGGTCTCGGCAATGTCCGCTGATTTATCGCCGATGATGCCGAGCCTTTGCAGGGTGCAGTAGACTGCCATGAAGCTGAACGGCAGGGTGGCGCGGGGTTGGGCATCGTAATCGAAGGTAAACAAAGGCAGATGCTTTTCTTCGGCGATTTCCTTCAGTTTACCACCGGTGGAGATGACCATGCATTTGGCGTTGATATCCAGAGCCTGTCCGAGGGCGGAAAGCGTCTCCTCCGTATATCCGGAATAGCTGCAGGCGATTACAAGTGTCCTGTTGTCTACATAGGCCGGCAGGTTATAGTTGCGGTTTACGGTCATAGGGACTTTAGCTTCGTTAACGATTAAACGCGATATAAGGTCTCCCCCAATCGCCGAACCGCCCATACCCAGTATCATAACGCGGTCTACATCGGCATAGTCTTCGGGCAATTCCAAAAGCATTGCCTTACGCCAGGCTTCGCGGCACAGTTCTGGAAATCCGTTCAGATGGTTTATCATCTTTTCGAGGTCGTATTCGCTGTAGGCATTTAAATCGTTTAAATCTATCATCGAGTTATGCTCCGGTTATTTTTTTACCGATTTCCAAAAGTCTTTTTACTCTTTGGGGGCTATCGCTCTCGGTATAAATCCGCAGCAGCGGTTCTGTTCCTGAAAAGCGGATTAACAGCCACGTGCCGTCCGCTAAAGTATATCTGAATCCATCGATAGTGTCCTCTTTTACCACTTCCACATTGTCTATGGTTTTCGGGTGGCTGTCTTGAACGCGGTTGGTGATTATTTCCCTTTCCGCTTCGGCAAACTCTATATCCACCCGGTCGTAATGGTGTTCTCCCGCCTTATCGTATAAATCCTTCAGTAACTGCGAGGGCGTCTTTTCCGTTTTAACCATTAAATCCAGAAAGCACAGCCCTGCCAGCAGGGCATCGCGCTCGGGTACATGCCCTCTAAACCCGTATCCGCCGCTCTCCTCCCCGCCGATCATGGCATTGTGCTCAAGCATCAAGGGAGCCACGTATTTGAAGCCCACTTTTGTTTCATAAACGGGGACATCGTAAATCCTCCCCAGTTTATCAAGCATGGCGGTGGTGGTAATCGTCTTTATAATTGCCCCGCGTTCTTTCCTAACCTCCAGCAGGTATAGCGCTAAGAGGGCGTACACCTGTAATTGAGTCAAGAAATTGCCGTTTTCGTCCATAATGCCGATGCGGTCCGAATCGCCGTCTGTTGCCAATCCTACATCGGCTTTACTGCTTTTTACAAGCTCCGAAAGCCCGGCCAGATTAACTGCTATAGGTTCCGGCTGTTTCATTTCGGGGAAAGCCGGATTAGGGTGTCCGTTGATTTCCAAAATCTCGAATCCGCTGCCTTCAAGCAGGGCCTTAAAATATCCGCCCCCCGCCCCGAACATCGAATCGACGGCGATTTTTAACTTGCGGTTCTTCATGCCGTCGAGGTCTACGAGCTTGGCGATTTGTGCCCGGTAAGCAGGGTAGAGGTCGATATATTCCACCAGTCCTTTATCGATTGCTTCTGAAAGGGGCAGGCGGTTAGTTTTACCGGCTTCGATGACTATCCGGATATTCTCCTCGATTTTGGATATGACTTCGGTCGGCGCGCTGGCGCCGTCCTCCGATTTGATTTTGAATCCGTTCCATTTGCCCGGATTATGGCTGGCGGTGATAACGATTGCCCCGCCTGCCTGTTTTGCCACCACTCCGTAGCTGACGACGGGAGTGGGCTCCTCTTTGCTACAGAGATATACCTTTATGCCGTTGGCGGCGATTACTTCGGCGGAGGCAGCGGCAAACTCTTTTGAAGCGAAACGCGTATCATAGCCGATTACCAGCCCGCGGCTTGCCAGTTTGCACCTGTGCATATAGAGGGCGACGGCTTGAGCGCATATACGCACATTATCGAAGGTGAAATCCTCGGCGATGATGCCGCGCCAGCCGTCGGTTCCGAATTTAATGGGATTACCGGTAATAATCATTGCATCTCTGTTAAGGTTATAGATTTAATTTACCTACTTTGAGCGATTAATTCTACGCACGATAAATGTGGTCGCGAAGCATAAACCGCCGAAAAGCGTCCATATACCACCCATCAGCATGGTAACTTCGGTAAACTGGTCTTTATTTAACCATAACCAACCCAGTAATAGCAATAGTCCGATTGCAATAAGACTATGGCTTATAAGAAATTCTTTCTTACTCA
>CAZJMW010000140.1:0-2865 GCA_964547375.1 uncultured Dehalococcoidales bacterium | reverse complement strand
AATAGTTTATAAAAAATTGTTAAAGTCTCTTGACAAACAACCGTATAAAATGATAAATTAATGATACTTTAGCAATCGAAGGCATTGATTGCTAACGGGGGTTGAGGGATTGAATAACAGAACAGCTGCAATACTCAGTTCTATAACCAGGCAATATATATCGAGGGCGATGCCGGTATCATCGGCAAGCGTGGTTTCCGATTGTGGATTGGAAATCAGTTCGGCAACCATTCGCAACGAGATGGTTATGCTTGAAAATGCCGGTTATATAATCCGCCCGCATCATGCCGCAGGCAGTATTCCATCGGATAAGGGTTATCGATTTTATGTTGAAAATATGAACTATGTCGATTTACCCATTGAAGAACAACGGCTTATCAGCCACCTGTTCCACCAGGTGGAAGAAAACCTGGAGCAATGGCTTTCACTGGCGGTAACCCTGCTTTCACAGCGTGTTCAGAATATCGCCATAATGACATCGCCCAAACCGCCGTCATGCCGTTTTAAGCACATGGAGCTGGTTTCACTGCAGGAACACCTGGCGCTGGCGGTGCTGGTTTTAAGAGGGGCTGTCGTACGACAGCAACTGGTCAACTTTGAACAACCGGTTACCCAGGAAGAACTGAGAGTAATGGCAGATAAAACGGTTAAGAATTACATTGGGCTATCGGCTTTGCAGATAGCCAATAAAAAAATGGAGCTTTCCGCAAACGAGCAGAAAATAACCGATACCATTATCAAGTTGATGAGAACCGAAGACGTACGCAGCAACGAGGATTCTTATATAGACGGATTACACTACATAATGAATCAGCCCGAATTCAATACCGGGAACAGCCTGGTCAGCCTGATGGGTTTGGTTGAACAGAGAAAACTAATCGAGGCCATGATGGACAACCAGCTTAATGAATATGGGGTGCAGGTAATTATCGGCAAAGAAAACAGGGCCTCATCCATTCAGAATTTCAGTGTGGTACTCAGCCGCTACGGCATTGCCGATGAGGCAATCGGTACCATCGGAGTGGTTGGGCCTACACGTATGCATTACGGCAGGACTATTTCGGCCATCAATTTCATGTCATCGATGATGAGCAAGCTGATGGCTGACCTGTACGGCAAGGAAATACAAAATAACAGGAAAAAGACGCAAAGCAACTAATTTTCCGGAGAGTAGCAAGTTATGACAAAAGAGAAAAAACAGGAAAAGATGGATGATAAGGAATTAAAGAACGAAGCACAGGAGGCATGTGATTCTGCCCGGTCCGATACAGCTCAGCCGGAAGTAAAAAGCGAGGCCGAGACATATCTGGATAACTGGAAAAGGACACAGGCCGACTTTGTAAACTATAAGCGCCGTGCAGAGCAGGAGAAAGAGGATACCGTCAAGTTCGGTAATTCGATGCTGCTGCTTTCTTTGCTGCCGGTGCTGGACGACCTGCAAAGGGCGCTGGAATCAATCCCTGCTGATATAAAAAATATGCCCTGGGTAGAAGGCATCAGGTTAATCGAACGCAAATTCTCAAGCAGCCTGGAGTCGCAGGGAGTTAAAGTAATACCAACTGAAGGGGAAGCCTTCGACCCGAATGTTCATGAGGCAGCGATGCACGTGGATGGCGCAGACGGAATGATAGTGAAGGAGTTGCAAAAGGGTTATAAAATACATGACAGGGTTATAAGACCGGCTATGGTAACAGTCGGTAACGGCAATTAATAATTTCAACAAGCAAAGTTTTAAGTCTATTTAAGGAGGAGTTTTAAAACATATGGCAAAAGCTATAGGAATCGATTTAGGTACTACGTTCAGTGAAGTGGCGGTGATGCAGGGTGGAGAGCCGGTTGTTATTCCTTCATCGGAAGGCGGCAACACTGTTCCCTCTTTCGTGGCAGTCAGCAAGTCAGGTGAAAGACTGGTGGGGCAAATTGCCAAGCGCCAGGCAATCATCAACCCGGAAAATACCATTTACAGCATTAAGCGTTTCATGGGACGCAAATGGGGAGAGCCGGCCGGGCGCGAACTGCCGGTAGAAGAAGATGCCAAGAGAAAAACATACAAGGTCATCAAGGGACCGAATAACGAAATAAAAGTGGCGATGGGCGGACAGGAATATACGCCGCCCGAAATCTCGGCTATGATTTTACAAAAGCTGAAGGCGGATGCCGAGGCGTACCTGGGTGAAAAAGTTACCGATGCCGTAATTACGGTACCGGCTTACTTCAACGATGCCCAGAGACAGGCCACCAAGGATGCCGGGAAAATCGCCGGCTTAAACGTACTTAGAATCATCAACGAACCGACAGCCGCCTCTCTGGCATACGGATTGGACAAGAAAAAGGATGAAACCATCGCTGTCTACGACCTGGGCGGCGGTACATTCGATGTTTCCATACTAGAAATCGGCGACGGTACTTTTCAAGTAAAATCCACCAACGGCGATACCCACCTCGGCGGCGATGACTTCGACCAGAGAATTATCGACTGGTTAATCGATGAGTTCAAGAAAGACCAGGGCATCGACATTTCGGGCGACAAGACCGCCCTGCAGCGATTAAAGGAAGCGGCAGAAAAGGTAAAAATCGAACTGTCGAGCACCCAGAAAGCCGAAGTCAATCTCCCGTTTATCACGGCGGATTCCAGCGGCCCCAAGCATTTAAATATCACGCTCACCAGGGCTAAACTGGAACAACTGGTAATGGACCTGGTAGAAAAAACGATGGCTCCCTGCAAGCAGGCGCTTACCGATGCCGGTAAAACTGCCGCGCAGATAGACGAAGTAGTACTGGTCGGTGGGCAAACAAGGATGCCCCTGGTTCAGGAAAAAGTAAAGCAGTTCTTCGGCAAGGAACCGAATAAAGGCGTCAACCCGG
>CAZJMW010000139.1:0-2865 GCA_964547375.1 uncultured Dehalococcoidales bacterium | reverse complement strand
ACCACTTGGTCTCTACCTTGGCCGCTTCATAGGCTTTCGGCATTTCGTTTTGTTCCGATTCAAACATGCTTGCCCCTTTAAAGTTTTGTTAAAAATCCTCTCTATATTGCCCAAAGAGAAAACGATTAAAAGAGAGGGGCAGCGCCCCTCACAGATTTCTATTTATTTTACAGCAAACAGGCTAGATTATCTCTTTTACCCTGTCCAGAATCCTGTCCGCCACTTCACGCTTGGAAAGTAAAGGCAATTCTTCCGTTACTTCTTTTCTATCGATGATTATAACACGATTGTTATCACTGCCAA
Organism: uncultured Dehalococcoidales bacterium; assembly: GCA_964547375.1. GTDB lineage: Bacteria > Chloroflexota > Dehalococcoidia > Dehalococcoidales > UBA5627 > UBA5627. The sequence continues at coordinate 2,562 of CAZJMW010000139.1, read as the reverse complement.
ATCCGCTATCCTCGGATGTAATATCGTTGGCCACGATAAGATGCAGCCCCTTTTCTTTCAGTTTGATTGCTGCATTCTCGATGATGTTTTCACTCTCGGCGGCAAAACCGACCTTTATAAAACTGCCCTTGACCTCCGATAGTATATCGGGTGTTTTAACCAGCTTCAGGGAAAGGACGGAATCGGCTTTTTTTATCTTGTTATCTGAAACTTTTTCAGCCTGAAAATCGGCTACCGCCGCCGCCATAATTAACACATCGGCGCCGAGGACTGCATTTTCCACAGCTTTTTTCATTTCCCTGGCAGATTCGACACTAACTACTTCGATGCCGGCTGACGGGTTGAGAGGAACAGTAGTTATCAAGGTGACTTCGGCTCCCCTGTCCCTGGCCGCCTGTGCCACGGCAAATCCCATCTTGCCGCTGGAACGGTTGCCGATAAAACGCACCGGGTCGATGGCTTCACGCGTGCCCCCGGCGGTTACCACGACGCGTTTGTCCTTAAAATCACCGCCGCGTGCCAGCACCAGTTTTATAATATCGATTATCTCCGCCGTTTCCGGTAAACGCCCCTGCCCGATTTTTCCCGACAGAAGATGCCCGTAACCGGACTCGATGATGACAAATCCCCTATCCTTGAGCTTTGATATGTTTTTCTGCGTCACCGGATTGTTCAACATATTGTCGTTCATCGCCGGAGATAAAATGACCGGCGCCCTGGTTGCTAAAACTGTACAGGAAAGCAGGTCATCAGCCAGACCGCAGGCCAATTTGGCAATAGTATTTGCCGTTGCCGGAGCAATTAAGATTATATCAGCCGTTTCTGCTAGCGCCACATGACAGGCCTTTAAACCCGGGACAGGCTGCCACATATCAGTAAACACCTGCCTGCCGGTAATACTTTGCAGTGTTAGCGGAGTTATAAATTTTGTGGCGGATTCGGTCATAACGACATCGACATTTGCGCCGAGTTGACACAGCTTGCTGGCAATATCCGGTACTTTATAAGCGGAGATGCCTCCGGTTATTCCCAAAAGTATTGTTCTATCTTTTAATATATCCATTATTCGTACCTGTTATCATACGTATAATCTATGTTTTAGTCTACCTTAAAGGGTATTGCTCTGCAAGATTACTCCCGGTTCATGCCGTAAATAAGCCTCAGACCGATAAGCGTCAGGTCGGGGTTCACTTCATCGATAACTTTAGTTTCCCTGGCTATCAGGCCGGAAAACCCGCCGGTAGCTACCACCTTCACCTTCGCTCCCAGTTCCTTTTGCATACGCAGTACCATACTTTCCACCAGCCCCACATAACCGTAAACTACGCCCGATTTCATGGCGTCAATGGTATTGGTGCCGATTACCTTATTGGGTGCTGTCAGGTCGATTCTGGGCAGCATGGCAGCCCTTTGAAAGAGCGCCTCGGCCGAAGAAAGGATTCCCGGAGCAATGGCTCCGCCCAGATAATCCCCGTTTTTGGAAACGATTTCAAAAGTGGTCGCCGTTCCCATATCCACAATTATTACAGGGCCGCCGTAGAGATGATTTGCGGCAACAGCATCGACAATACGGTCGGCGCCCACTTCCTTCGGATTATCCATGCAGATGCGTATGCCGGTTTTTACCCCGGCTGCCACAATCAACGGGGAAATTCCGAAGTAACGCTTTACCATGTCATCGAAAATGGAAGTCAGCGGAGGCACCACGCTGCATAAAGCCACATCTTTGATATCGGAGACCTCCAGCCCGCGATTCTTCATGATACTGAGAAGCAGCACCGCGTTTTCATCTGCCGTACGGTGAATCGAGGTGGTCATTTGAAAAGTGGTCTTTTTTTGCTCCCCTTCGAACACCCCGACCGTAATTTCCGTGTTTCCGATATCTATTGCCAGTAACATATTTGACCTCATTTAAAAAGACTTAACTTTCTTTCAATGCCTTGATTACTCTGGGAATGACCGGCAGCAAATCGCCGGCCAGCATACCGGTATCGCCAAGTTCAGATTTTACCGTTTCCCCGGCCTCCCCGTGCAGCCACACCCCCAGGCAGGCGGCATTGAAATTATCCAGCCCCTGCGCTGCTAATCCCGCAATGATTCCTGCCAGCACATCGCCGGTACCGGCTGAGGCCAGCCCCGGGTTGGCAAACGGTGAAACACGGCACCTGCCGTCGGCAGAAGCGATAACGGTATATGCCCCCTTAAGGACAACTGTTTTCCTCCACTCCACGGCAAAGCGCATGGCTATATTTATTCTGTCCAGTTGTATCTCTTCTATAGATATTCCGGTCAACCTCGACATCTCACCCGGATGCGGCGTCAATATGGCATCCATAAATAAACTCGATGACCAATCGTCGGTTTTTGCCAGCGCGTTCAGCGCATCGGCATCTATAATAATCGGCATGGCCGGTTTTTTGGCGAAGAGAACGGAACGGATAAAGGCGGCGGTAGTTTCCTGCTGACCCAATCCACATCCGATAAGCAACGCATCGTAATCGTTCAAAGCCCCTATTACAGTTGAAGATGCGTCTTCGGAAATAAACCCTTTGACCGATTCCG
>CAZJMW010000138.1:0-2913 GCA_964547375.1 uncultured Dehalococcoidales bacterium | reverse complement strand
CGCAAGTACTGGGAAGTTGCCCTATGGAGGAAAGAACTGATAGCAGAGGAATAGGCGTCATAAAATACGCCAGGACGCATGAAGCTTATATCAGGAAGCGACTGAGAGAGGATTGCGACCGGGATGAGCTGGCGCGCTATCACAACATGAAAATTCAGTGGCTGCAGCACGAAAGGCTGATACACCTGTTAGTAACCATACTCTTTGCCGTCATCTTCATGTTTCTCTTTGCTCTCTTGATGCTTTTCCCGGATAACTGGATTATACTGATACCCTTAGCGATAGTCACAGTTTTACTGGGCGCCTATATCTTTCACTATTTTAAGCTGGAAAACACGGTGCAAAGCTGGTATAAACTGTATGACGAGATTGATAAGAGGTCATCATAATAAAGAGTAGGCTGTTATGCTGTCATTGAAATATTTCAGTGGACGGTTTCATAAAAAAAGGAATAAAGATGTTCGATAGAGTTGAAATAGTAATAAAGGCCGGTAACGGCGGCGACGGCGCCTCCAGTTTCCGGCGAGAAAAGTTTGTTCCGCTGGGCGGTCCCGACGGTGGTGACGGGGGACGCGGAGGCAGTGTAATTATCCGTGCCGATGATGATGTCAGCAACTTGAAGTATTATCGTCAGAACCGCGTTTACAGTGCCGACAGCGGTAAAAACGGCTCCTCGAAGCGTAAATCGGGTAAAAGCGGGGAAGACCTGATTTTACAAGTGCCGACCGGAACCATTGTTTCGGAGAACGTGGAGTCGGGTAAGGATATCGTGCTGGCGGATTTAAAAGTAAAGGGACAGGAAGTGGTGGCGGCAGCCGGTGGCGGCGGCGGATTGGGCAACACTCATTTTACCTCTTCCATAAATCAAGCTCCGGTGCTGGCGCAAAAAGGGCAGCAGGGCGAGCAAAAAACCATAGTGCTCGAATTGAAGCTGATTGCCGATGCCGGAATCGTGGGTTACCCTAATGTCGGCAAGTCTTCACTGGTAGCTGCGGCTTCGGCTGCCAATCCGAAAATCGCCGATTACCCCTTCACAACACTTGAACCGGTGCTGGGAACCGTTATGGTCGGGCACCATACTTTTGTTTTGGCGGAAATACCCGGTCTTATTGCCGAAGCCAGTCTTGGAAAGGGGCTGGGGCATGAATTTTTGAGGCATGTCGTCAGGACAAGGCTGCTTGTACACCTGCTAAACGGAGATTCGCAGTCCCCGGTCGACGATATGATACAGGTCAATAACGAACTCAGTATCTTCGATTCCGAGCTCAGTAAAAAACCGCAAATAGTAGCAGTCAATAAAATCGATTTACCGCAGGTCAGGGAGCGCATGCCGGAAATCAGGGAAGTATTTAAGGAAATCGGCATCAAGGTACACTTCATTTCCGCCTTTAGCGGAGAGGGCGTTCCCGAGTTGATGGCGGCTGTCTTAAAAGAGCTTGACCTGATTACACCGCAGGAGGAAGAGCCGCAGACCGAGGAAACATTTGCCGTATTTCATCCGCAGCCGCGGGTCGATAATATTAAAGTTGCACGCGACGGGGATGTCTTTGTGATTGAGAACAAGAGCCTGGAGCGTATTATAGAAGGGACCGATTCTTCCAATGCCGAGGCGAAACGTCAGCTGATCGGGCTTTTAAACCGGCCGCATATCAGGAAAGCACTGGAAAAAGCCGGCGCCAAACCGGGAGACAAAGTGCGCTGCGCCAGTTTCGAGTGGTGGTGGTAATAAGATGAAATTGGGAGTTCTGGGAGGAACCTTCGACCCCATCCATAACGGTCATATCCTTATGGCTGAATCGGCACTCTCTCATCTTAATCTGTCAGAAGTGCTGTTTATACCTGCCGGATGTCCGTATTTTAAAAACAGTGGCATGGTCACCGCAGTGGAACACCGCCTCAAGATGGTCGAACTGGCTATCCTTGGGAAGCCCTTGTTTCGATTTTCCGCCATGGAAGTAGAGCGGGGAGGGGTAACCTATACCATCGATACTATCAGAGAGCTGAAAAGCAGCCTGGAGCCGCAGGACGAACTCTTTTTCATCATGGGCTGGGATAGTTTAAAAGAACTGCCATTATGGCATCAGGCCGCGGAATTGATAACACTCTGCAGGCTGGTCGTGGTGCCGAGAGCGGGCTGCCCTAAACCGGATTTAGCGGAACTGGAAAAAGAAATACCCGGACTTATACAGAGCATAATTATGCTGGATGAGCCGCAAATCGAAATTTCTTCATCGGATATAAGAGAGAAAGTTAAAAACGGCGATGATTTCAGGTGTATGGTACCGGATGCGGTTGCTGATTATATTGCCGAAAAGGGTTTATACAGGTAAAACGGGGTTTCCGAATAAGCAATCTTTGTTGTGACAGAGTGGATTTCGCAGGGACGGACATTGTCCCCGCTAACATTTTTAGCCCCGATTAAACGGGAATTTCTTTCATCTTACCGTGATTCAACATTCGGAATAGGGTAAATTTAGCCTTCCCTCGGGCGAAGGTGGCATTTACCAAGTAAATGACGGATGAGGGTCTTTATTCCGTTTAATGCCGGGGCAACGAGTCTGCTATTTCTCCCCACCCCCCGGATTCTTCGTCCACCCCTTGTGACTTCAGGATGACAAATAAAAAAAGCCGTTCGTGGTCTTGTCCCAGTGCAACGAGGGATGAGCCTGTCCTGAGGTTCTCGAAGAAAGCCAGTCGAACCACGCGGTCCCGACGTGCCGGGACTTCGCCCGATTTGGCAGCGTTCTCACAAAGACGGTTTGTAAATAAAGGAAAGAATTACCACTCCGCGATTCTCTCACTTTAGCAAAGGGAGATTAAGAGGGATTTTAGCAATTCAACATCCGGAATGGGGTAAATTTAGCCTTCCCTCGGGGGAAGGTGGCATTTACGAAGTAAATGACGGATGAGGGT
>CAZJMW010000137.1:0-2942 GCA_964547375.1 uncultured Dehalococcoidales bacterium | reverse complement strand
GTAGCGCCGACTTCTTCCAGTTTAGCCTTGGCTGAAGCAGCTTCTTCCTTGCTGACAGCTTCTTTAACCAGCTTGGGAGCACCCTCTACCAGGTCCTTAGATTCTTTAAGACCAAGCTGAGTCAGTTCACGAACAACCCTGATGACGTTGATTTTGTTGGCGCCGGCAGCTTTAAGGGTAACATTGAATTCAGTCTTCTCTTCTTCGACCTTGGCACTGCCACCGGCAGCCGGAGCAGCAGCCATTGCCATCATAGGAGCAGCGGCGCTGACGCCGAATTCTTCCTCAAGAGCTTTAACCAGTTTGGATAACTCAAGAACCGTCATTTCTTTAACGATATCGATTACCTGCTGTGTTTTATCTTCCATTTTTAGTTTCCTTCCTTTTTTCCCAGATTTTATATATATTTTATATTTTTATTTGCCTTCTAATTTATCCGCCCTGGCCTGTAAAACAGTAACCAGACCTCTCATCGGTGCGGCGCATACATTCACAAAACCGGAGATGGGACCCTGCATAGCACCCAATACCTGTGCAATCAAAACCTCTCTCGAAGGAATTGAAGCCAGTGTTTTCACATCCTCGGCTGTTAATAACTGGTCGCCTATAAACCCGCCCCTGATCTTGAGAGGTGTTTCAGTGGCATCCATGAAAGCCACTAATACCCTGGCCGGCTCTACCTCATCATTGTAACCGAACGCAATCGCCATCGGACCGGTGAGGTTTTCTTTCAAAAATGCCCTGTTGGTGTTATCGGCGGCAAATCTGGCTAAGGTATTTTTAACCACCATATAATCGATACCGGATTCTCCCAGCTTGCGCCTCAGGAGCGTCAGGTCGGCATTTTTCATTCCCAGGTATTCGGTCATTACACCGGCTTTACACCGGGACATAGCATCCTGAATCTCGAGAACCAGTTTCTCTTTTCCTGCTCTTTTCATCTTTATCACCTCCTGTTATCCTAAAATAAAAAAGTCCCTGCGCCTGCGCGGCAAGGACTTGAATAAAAACAAAACGTTCTATCACGCCCTCAATCCTCGGCAGGTATATTTAAGCCTTTAAGGCACCCGCTGTCTCCGGATGAGACTGGCTAAATAATTATACTATTGTTAATCTGCTTACTAGGCAACGGTACTGAGTACTGTTTTAAGGTCTAATTTGATGCCGGGCCCCATGGTGGTAGTGATATAGGCACTTTTTATGTACTGCCCCTTGGCACCGACCGGCTTCGCTTTGATTATCGCTTCAATAACCGACATCAGATTCTCGTTTAGTTTCGCGGCATCGAAGCTCATCTTACCCAGAGGGAGATGAATAATGGCCTGGCGGTCGAGCTTAAACTCCACACGTCCCTTGCGTGCATCTTCAATCACCCTGGGAAGGTCTTCGGCAGCAACCACGGTACCGGACTTCGGATTGGGCATTAAACCCTTTCTACCGAGAATCTTACCCAGTTTACCGACTTTTCCCATCATTTCCGGGGTAGCAATGGCAGCATCGAAATCCAGCCATCCGCCCTCGATCTGTTTTACAATATCTTCGCTGCCGACATAATCGGCGCCGGCGGTAGTCGCTATTTTCTCCGCCTCACCCTGCGCAAATACCAGCACACGCACCTTCTTACCCAATCCATTCGGTAAGAGGGCAACGCCCCTGACCTGTTGAGTTGCATTTCTCGGGTCTACCCCCATTTTTAAATGCAGTTCAAGCGTTTCATCAAATTTTGCCGTAGCTGTTTTCTTTGCCAGCTCAACGGCTTCTTCCGGCGTGTACGCCTTGTCTTTTTCTACTAAACTGGCTGCTTCTTTATATTTTTTACCTTGTTCTACCATCTTACTCTATTCCAATCCCCATACTTCTTGCGGTACCCAAAACTGTTTGTTCGGCCCCTTCGATATCAATCGCATTCAAATCCTTCGCCTTGATCTGGGCAATTTCCCTTAATTTTTCTTTTGTCAAAACCATGTTGGGTACATGACCGGTATTTCCGGCACCCTTAGGAACAGCCAGCGCCTTCTTTAACAAATCGGACGTCGGCGGAGTTTTCGTAATGAATTTATACGTTCTGTCTACATATACGGTTATCTCGACAGGAATAATAGAGCCGGCAAATTTAGCAGTGCGCTCGTTATATTCCTTGCAAAAACCCATTATATTGACACCGTGCTGACCCAATGCCGGGCCGACAGGAGGTGCAGGGTTGGCCTGACCGGCCGCTATCTGCAATTTAACTATTGCTTTTATTTTTTTCGCCACTTATTTCCTCCAGGAATCCTTAAGAAACCTTTAAATCTTATCTACTTGTAGAAAGTCCAGTTTTACAGGTGTTTCACGTCCGAAAAGCGAAAGTAAAACCTTCACCTTTCCTTTTTCAAGGTCTATTTCATCGACTGTTCCGATAAAATCGATGAAAGGACCATCAATGACCTTAACACTCTGCCCCTGTTTAAAACCCACTTTAACCTTGGGAACTTCAGCTTCCATCTGTTTCATAATCTGCTTAACCTCGTTATCCTGAAGAGGTACCGGTTTATTACCGCCGCTTACAAACCCGGTAACCCCGGGCGTATTTCTTACTATACCCCAGCTAAAGTCGTTCATTTTCATCTGAACAAGGATATAACCGGGCAGTATCTTGCGTGTAATGGTACGCCTTTGTCCGTTTTTTACCTCTACTTCTTCTTCTGTAGGAATAACAACACTAAGTATATCCTGATCGGCATCCATCGAACCGATGCGCTGGTCAAGATTCTTCTTTACTCTTTCCTCGTAGCCCGAATAAGTATGGACAGCATACCACTTCTCTTGATCCACAGCTACCTGCTCTCCTACCTGGGTCGTATTATCTATCTCAAACTCCTCTACTTACGTAGTGAATAACTAACTACCGGTAAATATTTTTTCAATAAGGAAACTGAATACCCAATCTATACCGCCGAGTA
>CAZJMW010000136.1:0-2965 GCA_964547375.1 uncultured Dehalococcoidales bacterium | reverse complement strand
TAACGCAAACAGGTCCGTGGACCGTGCAGGTAGACACCGGTGTATTCAACCTGGATCCGCTATGGTTGATGCTTCCCGAACGGGAAATATGGCCGAAGGAACTCATCGATACGTATGGTACCCTAAGCGAGTGGTACCAGCAGGTGGGTAACGGTCCGTTCATGATGACAGATAGTGTTGTCGGCAGTTCCGCCACTTTCGAAAGGAACCCGAACTACTGGATGACGGACCCGGTCGGTTCGGGCAAAGGCAACCAGTTGCCTTACTTTGACCGTGTTCAAATGCTGATCATTCCTGACGCCTCAAGTCAGCAGGCAGGTTTCCGTACAGGCAGGATAGATCAATTAGGTGCCCAGAGCAACGACGCCTCAAAAACAATGATCCAGACCGCGCCTCATGTCAAGTATACCAAATACCTGCAGGGGCCAAATTACATCTCGATGAGGCTTGATATCCCCGAACTGCCACACACAAACAAAAAGGTACGCCAGGCGCTGATGATGGCGATCGATTACGAAACAATCGTCAGAGACTGGTACGATGGCGAGGCAGAGATACTTGCCTGGCCGCTGGCAAATTCCAAGGGGTATGCCAACGCCTACATGCCGCTGGAGGAAATGCCTCAAGCGGTGAAGGATCTCTATACCTATAACCCGGTAGAGGCAAAACAAATGATTTCGGACGCCGGCTATCCGAATGGCTTCAAAACTATGGTAACCTGCACATCAGATGCCGTCGATTTTCTCTCCATAATCGTAGATATGTGGGAAGAGGTTGACGTGGAATTGAAGCTCGATATCGTCGATTTCGGTCCTTACTACAACTACACGGCGACCCGGAAATACCCGGAAATGCTGTACGGTTTCTACGTTCAGCCGGGACCCTACGCCCAGTTACTCCCCTTCAGAAGCCAGAATACGTTCAATCGAAGCTGGGTAAACGATGAGAGAGTCAATGCTGCCTACGATGAGATTCTACAGTACAACCTCATTGACCAGGCAAAAGTCGACCAAATACACCGGGAGTTGATGCCGTACGTGCTGGAGCAGGCCTGGTATATAACGGTACCCGGCCCTTACCTGTTCAATTTCTGGCAGCCCTGGCTGAAGAACTATTACGGTGAGGTACAAGTCGGTTACCAGCCTTACTGGGTACGCTTCTCATGGATAGACCAGAACCTTAAGAGGTCGCTTGGTTATTAACGACGACATAGGTAAATAAATAAGGTATCGTACAGATACAGGCATACGTAACCCATTGCATCCTGCGGATCTTTCATTGAAGAAGCTCCGCAGGGTGCAGTACCATGAAGGACGAATATAAATGAGCCTGCCCCGTTCCTCAGGGCAATTCATGAATGGATTTTTACAATAATGGAATTACCGTACAGGATATGCATACAAGATATTGTAGTCATCATCAGTTCATATATCGATATACCCTGACAACGAACACTTTATTTTAAAAAGCAGGACTGTTTTCGTAGAAAAGAAGAAGATGACCTGTACCGGAAAATAAAAATAATCAATGTAAAGAGGGTAAATAATATGGATTACGGAATAAAAGGTAAAGTTGCTATTGTTACCGGCACCGGAAGAAAAGGGGCGATGGGGGATGTCATTGCCAAGACACTTGCGAAAGAAGGCGCCAATATCGCCTGCGTCGATGTTAATTTCGAAGGCGCTCAGGAAATCGCCAAGGACATCAATGAAATGGGAGGAAAAGCAGTTGCTTTTAAAGCCGACCAGAGTAAATATGAAGAGGTTGTGGCAGGTTACAAACAGATTGTGGAAAAACTTGGGCCGGCTGATATTCTGGTCAATAATGCCGCTCTCCTTCGGGGAGGCGGGCGTATCCAAAAAACGACAATCGAAGACTGGAAGAACCTGCTGGCAATTGACCTTGACGGCCCGTGGTACTGGATTCGAGAAGTCTGGGAAGATATGGTAAAAAAGAATTGGGGCAGGATAGTCAATATTGCATCGATAGCCGGTACCCACGGAGGCTATGGGCAGGCGAATTATTCCGCCGCGAAAGCCGCTGTTATCGGTCTTGCCAAGACAGCCGCTCTTGAGGGGGCAAGAGTAGGAATCATCGCTAATACGGTAACGCTCGGTGTCGTCGATACTTCAGGCGGTAAAATTTTGGAAAATGAGATGTTCCAGCGGATTGTGGCAAAGACCGCCATCAGAAAAATCGGTGAACCGGCAGATGTTGCCACCCTTATTGCCTACCTGGTTTCCGAGCAATGTAAATACGTTACCGGTCAGGATATTCATGTCATGGGTGGACTTGACCTGTTTACCTACTAACCTGTTCGATTGCCTAATCCGTAAAGATTCATATAAGTCGGAAGGGAGGGATCGGCGAGAGCAACCGGCAATCCCGTAAGTTTTGGCGCTTTATCGGGGAACTGATAGTTTCATGGGTGGTTGTTGTGCCCGCATCGATACTATTCTTGAAATACCCGGAGAAAAAGCTCCGGTTTATTTCGCCTCTGCCGATATGTTTCGGGCAAAGGTGATTTCGGGCTGTCCTCTTTTATTCTGAAGACAGGGATACCCCGATGACGTCAAGGAATACTGTAAAAAAATCATCGGTTACCATTGGAAACCGGGAAGCCTGATTACCTCAGCCAGAAGCTCGCTGGCTGAGGTAATACCGGGAAACTTTGCTGTGATGATTGCTTTATTCAGGGAATGCTGAGTTTATGACAGGCTTGCAAAAAAATTTATTAAGGGGTGTAGAATGTTGAACTTATTTGATTTGAGCGGGAAAACCGCTGTCGTCACCGGAGGAGCAGGGGGAATCGGCAAGGCGCTGGCTCTCGGCCTGGCTGATGCCGGGGCGGATGTTGCCATTACCAGCCGGGGTATCGGAAAACTCAAAGAAGTCGAAGAACTGATTAATGCCAAAGGGAGAAAAGCCCTGGCGGTATCCACGGACGTGACCGACGAAAAGTCAG
>CAZJMW010000135.1:0-2965 GCA_964547375.1 uncultured Dehalococcoidales bacterium | reverse complement strand
TCTATTCGTAGCGCAGGGCTTCCACCGCATCCAGTTTGGCGGCACGGTTAGCCGGATACAACCCGGCAATCAGGCTGATTGCAGTGGTTACGCCAACCACCATCAAAACCAGTTGTACCGAGAATACCGACATCTCAAAAGTGGGATAATCGCTTAAAAAGGTATAACTGCCTACTATATTAAGTATTTTACCGGCGCCAAAGCCGATGGCTACACCTGCGATTCCTCCGATTAGCCCCAGGGCTGCCCCTTCCATGGTAAACAGCAAGCGGATGGTGCCCCTGGTAGCCCCTACCGCTTTCATAACACCGATTTCGCGTGTACGCTCGTAAATAGACATCATAAGTGTATTTATGATGCCGATGCTGGCAACCACCAGCGCAATGACACCGAAAGCGCTCAACCCGATTTGTATAATCGAAAAGATGCTGTTAATTTCTTTCAGGATTTCAGCGGGCGTCATGGTGCTGAATCCTTCATCCCTGACATTCTCAGCCACTCCGTCGATTGCCGTTTCATCAATCACTTTTACCAGCAGAGAGGTGCCCGGCTGCTGGGGCGAATACAGGTCTGGATTGTCGCGGTAGTAGCGTGCCATTTCAATGGTATCGTTCATTGGTATTACGATTTGCGTGGCATTCATAGTTTTTAAAATAACACCGGATATAGTAAAGCTATAATCCTTCGTTTCGGTGTTATAGGCATTGGCTTTCCCGACCGTAACTACTATTTCCTTACCGATGGCATCCTCCGCTTTTTCCCAGCCGAAAGCAGGCAGGTAATCAAAACTTATCAGGCACTCACCGCGGGCGTTTTCCTCGAAAAAGTCGCCATCTACCAGGGTCATCATTTTTATTTGATAATCCGGACCCGAGTTAATCGAAATCGAATACTTCTTATCGCCGCCCTGCGCTTTAACATACAAAGCAGAGACACCCACATTATAATCGACACGTTCAACACCCTCAATCGAGAGCAATTTATCGACATCTTCAGCGGTAAAAGAGCGCACAACGACATCGGCGGAATCAACAATTTCATAGGGGGTTTCGACATAAGCGAAACTCCTGTTGGTGGCATATACCGTTAAAGCATCCTGCGGGACCATAAGACCGAACTGGTCGACGATGAATCTTTGCAAACCGGTGCCGATGGATGTCATCAGGGCAATCAGCACGGCGCCGATTACAATCGCCAGTATCGTTAAAAATGTGCGGAATTTCTTTCTCCACAGGTTATAAAAGGCAGTTTTAATTACGTCGGTAAATCTCATCTCTCATCCTCGACAATTTGGCCGTCTCTCATCTTTATTATGCGGCCGGCAACAGCGGCGATTTCCATATCGTGAGTAACAATTATCAGAGTAATACCTTTTTCCTTGTTTAACTGCGACAGCAGCTCCATTACATGCTTGCCGTTCTTGCTGTCGAGGTTTCCGGTCGGTTCATCGGCTAAAAGGATTTTGGGTTGGGTTACCATCGCACGCGCGATACTGACACGCTGCTTCTCCCCGCCTGAAAGCTGGTTGGGACGGTGCGACGCCCTTTCGGCAAGACCTACGATTTCCAGCGCTTCCACCGCCATTTTCATGCGCTTGCTTTGCCCGATACCCGAAAAAATCAGGGGTAAAGCCACATTTTCCGTTGCGGTGTAGGTAGGATGCAGATTGAATGCCTGAAATACAAAGCCGATTTTTTCATTGCGATAGCGGGAAAGCTCTTTATCACTGGCACTGCTCAAATCCTGCCCGTCGACAATTACCCTGCCAGAAGTAGGCGTATCCAGCCCGCCGATAATATGCATGGTGGTCGATTTGCCGGAACCGGAAGGACCAGTCAACGCCACGAATTCACCCTCTTTTATCTCAAGACTGATACCGGAAGCGGCATGGACGACTTCATCACCCATGCGGTATTCCTTGGTTATATTATCCAGTTTTATCATATAAGCACCGCTATTCCTTTATTCATTCAATTATCTCATTATTATTTACATACTACAAATATAAAAACTTAATTTGTCGGAAACATTATATTGTGCTAAACTTTTTTTAATTATTCCAAAGGAGCACTATGAAACACCGTATATTTTCCGGAGCGCGTCCCACAGGACGTTTACATATAGGCAATTATCTCGGCGCCTTGCAGAACTGGGTAAAATTGCAGGATGAATATGAATGCGTCTATTGTATAGTAGATATTCATGCCCTGACCTCGATGGAAGATACCACTAATCTCCAGGCAAATATCCATGAGATGCTTTTAGACTGGCTGGCTGTGGGGCTGGACCCCCAAAAGAGCATCCTGTTTGTGCAATCCCGTGTCCCCGAAGTAACGGAGTTAAATACCCTGTTGGGAATGATAACACCTTTAAGCTGGCTTTTAAGAGTCCCCACTTTCAAGGACAAGGTAAAGCTCCAGAAAGAGAATGTCAATTACGGGCTGGTGGGATATCCTGTGCTGATGGCATCCGATATCGTATTATATAAAGCGGATACAGTGCCCGTAGGCGAAGACCAGTTGCCGCATCTCGAATTGACGAGAGAAATCGTACGCCGTTTCAACTGCCTTTTCGGAGATACGCTTATTGAGCCGAAAGCTAAACTGACAGATTTCCCGAACGTCCCGGGACTCGACGGCAAGGGAAAGATGAGCAAGCAGGCCGGAAACCATATCGAAATCGCCATGACGGAAAAGGAAACCGCAGACAAGATAAAAACCGCTTTTACCGACCCCGCCCGCCTGCGCCGCTCCGACCCGGGGCACCCCGAAATCTGCAATATCTATAAGCTGCTCGGTCAGTTCGATGCCCAGGGCAGAAGTGGCATCGATGAGAAATGCAGAAAGGCCGAAATCGGCTGTGTGGAATGCAAGAATTTACTGATTACAGCTATCAATAACGCTATGAGACCTATCCGCGAACGCCGCCAAGAACTGGAAGCCAACCCGAAAGCGCTGGAAGGAAT
>CAZJMW010000134.1:0-3031 GCA_964547375.1 uncultured Dehalococcoidales bacterium | reverse complement strand
TTCCTAATGGTTTGTTCGATGTATGCATGCATGAAAAATCTCGTTCGGCTTATCACCGCTCCGTATGGTCAGGCAAGCCGGTTGTCAGCATCGAAGCTGTAAACAACACATTGGATATTTTCCAGGGTCAAGGTATTTGGCAATCTGTAAAAACGGCAGCTCACTGGACTTTTCCTGCACGCCAATATCATGTATTACCGTTACGCACTGTTACTAATTGTGAAAAGGTAGAATTGTATCACGGCCCTTCAAAATCTAATTTGACGAAGATGGGAGAGGCACAACTCGCTGATTTTATTAACAATACCATTCCTTGGCACTTAAAATGGGAGGGGGATAAAAATGTTATTGAAGCAAGAGGTTTTATCGGAGGGAAACTTGTTGCCACTCATACAATTGCAAAAACTGGTAGTGCTTCGACGGTTAGATTGATGCCCGATCGCGTTATGTTAAAATCCGATGGGCAAGATATTTCTTTTATTACCGTGGAGTTACTCGATGAGTCGGGCTTTGTGGCGCAGACTGATGATCGTGAAATAACCGTGACTGTAACCGGCGAAGGAAAATTGATTGGCATTGATAACGGAAATTTACTCAGGGATGTTTCTTTTTCATCCAACAAACTGAAATCTTATTTGGGAAAAGCATTGATTCTTGTGTCATCTACCCGTGAATCGGGAGATATACGTGTCGCGGTAAATGTGAATGGCGTCGGCAGAACGTCTGTTGTCAATCTCTATACAGGGAAGCTGGGAGTATCGGAAACTTCAATCGAAGGGATGAGCTATGAGGAAGATAACGGTCCATCGAAAATCCGACAATTTACGTTTCAAGGCAACCTGCTTACAAACGATGTTCGGATAGAAGCCTCCGCAGGTTTTGAAGTTTCACTGGATGGCGCCGGATTTAGCTCAACAGTTACCGTACCAACCATTGAAGGTTCCGTACCTGTAACTACTGTTTATGTCCGCATGTCAGAAGGATTTAAAGCGGGGACTCATAGTGGCGAAATTGCTATTGCTTCACAAGGAGAAAAAACTATTATAATTAATTTGGTTGGAAAAGTAGAGTCTAAAAAATTGAGTTTGATTTATGATTTTTCCACAGATATTCCCGGACGAAAAGCCCAAACACCTCCGGCTCAAGATATGACAATAGGAAAAGGAAATTCCGCTACTGCCGGTGTAGTTTCATATACAGATGCGAATGGATTGACCAGCAATGTATTTAAGCCTTATGGAGGCGGATCGCAAAGTAATGGTACCGCGGCAATCAATCTTGATTTATTTACAAAAGAAAGCACCGACTATTCCGTTACATGGAAGCAATATATAACAAGTAGCGCTGATTACAAAATCGGAATCCTGCTTCGGGGAGATACAGCCAATATCGGAACATCTTCAACCGGATATGCCTTAGGTATGATGTACGGCTATCTTTTTATCGCCTACAACAATGCCGGCAGCAACAAAACAGAATTTCGTATATATAAATCGACATCGAGCACCTCAATGTCGTGGCTCTCGAATGTTTCTGTAGATGCTCTTTTCCCTGCCATCAGAAAGCCGATGTGGTACCGTGCTTCTGTCTCTGGAAGCGCCCCTGTAGTATTAAAGTTTGAATATTCGACCGATAATGCTACGACATGGAAAACTGCGACATCCTATTCGGATGGTGATGCTTCGTTCTTGTCCGGAGCTACTCAAATCATATGGGGGTTGGGATCAAGCTCAACGGGCTTTTATCTGGATGATATCAAGTTTGAAGGAAAAACTTTTGCCGGAGAAAACACTTCATCGACAATAGATACCGGAACTGGAATACCTGTGGTAACCGGCAATGCGATCACGGTGGTTTCGGAAGAATATTATACGATAATGGGGTCCAAAGTGAGTTCGGACAGCCGTCGTCTGAAAGGCTTGTATATTGTAAGATATATAATGTCTGATGGAAGTGCAAAATCTAAAAAAAAATATATCAAATGATTCTAAAAAATTTAATATTAAAAATCAAAAATTATTTATCATGAAAAAGAAATTACTTTTTATCGCACTTTTTATGCTGCCAGTAATTATAGTTTTGGCAGATAAAGTAAATTTTGACCTTTCAAACACTGGCACCTATTCACTTACGAGTAATCTTACAGCCAGTTACGATGGGAGTACCAATACCTTGTGGCTAACGCATTCAAATGATGGACAGCCCGGAGTATTTACGTTGGAGACTGTGGCAAATGTCGCCACTTTTAATTCTTTTACTTTTGATTATGATCAAACAGGAAATGGAGGGAAAGTAAAATACCAGGCAGGGAATGGAACAGCATTTCAACCGTATGGCACTGTAAAAAAGTCTGATGCTACTATTCCGACTATAGGTGGTACCATAGGAACATCCGGTAAATTTACAATCACAATACAATCGGGAGTAACATTGCAATCGGGGTATAGCGGACATGTCGGTATTTCTAAATTTTCGGGTATGGAAAAAGAAATTCTGCCGGAAGGATATGTTTCAATCGGCGATTTGCCTTTTTACAGTGGAGTTGACAGTGACGGAAATCCGATAGCAACAACCGCTACTGTGGCTGCTTCAGCCCAAACAAAGGGACAATCAAGGATTGCAGGTACTGGTAGCACCGGTGGCGGAGATAAATATTATGATTTGGAAAACTATGGCGACATTAAAATGAAGTTGACCTGTGCTGATGAACATATTGGAAAAACAGTTTCTATTCGCTACTTTTTTATGAAAGCGAGCGACCCTACACAAATTACAATAATAACCATAAATAGAACATTTGATGCAACGAAAACATTGACAATTGACCTTGATGTAGCTGGTGAATATACAAATAATACCATTGAAACTCGAAAATTAGTCGGAATTTCAACACAAGGCAGTTGGTCTTCAGTCATTTCTGAAGATTTTCCTTTTAACATTAGTTATGTGATGGTACAAGTTGTCGCGCCAACAGCCCTTGCGGTTGTTCCGGAAGATGCGGTATTGGCGCAAGCCTTACCGATAGGACAAA
>CAZJMW010000133.1:0-3062 GCA_964547375.1 uncultured Dehalococcoidales bacterium | reverse complement strand
AAGGAGAAAAGATGTCTAAAAAAGTTCTGATTGTTTACGGAACCCGCTATGGTGCTACAGAAAGCACATCTGAGGAAATAGCTAAAGTTTTACGTGAGGCAGGGCTGGATACCACTGTCGTTAACGCCGGAAAAGACAAGGTTAAGGATATTTCGGGTTACGATATGGTCATCGTGGGAAGCGGGATGCAGATGGCTAAGTGGACGGGTGATGCCGAGAATTTTTTAAAGAAGTTCAGTAAGGAGCTTTCGGAGAAGAAAACGGCTATCTTTGTTTCCTCTGCTGCCGAAGCGATGATGAAATATGATAATAATATCGAAGAACTGGAAAAGATTAAAAAACAGTATCTGGAAGAAAAGGCTGTGTTGTATGGTCTGAATCCCGTCTCGATGGTTATATTCGGCGGTGTCTGGGATTTTAACAAGATGAATTTTATCTTCAGAAAGACGATGTCGCCCTTTAAAATAAAAATTGAGGAAGCCGGGTTCAAGGAAGTCAGCCCGGGGCTTTACGATACCCGAGATTGGGACGTTATTCGCAACTGGGCTAAAGAAATGGCTGCCAGGGTGTAGTGGCTGATACTGCTAACTCACGATATCTATAAAATATAGACACCATCGATGCGCAGCGTCGCCCTGCCTCCGAAGAGGACATCTTTGCCTCGCGTGGTCAGTTTAACAGTGTTGTATACGCGGTCATTCCCGCCCTGCTCGACAGCTACCGGAGAGCCATCCCAGATGCCGTTTTTCAACATGTAATTCCCGAAGGCGCTGTTTCCCGAACCGGTGGCCGGGTCTTCCAGGTAGCCGAATTTGGGGGCGAAGACCCTGGTATGGGCGATAAAACCTTCCTTAGCAGTCTCTCTTGAAAATATCAACACAATATCGATATCGTTATCGAGGCAGAACTTTTTCAATACTTTTTCATCGGGGAAAATGGAAATCTCAGTTTCGTAATCATCCAGAGGTACGATTATAGTCTTGAGTCCGGCATCTACAAAATCAACCGGCAGTCTTTTTGAGACGGCAGAAACAGTTATGTTCAGGGCTTTAGCTATATCCGCAATCGAAGATGGCACTGTTAAATACAGTGCCTGCGGAGCGGTGATATAGACAGCATCTTCCGCTTCAATTCTGTTATAGACAGTCAGCCTGCCCTTTTTATTGGTATCGATGACCAGTTCTGCTTTTGAGCGCAGTTTCTCATCATTTTTAATCAACTCATACATGGCGGCGATTGTGCCGTGCCCGCAGAAATCCACCTCGCACTCGGATGAATAATAGGTTAGTCTGCAAGCGGCTGTTTCGGAATCGGCGCAGAAAACCACTTCGGAAACAAATCCCTTATGCTGCTGTGCAATACCAAGCATTTCTCTATCGGATAGTTGTTCTTCTTTTATAAACAGGCAGGCGGCCGGGTTACCCAGCGAATCCCCGGAGGTGAAAGCGTCGATTTTCTTGTACCTGTATTGCGTCATAGATCTGCTCCTGTATTAGATAACAGGGATTAAATATCCTATTTTAACTTACCCGTTAATGCTAGCCGATAATTACAAATTCTCCGTCCTCTACTATCTGAACAGCCGAGGGGTGCAGCGGTTCGCGGTCTTCTGTAAAACTAAACTGCCCGAGTGGGGTAGCGAAATCGCTGATATTTGCCAGTGCGTCACGGATAGCTGCGGGGTCGGAGCTGCCGGCTGACAGGATAGCCTGTGCAAACAGCCACACGGCGGTGTAGGATTGGGCGGCGAATTGGTCGGGGGTGTTCCCGTATAATGCTTCGTAAGCCGAAATAAATTCCGTGTTTGCGGCCTCTTGACTATCCGTATTCCAGGCAGTGCCGACTACTATTCCTTCGGCATGCTCTCCTGCCTGTTCGATAATAGCGGGTGTATTAAAGCCGTTGCCGCCGAGAATAACACCGGAAAATCCCAGTTCCCACGCCTGAAGAATAATTTGAATAGCTTCCGTGTCCAGCGCCGGGACACAAATCGCATCCGGTTCAGTGGCAATAATCCTTGACAACTGTGTTCTGAAATCAATGTCACCAGATTTAAAGCTCTCATCGGTCTGCATCGTAATGCCGTATTTATTCAGAGCCGCCATAAAAGCTTCACGGCCTGCTATTGTTACAGCTTCTTCCTCTTGCCATAGAATAGCGGCTTTTTGAATATCGAAACTTTCTGCCGCCGTTTTTACGGTGCCGTCTATTACCGACGATTCGGGCAGGCTGCAGCGGAAGACATAATCACCCATTTCGGTTATTCCCGGAACCGTATTGCTGATAGCGATAACCGGAATCCTGCTCTCCTGTGCAACCGGGTCTGCCCCGAAAGCCTGTGACGAAAGGGTGGGGCCGATAAGACCGGCAACTCCTTTCCCAATCAAATTATTGCAGGCTGTTATGGCAGTGTCTTTAGATGCTCCGGCGTCCTCGAAAATTACCTCTATCCGGTTTCCGCTACCTAAAAACCCGGAGGAATTGATTTCGCTGCCTGCCAGTTCGATGCCGTTCTTCTGGGAGTCTCCATATACTGCCAGACTGCCGCTGGTGCTTATAAACGCACCGATGGTAGTTGTCTCGGATATTCCCCGGCAGGATGTGGACGTAAATGAAACCAGCGAAACAAGCAGTATCAGGGACAATGATATCGATATTGTTTTAATCTTTGGCTTGGACAAAGTTCCTCACGCTTTATTAAAAAATGCATGAGAAAAATTATAGCATATTTTCCGGTTATGCAATCAGTTCCCGCATTCGATGCTGATGCGGTTGAAAATCGCCAGCAGGTCTTCGATGCTGGTTTTAGGTTTCTCTTCGCCTTTTTTATCGAGTATAACTTTTCCCTCGTGCATCATAATCAGGCGGCTGCCGTAGCCGGTAGCGTAGCGCAGGTTATGTGTAACCATAATTGTCGTAATGCCTTTGCCGCACACTATTTTGTCGGTCAGTTCCATAATGGTCTCGGCGGTCTTGGGGTCAAGGGCGGCCGTGTGTTCGTCCAAAATTAAGAATTCGATGGGCGTCATGGTAGACATTAAAAGCGCCAGCGCCTGCCGCTG
>CAZJMW010000132.1:0-3071 GCA_964547375.1 uncultured Dehalococcoidales bacterium | reverse complement strand
GGTATTATGCGCTGGCGGGGGGTGGAAAACGTCGAAATGACGGATATCTGGCAGCTCGATAATGCGCAATTCGATACGATATTGCTGTTGGGGAACGGAATCGGCATGGTGGAAACCATCGATGGTTTGGAATCCTTTCTTAAAAAAATGTCGAATCATCTGAAACCGAAAGGGCAATTGATTTTCGATTCGCTGGATATCAGAAATACAGACATACGCGAACACCTGAAATATCAGAGAGACAATAAAAAGGCGGGGCGTTATTTCGGTGAAATACGCCTGAAGTTCTGCTACGGCGAAAACACCGGGCCGCTTTTCGGCTGGTTGCATCTGGACCCGGAAACGCTGCAAGAATATGCTTTTAAAACCGGCTGGAACTGCAATATAGTCTGTAAGCAGGATGACGGCGGGTACCTGGCACAGCTTACGCGAAGCGAGTAGCCGGCTTTAAAATTCGGACAGCAGTGTCCTTAATCTAGGAAAAAATTTCGATGCCTGCCGCTCCCAGAGATACCAGAACGATAGTCCATATAATTATGCCGATGGTCATCCAGAAAAGCAGTTTACGGGCAGGGATGCCGGAGGCAATACCGATGGCGGTGCCGGGCAGGGCGCCGGTAAGAAAAGGAGCCAGTAATCCCAGACCGATTACTCCCCACTTTTGCCAGATTTTCTGTATAGCGCCGGGTTTGCTGTCATCGTATTTTCTGACATAATGCTTCAGTATCCAGTTCCGCAGCCGTTCCCCGACAAATACTAAGATAAAAACACCGATGGTTGCGCCGATGATATTGGCAATGCCGATTATAACAGGATGTAATCCCAGCACAAATCCGAGCGGGATAGCCAGCCATAACTCGAGTATAGCCAGTACCGTAACCGACAGGATGCTAATTATCATAAATTTATAGTAACAGAATCTGCCCGATTGTGACAGCCAACTTTTTTAATATGTGGATACTAACTTTTTCCTTTTCATCCCGTTATAATTGATATAATAAAGATAATATTACAGGGGGTTTTAAAAATGTTCAAGATGACAAAAGGATTGTCACTTGTGCTTCTCGCGCTTGTACTGTTGATGCTGCCTGTTGCAGGATGCAGTGAGAAGAGCGGGCAGATAGATGTCAATTTCGATTTAAACCAGGATGCGGAAGGGTGGGGAGGCGGATTTGCCGACTTACCGGTCGATTATACTCAGGACAGCTACCAGCTCGATTACGGTTACGCCGATTCGCCGCTGGGCGGTAAAGCGCTGATGATTAGCAGCATGAACCGCAGCGACGATATTTTTATGTACATTAAAAAACAACTGACCTCCGCTGACGGTTTGAGTGCCAACACCACCTATCTGGTGATAATAGAAGTCGAGTTTGCTTCCAATGCTCCTGCCGGTGCTGTTGGAATCGGCGGGCCTCCCGGTGAAGCGGTTTACGTCAAAGTCGGGGCATCTACAATCGAACCGGTTCCTGTAGACAAAGACGGTTTTTATGAAT
This sequence comes from uncultured Dehalococcoidales bacterium, assembly GCA_964547375.1. Taxonomy (GTDB): domain Bacteria; phylum Chloroflexota; class Dehalococcoidia; order Dehalococcoidales; family UBA5627; genus UBA5627. The sequence continues at coordinate 1,575 of CAZJMW010000132.1, read as the reverse complement.
TGAGCGTGGATAAAGGACAACAGAGTTCGGGCGGAAGAGATGCATATGTGGTCGGCAATGTCGCCAAGGTGGTCAGCGATGATTTTGAAACCTATGAAATCAAGACGCTGGGAAATGCGGATAATCCGCTGGAAGTCACCACCGATGCGGATGGGAATTTATGGATATTCGTCGGTACCGACTCCGGCTTCGAAGGGCTGACTACTCTTTATTACACAGAAGTGAGTGTTACCCTGGAAGCCAAATAATACATTATTTTCTCCTCCCCTTATTGCTTCCCGCGGCTGTAAAGCTGCGGGAAGCTTTTATTTATCCTGTTGACCGTGCCCTTGTAATAATCTACAATTGTCGCATGCCTTCTGAAACGCTAATGATTATAATAACCATTGTCGCCTGGCTGGCGGCTGCTGCTTGTATGGCGGCGGCTTTCGGTGCTTTCAAGCGCAAGCGCACCATCGATGACTGCCCGACCTCCAAGACGCAGGGTGTTTTTATCGGGCTGACCGAATTGAAGGGGACGGCTGAAAGCGATGAGCCGCTGACCGGTTACCTTTCCGGCAAGAAATGCGTACAGTATATCTGGAAGGTGGATGAACACTGGTCGCGCACGGTACACGAAACCTACACCGATGCCCAGGGTCACGTCCATTCGCGCACACGTGTTGAGAGCGGCTGGACAAATATTGCCGGCGAGGAAAAAGCCATTCCGTTCTATTTAAAGGACGACGCCGGTATAATACGCATCGTTCCCGAGGGCGCCGAAATCGAGAATATCAGGGTTTTCGATGAAACCTGTACTCCCGGAGACGACCTCTATTACGGGAAATGCGCCGTGAGGGAAATACCCCACACCACCCACAAGAGGAGGTTTTACGAGACGGCTATTCCCTTGCACACCATGCTCTATGTCATCGGTCAGGCGCGCGAGAGACAGGATGTGGTTGCTGCCGAGCTGGCATATGCCAAAGGCGTTAAAATGTTTATAATCTCCAACCGCACCGAAAAGCAGGTGCGCTCTTCTTACCTGCGCGGATTCTGGTTATGGCTGATAACCGGCTTACTGTGCGCCCTTGGCGGCGCTGCCGCTTTAACCTATATGGGGAGCGGTGTTGCGGTATTTATATGGCAACCGTTCGTAGTCACCGCTGCTGTCTATTTTTTTATTTTTATACTGGCATGGGTTTTGAACGTTTATAACAGCCTGATAAACCTGCATAACCGCGTTAAGCAGGGCTGGTCGCAGGTGGATGTGCAGTTGAAGCGCCGCTACGATTTAATCCCCAACCTGGTCAAGACAGTCGAGGGTTACCGATGTCATGAAGCCGATGTGCAGACACTAATTGCCGAATTGCGCAGCCAATCGCAGGCTACGCCGCCGGGCGAAAAAGGCGATGATTTTAAAGGGATGGCGCCGCTGCTCTACATCATCAGCGAAAAATACCCCGAGCTTAAAGCCAGCCAGTCCTTTTTACGGTTGCAGCAGCAGCTTTCGGAAACCGAACAGCGCATTGCACTGGCACGCGATTACTACAACGATATTACCACCTTTTATAATACGAGGCTGGAAATCATCCC
>CAZJMW010000131.1:0-3079 GCA_964547375.1 uncultured Dehalococcoidales bacterium | reverse complement strand
TCAAGCTGGGGGGTTCCCTGTTCGATACCAGGGATACCACTATCGAAGATATTATCTACCTGCAAAAACAGGGCTACCCTATCGTGGTAATTCACGGCGGGGCCAATATGGTAAACAAATGGCTGCAAAAACAGAATATCACACCGCAGTTTGCCGGCGGTGAACGCATTACCGGCAAGGCTGAGATGGAAATGGTAACGGCAGTCATCGGCGGCCTTATGAACAAGGAGATTGTAGCTACCATTATACTGCGCGGCGGCAAAGCGGTTGGTATCAGCTGCGTCGACGGCGCCTTAATCGAAGGTAAAATCCGCGATAAAGAACTTGGTTACGTCGGCAGTGCGGTCAAAGTAAACCATGGGGTACTTACGGCAATACTTGAAGCCGGTTTTATCCCGGTTGTTTCCCCCATCAGCCTGCATTCTGTTAACAGGGAAGCGGATGACCCGCTGCTTTTAAACATTAACGGAGATACCATAGCCGGAGAGATTGCCGCTTCCATAAAAGCCGAAAAACTCATCTTTATGACCGATGTTAACGGTATACGCGATGCTTCCGGCACTTATTTACCGCGCTTGAGCCCTGCCCAGGCAAAGGAGCTATTGGATTCGGGTATAGCCAGCGGAGGCATGATTCCCAAAATCAAGGCCTGCCTGAGAGCTGCCGAAAATCCCTCTACAAGGTGCGTTATTATTGACGGAAACCGTAAAAATGCACTGGTTAAAGAAATAGAGGAAGGCGGAACAGGAACACTAATCTACAACCCGCAGGGAGAGAATAATGAGTAACTGGTTTTCTTTGGAACAGGAATATTACATGCCCACTTTCAAGCGAATCCCGGTCACACTGGTTAAAGGACAGGGAGCTAAAGTATGGGATGAAAACGGCAAGGAATACCTGGACTTTGTTTCCGGCATAGCGGTTAACAGCCTCGGGCATTGCCACCCGGTGGTGGTAAAAGCCATTAGCGAACAGGCAAATACACTGATGCACACTTCCAACGTTTACTACACAATTCCGCAATTAAAACTGGCGGAACTGCTGGTAAAAAACAGCTGTATGGATAAGGTATTCATATGCAACAGCGGAACGGAAGCCACCGAGGGCGCCGTCAAGCTGGCACGCCGCTACGGACACCTTCATCTAAATGGCGCCTATGAAGTGATTACAGGTACCGGTTCGTTTCACGGCAGGACACTGGCAATGGTTTCCGCCAGCGGACAGAGCAAGTTCCAGGAGCCGTATATCCCGATTCCGTCCGGTTTTATTAATGTAGAGTACAATAACATCGATGCGCTTAAAGAGGCGACCACGGATAAAACCTGCGCCGTTATGATGGAACCGATACAGGGTGAAAGCGGCGTCCATTTGCCAGATGATGATTACCTGAAAAAGGTCAGGGCATGGTGCGATGAGAAAGGCATTCTTTTAATCCTGGATGAGATTCAGACGGGAGTCGGACGCACCGGAACGCTTTTTGCCTACCAGCAATACGGCGTCGAACCCGATATCATGACGCTGGCAAAGGGGCTGGCCGGCGGCTTCCCGATAGGGGCAATACTGTGCAAGAATAAAGCCTCCGTTTTTGCCGCCGGGGAACACGGCTCCACCTTCGGGGGTAATCCGCTGGCATGCGCGACCGGTTATGCCGTTTTTAAAACTGTCGTTGATAACGATATTTCACTAAATGCAAAGGTAACCGGCCAATATCTAACCAAGAAATTAAATGAGATGAAGCAAAAATACGGCTTGATAGCTGAGGTGAGGGGCAGAGGGCTTCTGCAGGCAATCGAGCTTAGTGATAAAAATGCCTTACCTGTTGTAATGGGATGCCTGGAAAAGGGACTTCTGGTCAATAAAATCGGAGACAGCATTATCAGGTTCATGCCGCCGCTTATAATCGGCAGGGATGAAGTAGATAAGGCCATCGATATTCTGGATAAAGCCCTTGCCGATAACTGTAAAATCAAATAACCGTCAGGATTGAGCAATCTCATCTCGAGCTAAAAACCTGTCCTCCATCCCCTCTCCGCAAGCGAAGAGGGGAACAAAAAGGTGTGGGGTAGCAAAAATAAAGTCTTGAAGAAATATTTATGATATCTCAGGTACGTAAAGTACAAATAGGGGTTATTTTAACCGTAGCCATTTCCATGGTAATAGTGCTATGTACGCCTTCGACAGTGGTACCGGCAAAGGCCAGCGAAATGGGACAGCATGAAATCCTGACTACAGACGATTTCTCGGGCATACCGCAATCAGTAATCGATGATGCCGAAAACAGAGCTTTTACTCTGTTCGGGAAAAATGAAGCAAGATGTTCTGATTTTACGAGCCAGGTGCTGGCGTTATATAAAGAGGCAGAGGATAAAGATGTGCTAATAATCGTAAATTCCGGGGGGTGGGGCTGGAGTGCAATTGCAGAATCGAATGAAAAGGAACTGGCGCCCGGTATCGACGGAATACTTACGGCATTAGGAAACGAAACGCTCTGGATAGACTATTTCAGGACTGATAAAAACTTTTTCGGGGCAATCGGCGAGTTCATGATGGCTATGAGCACCAATCCGGCCAGGGGAGAGGAACTGGCGGCAAGAACCACCTTTTTAACGGATAACCTGCCGGATTTAAAGGTTATCCTTTTAGGTATCAGCAACGGCTGCACCATATGCTCGGGAGCCATGCCGCTCCTGGCAGATAACGAACATGTTTACAGTATTCAACTTGGACCGCCGGTATGGAATAATAACAGCGATTTGGAAAGAGTGCTGTTGCTCCGAACCAACGGTACAATTCCGGATTCGTTCAGCCACGGAGATATGCTCACAATTCTGCGGGCAAACCTGCAGTCTGCCTTCGGTATTTCGCAGCAGTATGAAGGTGATATTCTTTTATACATTGGTGCTCCCGGCCATGACTACGATTGGAAATACGACTGGCTGGAATCACAGATTAACAGCTTTTTAATTGAGTATTTCAGTTCAAATTGATATATAATAACTACAACAGAATATTGGAGGAAGGTTAATTATGGCAGAAAAACTGGTACTGGCTTATAGCGGCGGATTGGACACATCGGTTG
>CAZJMW010000130.1:0-3115 GCA_964547375.1 uncultured Dehalococcoidales bacterium | reverse complement strand
CACCACATTATCTATCAGTCTTGTTTTGTAAAACTTGACCGCCACAGATACCAGCGCTTTGCCGTTAATGCTGTCCAGTTCATCGAGAGTAACTGCGTCGGCGACAGAAACATAATCTATCCTTGCCATTTCCTCTGTCTTAATCAGGTTGACCATTTCTTTCCGGATGTTCTCGGCGTTACGCTCGCCCCGTTCATACAAATCCTTTGCCAGCATCAGCGAGCGGTATAATACGGTTGCCGACTGCCGGTCTTCAGGCCTTAAATAAACATTGCGGCTGCTCATCGCCAGTCCGTCCGGCTCTCTTACAGTAGGGCAGGTGAGTACTCCAAGGTTCATGTTAAGGTCTTTTACCATTTTATTAATGACAATCGCCTGCTGGGCATCCTTCTGCCCGAAGTAGGCTTTAGCGGGTTTCACGATATTGAATAACTTGTTGACGACAGTCGTAACGCCGCGGAAATGCCCGGGGCGGCAATCTCCTTCCAGTTTTTGCGTAATTCCGATTACCTCTACCCGGCTGTTAAAATCCGCCGGATACATCTCTTCGGCTTCTGGGGCAAATATGGCATCGACACCCTCTTCCTGCAACAGCTCCGTATCGCCATCCAGGTCACGCGGGTATTTTTCAAAATCTTCATTGGGTCCGAACTGTGCCGGATTAACAAAGATACTGACAACAACCGAAACATTCTCTTCTTTTGCTTTCCTGATCAGCGAAATATGTCCTTCGTGCAAGTACCCCATGGTCGGAACAAAGCCGACCGGTTCCGGCAAAGATTTCCTGTATTCCTGCATTTCGGAGATGGTCTTGATTACTTTCATAATGTTTTATATCTGTCCTTATCCGTAAAATAATCTATTGCTTTAAATCCTGCATGGATTCGTGCGCTGTGTATGCTTCCGGCAGCTATGAAATAGGAATCGCCGCGTCAGCAGGTGTTGGTTTTTCCGCTTATAGTCATTTCGATTGTTCCGTCAATTACCACTCCCCATTGTTCACCGTGGCTGTGTTCCGGCACATAGACCTCGACATCGGATTCATTGAACAGAACCTGTCCCGCATCGCTTTGAAGCAGCCATCCCCTTAAACCGTCGAAAGTTATAGCGGCTCTCGGCAGCTTTTTTACGAAATCGGGGAATTCCGAAGGACTCATACCAGCTCCTGCCAGGTCATCGAATTACCTGTTTTTCTTCAGTTCATCGATAATACTCTCATCCATCGCAAAGCTCTGCGCTTCGGTGGGAAAAAGCCCTGATTTAACCTCTTGGTAATATTCGCTGATAGCATCAGACATCACTTTAGCTACATGGGCATACTGCTTTGTGTGTTTTGGCACGAAATCGGTAAACAGCCCCAGTATATCGCTGATAACCTGTACCTGTCCATCGCAGCCGGCTCCGGCGCCGATGCCGATAGTCGGGATGCTTATATTTTCCGATACGAATGCGGCAAGCGCGGCAGGGACAGTTTCAAGTACAACCGCAAAGGCTCCCGCCTGTTCGCAGGCTCTGGCATCATCCAGCAGTTTTCTCGCCGTATCGATGTCTTTTCCCTGTATTTTATAGCCGCCCAGCTGATTGACCGACTGCGGTGTCAGGCCGATGTGGCTCATTACGGGTATGCCGCAATCCACTATTTTCTTAATCTTGTCGGCGACATTAATTCCGCCTTCCAGTTTGATTGCTTGCGCTCCGCCTTCCTGGATAAAGCGTGCGGCATTGGTTAAAGCCTGTTCAGCATTGATGTGATAGCTCATAAAAGGCATATCGCCGATAACCATAGCATTCTTTGAACCTCTTACCACTGCTTTGGTGTGATGAAGCATCTCATCCATAGTTACCGGAATGGTGGAGTCATAGCCCAGCATTACCATTCCCAGGCTGTCTCCGACCAGTATAAGCGGCACGCCCGATTCATCGACAATCTTGGCCGTCATATAGTCGTAGGCGGTGAGCATGGCGATTTTCTCGCCTTTCTGCTTCATTGCTTTTAAATGAATTATGTTTGTGCGCATGGCAGCCTCCTCAGAAGGGCAGCGATTCGATAGTATGTTTTACAGAAGTAATTTCGTTCTTTTTGTTTACATAAACTATGTTCGGATGAAAGTCCACGGCATCGTTTTCCGCGACCTGTGAGTAGGTAAGAATAATAACGATATCACCCTTGCAGACCAGCCGGGCGGCAGCACCGTTTAAGCAGATCTGGCCGCTGCCGGGTTCGCCTTCTATGGCATAAGTTGAAAAGCGCTCCCCGTTATTGACGTTCAGGACATGCACCTGCTCGTAGGGCAGGATGTCGGCTGCCTGCATCAGGTTGCGGTCGATAGTGACGCTTCCCTCATAGTCGATATTGAGGTCGGTAACCCGGGCGCGGTGGATTTTGCTTTTCATCATTGTTCTCATTGTCTTATATCTCCGGTTCATGCAGTAAGTATTTAAATATATGTTCCATCTCTTTAGCTTTTTGTATATCCAGTTTGCCTTTTTCAATGGCTATCGGTATTGTATTTTTCCCAAGCTCGCTGTAAATTCTTATCAGTTCCGGGTCGATAGCCTGTAACGCAATGATGTGGCGTTTAATGGTTCCCAGGTCGCCGCGTGCAATAGGCCCTGTCAGGCTTTGCATGACCCCGGTGGCTTCGATATTGTTAATTGTGCCCCTCATCAGCGGCAGCAATGCCTGTACCGCCTTGTAACGGGGGACATCGATGCTCTCCCACAAACCTACGGCAATATTGGTAAGCGTAACCAGGTAGTTGCAGGCAAAAACGGCGGCGGCGTGATAAATCACACGGTCTTTCGATTTCAATTCTATCCAGTTGCCTCCCAGCATCTGCGCCATTTCTTTCAGGTGTGCCAGTAAAGGGTCTTCAGCTTCGATAGCAAATGTAATCCCCTTTAAATTCTCCTCAACCATAGCTACGAATGTTTGCAGGGGGTGAAAGACGCCGGTTTGCGCTCCTGCTGTTTTAACCGGATTTAATATATCAATCGAATCCGCCCCGCTGCAATGAACTACCATCTGTCCTTCTCTCCAGTGTAGTTGTGAGGCAACTTGCGGAATGATATCGTCCGGCGTGGCAATAAATACCAGGTCGGCGTAATCGGCAAC
>CAZJMW010000129.1:0-3118 GCA_964547375.1 uncultured Dehalococcoidales bacterium | reverse complement strand
GTAGCCTTCTTCGAACAACATTTCCTTCGGAATAAAGCGCAGGGCGGCGGAGTTGATGCAGTAGCGTTTGCCGGTAGGCTGAGGGCCGTCATCAAAAACATGCCCCAGGTGCGAATCGCCGTACTTGCTCCTGACCTCAACCCTTTGCATGAATAAACTTTTATCCGCTATCTCAGTTATATAACCGGCTTCCAGCGGCCGGGTAAAACTCGGCCAGCCGGTTCCCGAATCGAATTTATCTTTAGAACTGAAAAGCGGTTCCCCCGAGACGATATCGACATAAATTCCTTCTTCATGATTATTCCAGAACTCATTATTAAATGCCGGTTCGGTGCCGTTTTCCTGTGTCACCCTGTATTGCAACGGGCTTAATATCTTTCGCAGTTCTTCGATGGACGGTTTAACGAAATTCTCCCATTTTTTCTCGTCTTCCCATAAATCCTCTAAAACATCCTCGCGTCCGGAGGCTTTTTTATAGAGGTAGTACCTGGTGGAAGACTTTTTATAGTAATCCTGGTGATAGTCCTCAGCCGGGTAGAAAACGGAATAGGGCAGTATTTTAGTCGCTAACGGTTTATCGAACCGGCCGGAATTATTAAGGGCTGTTTTAGACGCTTCCGCTGCCTCTTTCTGGGCGTCGTTATGATAAAAGACTGCCGTTTGATACTGCGAACCCCTGTCTGCAAACTGCCCGCCGGCATCGGTCGGGTCGATATGTCTCCAGAAGATATCCAAAAGCTTATCGAAGCTGATTATCCCCGCATCGTAGGTGACCTGTATCGCTTCGTAATGTCCGGTAGTGCCCGAACAAACCTGCTCATAGCTGGGATTTTCGGTATCGCCGCCGGTGTAACCGGTTATTACATCGATTACACCGTTCAATTCTTCGAAAGGCGGCTCCATGCACCAGAAGCATCCTCCGGCAAAAGTAGCATAATCATAATCGCCATTCAAATTATTATCCATATAATCATCCTCCTCTTTATTAGCGCACGACGAAGCCAGAACCATAGCCAGCAACAATATAATTGCCGTCATCCCATAAATGATTTTCATAACAAAACCTGTCTTATTAAATGGAAAATATAATGTTTACTAACGTCTATCTTACAGTTGCGGGCATTATTTGTATGTGATTAATATTACATCGCGTATTGGAAAAAGAGATGATTATAAGATTAGCAGGGGAAGGATTAAAAAAGGTTGAGAGCTCTCGCTCAGTGTGAGGGTCTTTCCAGAAACTCCGTTATTATGCGCGTCAGTTCGGGAATCTGTTCGGGGATTAAAAGATTGTGCCAGCTTCCTTCCAGATTATGCCAAACGGAGCCTTTTATAGCTTTATGCAGGTCTTCTGCCAGATAAGACGGCACAAAAGCATCCTCGCTTCCTGATATTATAAGAGTTGGCTTTGTTACCTGCGATATCCTGTCGCTGACATCGAATCCGGAACAGGCGTCAAGCGTATTTGCTATTGCTGCAGGTGAATTGGTTTTTGCACACAAATCCCTTATCACAGCTAAATCCGTTGCATGCGCAGCGGCAAAATCAGGGCTGATAACCAGTTTAATCGCTTGGTCGAAAAAACCTTCCATTTCCTTTTCAACGATGGCTTTTTTAAGCATTGCGAACTTCTGTCGCAGGTCGGAATTGCACCTGTAGAAAGAGGAAAGCAGGATTAAAGAACCGACCTTTTGCGGATAATCCATGGTAAATTGCTGAGCGACGGACCCGCCTAGGGAGAATCCCATCAGGTGAGCCTGCCGGATTTTCAGCATGTCCAGGAAATCGTGCAGGTCTTCGGAGAATAGCTTAACAGAGTAGTCGGCATCCGGTTTGCCCGAGTCTCCGTGCCCGCGTATATCCATGGCAATTACCCGGTAGCGGTCGGAAAAGCCGGGTATTAAAGGCTTCCACAATGTCCAGTTGTCCGATAGACCATGTATAAGGACGAGCGGGAAACCTGTCCCTTCCTCATAATAGTTGATTGCAATATCATTTATATTTACAGAAGGCATCGTCTTTACCCTTAGTTCCTCATTATAGACTGTTTAAAGCAGATTGCATATCCATAGAGATGGAAGTTGCGGTGGCTGGAATCGCATCAATAGTTTCGGTTTTATAAAATTCTGCTTCGGAATATTAATTAATAGTTACTGCAAAAGTGAGAATGAAATAGTCCTGCCCGGTATCAGGGAAAAATAGTATTTGAACCCTATTGACAACAGGTTATACGCGGGTTAATACTTGAAAGAACATTGTATCATAGAAAAATAAGCGAAAGGGGTTATTAACGATGAAACGTCTGTTTCTTGTAATGGTAACAATCCTGCTTGTGCTGTCAACAATGCTATCATTCGGAGCTGAATGTTCGGCCTCTTTTACCACCGCTAAAATCAGCGAAGCCACCATGGCGCTATCTGTGGATAGCAATGCCAAACCGGTTAACCCGACTAATAAATTCTATGTGGATAGCCCGGCAATCTATTGCTCTTGTAAAGTATCAAATGCCCCCGAGCAAACCGATGTAACCTCTGTCTGGGTATATGTGAGGGGGGAAGCTGACCTGGAAAATTATGAAATCGACAGCTATGGGATGACGGTCGAAGGCACCACTTACCTCTATTTTTACATGAACCGACCGACCAACGGCTGGCCGACCGGAGAATATAAACTGGTGCTCTATTTGGACGGTAAGGAACAAACCAGCCTGCCGTTTACGGTACAGGCAAATTAAAAATTTGTATTTGAAACTAAAATGTAATTCAGGATAATTACTACAACTAAAGAGAGTACTCAGCTATAATCTTAAGATTTTATGCATAAGCGAGGTTTAAAAATAAGCAACAGGAAACAGCTGCCTGCAGCTGGATAGATTAATACGGTCGTAATTTTAATTTAGGGCTGAAATGGAGGAGGGTCCTGTATTTGAACCTGATTAACACCGCCCTGCCCGTTATCTCCCCTGACCTTGTCGCCACCGGCGCTCACTGTGGAAGTTGAAAATATAAAAAGAACTGCGACTAAAACTAAAGCTATAAATAATCTCTTCATATTGCCGCTCCTATGTTTGTAAACTGTACAATAATTATATTTGCCAGAATGTATATTTACAATAGTA
>CAZJMW010000128.1:0-3142 GCA_964547375.1 uncultured Dehalococcoidales bacterium | reverse complement strand
CCCACGATATCGTCACCGGGGACAGGATTGCAGCAATGCGCCAGGTTGGTTAAAAGCTCGCCCACCCCCAGTACCTGCACCTCCGATTTAACCTGTTTTAAGGGTGCTATTTCCGGAATTACCCGCGGCTGCTCCTGCTGCGCCGCCAGTTTCAAGGCAATGCTTTCGACGCTGATGCCGCCGTAGCCGATGGCAGCCAGAAAATCCTCCACATTGGAATACTTGAAAAATTTAGCAATGGACTCGCGGTCGGTATACTTCAAACCCAGTTGCTTCAATTCCTTGTCTAAGAGTATACGGCCCTGTTCGATATTGTCCTCACGCTCCTGCCTCTTGAACCACTGTCGGATTTTTTCCAGGGCATGTGATGTACGCACATACCCCAGGTGAGGACTCATCCAATCGCGGCTGGGCCCTTTATCGCGCCTGGTGGTAATGATTTCCACCACGTCGCCGTTGTTTAGCTGGTAATTCAAAGATACCAGACGGTTGTTAACCTTGGCTCCGATACAATGATGGCCCAGTTCGGTATGAATACGATAGGCAAAATCCAGCGGGGTGGCGCCCTTGGGGAGGTCCTTCACCTCTCCCTTAGGGGTAAAGACAAATACCTGGTCGATAAAAATATCGGTTTTAACGGATTCGAGGAATTCCTCGGTGCCGCTCAGTTCGCGGTGCCAGTCTATTAACTGGCGCAGCCAGCCGATTCTTTCTTCGTAATGAGGGTCTTCTTTCATACCCTCCTTATAGCGCCAGTGGGCGGCAATCCCGTATTCATCGGTATAGTGCATATCACGCGTGCGGATTTGAATTTCAATCGGAGTGGTGCCGAATGCCATAACCACGGTATGCAGGGATTGATAACCGTTCGGTTTCGGATTGGCGATATAGTCATCGAAAGCCCCCGGCACCGGGTGCCACATGCTGTGTACTATACCGACAGCGTTATAACAATCCTGTACGCTATCAACCAGCACCCTTAAGGCAAAGAGGTCGTAAATATCGTTAAACTGCTTCCCCTGTGCCGAGTATTTCTCGATTTTCTGGTTGATACTGTATAGATGCTTCGGGCGGCCGGTTATTTCCGCTTTAAACTCCAGTCGCTCGAATTCCTTTTTAATAATATCGATTACTTTTGCTACAAATTCTTCGCGCTCGGTTCGCTTTCCGGCTACCATTTTCCCCAGTTGCGCATATCTCTTCGGTTCCAGGTAACGGAAAGCCAGGTCTTCCAGTTCCCATTTCAATTCCCATATCCCCAGGCGGTGCGCCAGCGGTGCATATATTTCCATTGTTTCATGCGCAATCAGGCGCTGTTTTTCTGCCGGTAATGCCGCCAGTGTGCGCATGTTATGCAGGCGGTCAGCCAGCTTGATAAATACCACGCGCAGGTCTTCCGCCATGGCTACCAGCATTTTTCTCAAGCTCTCCGCCTGCTGCTGGCTGTCGGCAGCGCTGCTCTTGCGGGCAACGCCTTCCGGTAATTGCAGCGTAAGCTGGCTTAACTTGGTAACACCGTCGACCAGCTTGGCAATTTCGGGATTGAATTTAGTTTCAATCTCGGAAAGCGAGATGCCGCAATCCTCGCAGACATCATGCAGCAGGGAAGCCGCTAGCGCACTGGCATCCATCTGTAAATCGGCCAGCGTAATTGCCACCTGCAAAGGGTGTTCCAGGTAAGGCTCGCCCGACTCCCGCAATTGCCCTTCATGCGCTTTTTCGGCAAACTTATAGGCCTCTTCCACCAGCGACAGTTTCTCCGGCGGCAGATAGACGGCAGCCTTCTGCAACAATATATTGACCGTTGTGTTTTTTTGTTTTAACATAAGGATTATACTTTTAGTATAAAGCAACATAAGCATGTTAGCAAAGTATACTTGTTGAATATTTGGCTAATTTTGTATTCCCGATGGGGATAGACAGGAGATAAAGTGTATCAGGCACCGCGAGGAACAACAGACATTTTGCCCGAAGAACAGGCTTACTGGAGATATATAGAACAGAAGGCCTCAGCTATATGCAGTTTATACGGTTATGAACGTATCGATACACCCACTTTTGAAAATACGAAGCTCTTTGCGCGCGGGATCGGGGATGGAACCGATATCGTCGAAAAGGAGATGTACTCTTTTAAAGACAAAGGAGATAATGATATTACCCTTAGACCGGAAGGGACAGCATCGGTCTGCCGCTCCTATATCGAACACGGTATGGCCAACCTGCCGCAACCGGTTAAACTGTTTTACCTGTCTTCGATATACAGATACGAAAGGCCGCAGGCCGGACGCTTGCGTGAATTCCACCAGTTCGGTTATGAAGCCATCGGGGATGCCGACCCGGTAATTGACGCCGAAGTAATCGAAATGGCATGGCGCTTCTACGAAATACTCGGCCTAAAAAAACTATCGCTGATTATCAACAGCATCGGCTGTTCCCAGTGCCGCCCGAACTACCTGGAAAACCTGCGCAGTTACTATGACAAATACAGCAGCGAATTATGCAAAGACTGCCAGGCAAGAAGGGAACGTAATACCTTGAGACTGCTGGACTGCAAGCAGCCGAACTGCCGGAAGTACGTGGATAATGCCCCGAAGAGCGTTGACTACCTGTGCGATGATTGCGCACAGCATTTCAAATTGCTTAAAAAATACCTCGATAAGATGGGGCTGCCTTATACCGTTAATCATAAACTGGTGAGAGGGCTGGACTACTATACCAGGACGGTCTTTGAAATCCAGCCGGAAATCGAGGGCAGCCAGAATACACTGGGCGGTGGCGGACGTTACGATAACCTGATTGCGGAGTTGGACGGCAAACCCACCCCCGCCACCGGTTTTGCCGCCGGCATCGAGAGAATCATCCTCAATTTAAAACGGGAGGGCATCGACGTACCGCCGGTAAACAAACCATCCGTGTTCGTAGCCAGCATGGGAGAGGCCGCCAGGGAATCTGCCGTTAAACTGGCATCCGAGTTGAGGCAGGCGGGCATCGGTGTTATACAATCGACCGGAACCAAGAGCCTCAAGGCACAACTACGGCAGGCAAACAATCTCCAAATGCAATATGCCGTTATTATAGGGGACGAAGAGGTCGCTTCAAAGACGGTCGTGCTGAAAGATATGAAGGGCGCTGTGCAGGAGAC
>CAZJMW010000127.1:0-3232 GCA_964547375.1 uncultured Dehalococcoidales bacterium | reverse complement strand
AAAATCGTGGCTGAAGGAAGCCCGATGGAATTAAAACAGGCGACGGGGAAAGCTGACGCCAACCTTGAGGATGCCTTCCTTTATTTTATTCGCCGGGAGGAAAAAGAAGATGGCAGGTAATGCAATACATATCGCAGGACGCGTCGCCAACCAGGTCATCCATGACCGCAGGACAATGGCGCTGATTCTGATTGTGCCGCTGGTGGTTATGACTTTAATCGGTTTAAGCTTCCCCGATGAAAGCGTGCTGGATTATATCGCCCCCGCCATGCTGGCAACGCTGGCGTTTTTCTTCAGCTTCTTGCTGACAGGCATCAGTTTTCTCAGGGAACGCTCGCAGGGCACCATGGAAAGATTGATGGTATCACCGGTTACCCGGCTGGATATCGTGCTGGGCTACCTGCTTGGTTTTTTCATTTTTGCCCTGATTCAAACCCTCATCATAGTTCTCTTTACCATCTATGTACTCGGCATCAATTTTTATGGACAGTTGTGGGAAATCCTCATTTTCCAGGTGGTGGTGATTTTCGGCGCCGTCACGCTGGGCATTTTCACATCCACTTTTGCTCACAATGAATTCCAGATGGTTCAATTTATTCCCCTGATAATTGTGCCGCAAATATTCCTCTGCGGCATTATATGGCCGGTAGAGCAAATGCCCGATTACCTGCAATGGTTATCCGTAATACTTCCCTTGACTTACGCTGTAGACGGTCTCAGGGATATCATGCTTTACGGCTTCAGCCTGGCAGATGTCTGGGTGGAACTGGTGGTTCTCCTGGGCTTTGCGGTATTAACATCGATACTGGCCTCTTTAACACTGAGAAAAAGAGCTTAAGTATAAATAGTTTTTTTATGGTTGACCGGGACTGTCATGGCCGCAATGGTGCCCGCTGGCAGACCGGTCAATCTGTTATAATCACGAAGCGACAGATAACGGCGATTCTTCCCTTTTTGCCATCAGGCTTATTGATGATATAATGTTACAATACAATTCCTGAATATCCATTTAATCAGGGCTATTCCTGTTTGTTATAATTGAAACTAGCATTGAAAATGAAAACGTCCAGGAGAGGAGGTTCCTGCTATGGATTCCGAAAGAACCGATAAAGAAATCCTTTTGGATATAAAGGACCTTGTCGTTAGCGTTAACGATAAAGAAATACTGCACGGAGTGAGCCTGAATATACCGGCAGGCGAAACACAGATTATCTTCGGCCCCAATGGCGGAGGCAAGACAACCCTGTTAATGACCATCATGGGTTTTCCCAGGTATAAGGTTACGAGCGGCAAGATTTTCTTCAAAGGAACAGATGTAACCGATATGTCTGTCGACGAACGCGCCCGGCTGGGTATGGGTATCATGTTCCAGCGTCCGCCGGTTGTACGCGGCGTCAAGACGCGTGACATGGTGGCTGCCTGCCTCAACAAGGATAACAGCGAAGAACTGGTTGCTGAACTGGCTGGTAAAGCCAATATGAGTGATTTTCTCTCCCGTGATATCAATTACGGTTTTTCGGGCGGTGAAATCAAGCGTTCCGAACTTTTACAGTTATCGGCGCAGTCACCCAACCTGGTGCTTCTGGACGAACCGGAATCGGGAGTCGACCTTGAGAATATTGCCCTTATCGGTTCCCTGATAAATGACCTGTTAGGGAAAATTCATCCCATACGTGAAAGGATTAACAGTGGATTGATAATTACCCACACCGGGCATATTCTGAACTACGTTAATGCCAGGACGGGCTATGTTATGTTCGATGGAAATATAATCTGCGAAGGCGAACCGCTTGACATGCTTAACACCATCAAAGAAAAAGGATATCGGGAGTGTTACAAATGCCTGAGAAATTAAATAATACCAACCTTGAAAAAGCCAAAGCAGCCGCCAATAAAAATGCCGACATAGGGAAAGACATCGAATTATCTTCTTTCAAAAACGATACCGCCGAAAAACCTAAAAATATCGACCCCGCGGCGCTCTCCAGGGAAGATAAGGAAAGGATGCTTTCAACGGGTGTGATGCTGGATGACCCCACGCAGCGTTCGGGCACTTTTATACAGATGGGCAATACCCCCGTTCACAATTCCACGAAACAGGACGGCATTGAAATCATGGCCGTCAGCCAGGCGAAAGAAAAGTACGACTGGTTCGGCGATTACTGGTGGAATGCCGTTTCAGTAGATACCGATAAATACACTGCCCACGTCGAGCTTAACAACGCCGACGGCTATTTCATCAGGGCATTGCCCGGAGCAAAGACGGTTTTCCCGATACAGGCATGCCTGTATTTAAATAAAATCGGCAGCATTCAGGATGTTCACAATATCGTCATCGCGGAAGAGGGTTCGGAACTGCATATTATTACCGGCTGCACCACATCGCTGCACAACGAACCCGGTTTGCACCTCGGCGTTTCCGAATTCTATATCAAAAAAGGCGCCAAGGTCACTTTTACCATGATTCACAACTGGACCCCGGCCATGGGGATACGCCCCAGGACAGGCATTATCATCGAGGACAACGGATTACTGCTGAATAACTACGTTATTATGAAACCGGTCGATTCGCTGCAGCAGAATCCCTCGGCTTACTGCAACGGAGAGAATGCCACTGCCCGTTTTAACAGCATATTGATTGCTCCTACCGGCTCGAATATGGATATCGGGTCGAGAGTATTCCTTAACGGCAAGGGTTCCAAAACAGAAATGATTGCCCGCACCATTACTACCGGCGGAGACATCATTTCGCGCGGATATATGGAAGGCAACGCGCCGGATGTAAAAGGGCACTTGGAGTGCCGCGGGCTGATACTGGGCGATGCCGGCTCTATCCATGCCATCCCCGAACTTAAGGGCAACCTGGCCGGGATCGACCTCTCGCACGAAGCCGCCGTCGGTAAAATCGCCGAGGAAGAAGTGGAATACCTGATGGCAAGAGGTTTAACCAGGGACGAAGCGACAGCCACCATTGTTCGCGGATTCTTGAACGTCGATATCGATGGGCTGCCCCCTCTTCTAAATGCCGAACTGCAAAAAGCCATCAAAGACAGCGAAAACGATATGTTTTAAATCAAAGCTGTTTCTTTAAGCATTAATGAAATCCGCTCATCAAAACAGGTGGGCGGATTTTTTTACCGTGTAATTAGAGAAGGCATCGAGGCTTATGTCAAGCAGATTAAAACCAACCAAGCTGCTCATAGTGAGCTTAAAAAACCGCTCACGGGGAGCT
>CAZJMW010000126.1:0-3236 GCA_964547375.1 uncultured Dehalococcoidales bacterium | reverse complement strand
ACTCATGAACTGGTGCGCCATCGCATTGCCAGCTATTCGCAGCGCAGCCAGCGCTATGTGCGCGAACTTCAGGCGGATTATATTACCCCGCCCGAATTTGAAGATAAGAACTCCGAAACGGCAAAGGTATTTCACGAGGCGATGTCGGCAGCCTGGGATAGCTATAAAAAGCTGCTGGATGCCGGCATGAAACCTGAAATTGCGCGTTATGTTCTGCCGAATGCCTGCATGACGGAAATCATCTGCACCTGGAATTTCCGTGAAATCCGCCATATCTTGAAACTACGCACCAGCCCGGCGGCTCTGCCGGAAATCCGTGAAGTGGCTCAGAAAATCTGGGATATAATGAAAGTCCAGGCTCCGAAGGTTTTCGGGGATTTGTAGAAATGCCGTTTACCGTTGGTTAAAACTGTTGATTGTTTCCGTTCTGACACTTCGACAAGCTTAGAATGTTAGCTTTTTCACGCTTATATTGAGGTATTATACTAAAATAAATTCTAAAAAATAGTTCTAACAGTAATTAATCGCTAAGGAGAGATGAAAATGGATATATGGATCATAGTTGTTTATCTGTTAGTAGCATTATTATATGCAATTTGTTTTGTTAGGATATTCGAAAAAGCCGGTTATTCTGGAGCATTAGGATTATTATTATTGATTCCGCTAATTAATATTATTATGCTATGTGTATTGGCATTTAACACTTGGCCTATTGAAAATAAACTGTCTAAATTAAGACACAAATTAAATGATTTAACAAATGCCATTCGATGCGAAGAATGTGGAAAAGTAATTCAAGACGAAGACGCTCATTTCTGTCCTCATTGTGGAGTTGAGTTTGAATAGACATGAAGTCTAAAAATAATCAGGTAATTATTCCTGGACATCATTACAAGAGGATTATAAACCTATGTTTTGGTCGGTTTTGGAGAAGATTTAGGTTTATCTACCTTAACACAGATCTTTTTTAAATCTAACATGTAATCACGTTTTGTGTAGTTCTGCTGTCTATTATCTATTGCTTTACTCATAATATGATTATGCCCCTCTTGTTATCCAAGCGCCTAATAGAGTGAATAAACCAGCACCAATTATAAGACATATTAATTCTATTACACGCCAAGTTTTATCATTTTTACGTTCCTTGTGTTGCCAAGCTCTATCCGCTTCCTCTCTTCGCGTTTGGTAATCTAACATCCATTGTCTATCTAACATTTCTCTATGCTCTATTGGAGTATAACCCTGTCGCCATTCTGTAAATTCTTTACAATCATTTTCAGTCTGAATTATCTCTTTTATTTCATCAAATGGATTATCATTATGCTTAATATTTTTAATGGCATTAGATAAATATGAGTTTCCAACAAAGCATAATGGTAAATCTCTATGTAATTTATGCGGATTTCTCCCTACCTCATCATAGACTGTCGGTACTATTCCTTTTTCCCGAAAATCAATATCAGCTTCATCTAGACTATAAATTTTTCTATTTCTAATAGTTAAGTAGCCACAATCAGCACATTTATGTATTTCAGCCATATATCCATTCTATCACAACATTAGACAGAATTGGATATATTGACACACAATTTTTTAGTAGTATAATCAGATTTGGCGGTGTGGTTGAGCTTGCAGATTGCTATCAAATTGAGGGTAAATCACCTACGGGTAGGGGTGTAACCCCGAAAGGAGGTAGCGCAAATGTTAAAATCTGTCATTAAACGACCTGTCATCAGAGTGCAGACAAAAAGAGTCTGCGTGGTTATTCGCAGAGTTTCTGTGATTAAGCCTAAACGCTAGTGACGAGGCGGGGCTCACCCCCCGCCTATTTATAATAGTTACACCCATATTTATAATCCATAATTTAAAATCTGTCAATACCTATACGTTACTTTAAGGGATAGTTACCTTATATTTTTACCACCCCCCAGATCCTTCTCCCGATAAATCGGGATCTGGATGACAATCAGTTCGGAAGGATACCAAGAACAGTAAAAATCTCTTACTCGTACCCCGTCATTTCAAGATAGCCCGTGCCGATAATCGTATTCGTATCCTGCATATCGTAAATATTGACCGCCCCTTCCCAATAGCGCGTGCTCAGGTTGAGTTCCTGCGCATTAAAGGCGGCTTCGACTATCAGTGTCTTTCCCAGCGGGACCACCTCCGCCTGCCATTTTACCGGATATGTAACCCCGGTAGTACTTTTCCACGTATCTAGCACGGTCAAAACAATATCACCCGTCCCCAGCTTGACGGTGCTGCTATCTTCATTTACGATTAATCCCTCGTTATAGGGGTAAACGCTGCCGTCCTTGTATCTCAACTGGAAATAAACTATTTCAGTATTATCATTCAGCTGCATCGAGAACCAGTCCCAGCCGCCCTGCTCCTCGTTTAAGGTGCTGGTGCTCCATTCTCTATCCAGCCAGCTATTTCCGCTCACTTCGTGTCTCATGCCGTCAATCTCGATATAGCCGTCGGTAGACAATCGCGTAATCGAGTAGTAATAGGATGCGCTGGTCTTATCGACGCTCTTGTAGCTTAACCCGTTATCCCCTTCGAAGACGATGTCCTTCATCGGCGTTACGTCCAATGACAATGTGATGCCATTTTTCGATGCGTAAAGCTGCCATGGGAAATCGCCTTCCCCGGTGCCCAGCATATACCAGTCCCCGACATTCATTTTAAAGGGGTCTTGGCTAAAACCGGCCAGCCCGATGGCATCGCGGTTGAATCTTTCGAAGCTGTAGAACTTCTCCTTACTTATATCCGATACTGTGAAGTGCGCCATATATATCTGGTCGGCAGCCCAGTCGGAAGTCCTGGTAACAGTTAATGGGCTTAAGGCGATGCGGAAAAAGGTCAACTGGTATCCGAAGCGATTGCCATCCCCGTCGTAGAGGTTGCCGGTAAAATACCACCACTCGTTGCGGAAGCCCTCGTGCGTACCGTGGTCTTCGGGAAAACTGAAATCGATTACCCTGTCTGCTATGCTGTACCCCTCGGTATCGCTGCTGCTAAGAGCTTCAATGATGTTTATTTTACCGCCGCCGACGCTAACCTTATTACATGTGCAGCCGGCAAAACCGGCGGAGACAGCTATAAGTACCAGGACCAGTAGAGGACAGATTATTTTCAGGTTGACGATTTTAATCATTCTATTCCTCCCTAAGGGCTTCGGCAGGTGAAATTTTCGACATCTTCCATGAAGGGTAAACGCTGGCAAGCAGGGA
>CAZJMW010000125.1:0-3255 GCA_964547375.1 uncultured Dehalococcoidales bacterium | reverse complement strand
ATATTGTTTTTCCAAACCCTGCCCCGTACACCGATTTTGTCAATATCATATGGGGCATTGTCCATCCGGGAATATGAATAATGTATTGATTTCACACTGATAATCGGATTCCATATATCGGTGCCTGCAGTCCAGGTGTAGGTTGAACGGGTTCCTAAGGCAGACAATGACTTAACAAGCGTTTTACCTGTTTTGGTAATTTCCATGCCCCCAACACCTTTCCACTGGCTTTTATCTGTATCATAGTCACTAAGACTCGTAATAAGAAGATACTCGTTTGTTCCCACGTCTTCAGCACTCACAACCGGTACCATCGCCATGGTTACCAGCAGTAGTGCCAGCAGGATGATGCCAATTTTCATCGTTTTCATTTTTCATTTCTCCTCGATTTTTATAGCATCCGCCTGGTAATCTTGATCAAAACTGCCTCGTGGCAGGGCAGGAATCAGGAATCACCTGCGGATATGCAGGAAATGATGTTTATGGATGTAATGACGCCTTTTTCCTGCATCGGGACAAACTCTATTTGTCCGCAACGAGGGGGTTTGCCATGAGATTATTAACTTTTTGTCGTTCAAAACTTGATGTGTTCCGGGAAATATTGCAGCGATACTCGGATTGAAGAGACTGATTAATTTAAAACCATCTTTTCACAGCAAAAACATTGAATATCACATACTTTTCAACTTCGAGGACGGGCAGAAAAGATCCGGGAAGCAGTCTATCGCTAACTATGTCGTACCAGATGTGTCTGATAGTTTTTACGAAAAAAACGAGAATCCCGAACGCGATGAACCAATAAAAAAGAACCAGGCATGAGGACCTGGGGATCAGAATTGCATTCGAATAAGGAATCATGCGTGGAAACGGACGGGGGTACAGCCGGTGAGGCCGGCAGGGCAGGATTCACGGCAGGCGCAGATTGTATGGCAATCGGCATGACGATTGTCTGTGAGGAGGTTGTATCAGCAACACAGCCCCCGGCAAGCACCAGGAGAATGATAGCAATGAGAATTGCTATGTAATTTTTAGATGTGTGATATTTTTCCATCGAACTAGCCATTCATTCATTCATTCCTGTGTAAAAAATTTCCTTTTTTTGCGATTTTACCTGAGTAAATTTCTGTTTGTTATTATTGAGCATTATGATTATAACTGGTCAATCCGACAATTCAATTCAATCCGGACAGGAAAACAATGAACCACAGACCTGCGAGGGCTAATGCAGCCAGAAGCGATTTATCCTCATGACGGGAAGCGAAATATCCCTCAAGTCCGCTTATGGTGCAGAGCGAGGCGATGTAAATGACCGTCCTGACAAGCTGCGTCGTGTCCCGGGGAAGTTCTCCGGATACTATCCGTGGAACGGTCATAGTTATTAAAAACGGGAATACGCCGATAAAGACTGCGCCTTTTGCATCGCGGGTCTGCCAGCCGTAAACGATCGGGGCGGCAATCGTTACAAGTATCGCAATTATAGAAAAAAGTCCCCAGATGCCCGGGCCAGACCCTTTACCGCGAACAGTCATTGCGACTAACGGAATCAGATACAAAACGATCATGACGGCGGATAACGATAATGGAAGTAAAAAAGGGTGGCGTTTTTGCAAATCCTGAACTACCGCAGACATAATCCGATTACCAGTATCCGATGTATGCAGCATAACCATTGCTATACGGGCTCGCTACTGAATTTCCAAGGTATATATTATCCGGATAGACGTGCCACATGTAAAAGTCAGTGTAGAAATCAGTGATGGAGTCTTCTGCCCATTCGAACTCGTCTGCTGAATGGGGCACTGCAGTGTCGTGATGCGCTGCGCCAACGATTTCACCGGTACTGAGTTGCCAGAGACGGATATGGTATCCACCAAACAGCCTGAGAATATCGTCTGCTACGCCATCACCGACCTTCCAGCCCCCATCATAGATATAATAGAAATACTCGGCGGGATAATCATACCATCCTTCTTCAAACATCTCCAGTTTTACTGCATAAAGAGAGGCCCCGCTCCAGATCATATTTATAGGGTCGCCAGTCTGGTAATAGACGCCCCCGGATTCCGCATATAACCATATCGGGTATCCTGATTTCGGTGCAGGCGGCGGATCGTCAGCAGCAGTAAACACTCCTGATATCTCGCTTGTGCCTAAAACCAGCTTATCTGATTTAAGCTTCAGTTTCTCAGCTTCTTCTGCCGGAATTTTCAATTCTTTTTTTTGCGTGAATGTGTCTATTCCATACCGGTCGGTAAGCTCTTTTCCTCTGAAAGTGGTTTCAATGGTCAGAATACCTTCCGAATATTTCTGACTGACCGTCTTTGTAACCCTGATTGTATGATCATCCTGCCATTTTTTCATTTGTTCATCGCAGGCATCCGCCGCGCTTACAACCGGCACCATCGCCATCGCCGCCAGCAGCAGAGCCAGCAGGACGATGATTGTCTTTCGCATTTGCATTTTTCATTCCTCCTTTCATTTTTTTCCATACGCTTCGCTCGATAGACACGGGAAAATCTTCATAAGGAGAGAAGATAATAATCTCATGCCTTACGGGCGGGACCGGGTTCAACCGCATTCGATCTGGAGTGGGCCCGTTCTCCTGCATCGGGACAAACTCCACTTGTCCCCAACGAGGGGTTTTGCCATGAGATTATTAACTTTTTGTCGTTCAAAACTTGATGTGTTCCGGGAAATATTGCAGCGATACTCGGATTGAAGAGACTGATTAATTTGAAGAAGATCTTTTAACAGCAAAAGCATTGAATATCACATATTTTCCACTTCGAGGACGGACAGAAAGGATCCGGGAAGCAACGTGTGATACCATGACTCCCCGGACCTGCGAGTATCCACTTGGATAACTGCGTCATCGTATTTTGTATCCAATTATATACAATCTCTCGTCTGGAACTTTACTAATCAACAATATGTAAAGTTTTGACCGACAAAAAGTATTTATCCCTATTTTAAGATGCAGTCCCGTGATACCATGAAATTTTATTGGTTCGTACTATTATTGGTGATCGGTGTGACAATCTGCGTACCGGCAGCCACAGCAACGTTTGTAGAAGAAAAAGATGGCTACATCGTAACAACGGGTGACATTACCAACCGGCAGCCGGAGATCTCGCGATTTAGTTCTTCCTCCATTTCGCAAGGACAAATGCACTGGTATTCGACATTTATCCCAACTGGAAAAACATCTTTGTATATTGATCTTTACTGGGGTGTGCCTTCGAATTCCCTGGCACT
>CAZJMW010000124.1:0-3270 GCA_964547375.1 uncultured Dehalococcoidales bacterium | reverse complement strand
CGCCTTTGGTTCGCTCTTTTATCGTGTCCGCTAAAATGCCATTATGGACGAAGTTGATAAACCCGGGCATTTTCGCCAGTTTCAGGCTTTCGTTGCCACGATAGACGCCGGTATCCAGACTCTCCTTGACAAGCGGAATCAGGGCTTGTGAGCCTTGCAAGATGCGGTCAAGTTCTGCTTCTGTGATCACGATGTCTCCGGCGTTATGGCTTTTGTGCACGCCTGCCCGGAGAATCGGCACGTCTTTCAATGTGGCAAGTTCATATATGGTTTCCATAATTTCTCCTTTACAGGCACAGGCGTTTGCGGCGTGGGGAACACAAAAAAAGCACTCATAAGCGTCACCATATCATCAAATAAAGATTCGTATAATTACTGCCCGGCGTCGCGTTTCGCGCCTGAATCGCCACGCCCTGCTCTAAGTATATCCAATCAAAGACTTGTGTTGCTTGCCCAGGGACATAGAGATGCGCGGTTGTTCCGGCGTCTAAGGAGAGGACAGCGGGATGCGTTCCGGCGTTATAGACTGCGAGATGTGCCTTGTCTTCAGAGGGCGTCAGAATTGTCGCAAAGGCGTCTGCTCCGGTCGCGCTCAGGGCATACGCATCTGGGACGCAATGCGCTGCCGGAATCGTCTTGACATGTAACGCGCCGAGTGCGCTGTCATAGACAGCGTTGAATAAGGTTCTCAGTGGTGTTCCCCAGCTTGCCATAATTCTCCCTCGTGTCAGCAGGCAAAAGAAAAAGGGGCATGTTCGAAGGTTCGGCTCCGAACAGCCCCTTGTTTCTCTCTTCAACGTGAACGTGCACATGTCCACGTCTTAGCCTGTCTTGTGATTATAAGCCTTGCATACTTGTCAACATTGGCACTTTTGCCTTTTGCTCTAATAATGCAAGATCGTCAAATAATTGCTTTTTGTCAAGTGGCGACAAGGATTTTTTCTCTCGAATCGCCTCTTTCATTATCTGCACGGCTCGTAAAAAGCCTTGTCTATATATCTTATCCGGGTTCATCAAAGTCGCTCCAATGATTTCAGGTTCGGGAGTTTATCGTCCGGCGTCAAGGTCAACCCGGAATCGTGAAACTCCTGTTGCATCATAGGTTGCTTGTAGCAGCGGCAATTATACGATAATGGGAATTTCACCCGGCGAATCCAATTGTCATCGGCCAGTCGTGCTACGTTTAAGAGCTTCTTATGCGATGGGCGCACTCGCGGATCCTCTTGCGTTTTCAGGACAATCGCGTAAATGCCAAAATCTTGCTCAATCATGGCATCTACCGCGCGTGAAAACGCAGTTTGTCGCGCATAGCGAAACGCGGTCATGAGGTCAGGCAAGGATGCGCCAATCCCTTCTCGTTTATACTGCCTCGAAAACTCCGCCCACGCATCGGCCTCATTCGTATAGTCCAGCGTATCGGCAATGAGGTTTAAAATAGTTTGCATCGCGGCGGTATTATTGCGTAACGCGGCAATCGTGAACGAGGCGTGCTTCTCCTCTTCTGGCAAGCGGTCAAACTCGCGCTTGCTATACACGGGCATCGTGCGGAGGATGGTTTTCGCTTGCGCTTTGACGCTTTCATAGACCGGGGGCAGGGCTAAGTCAGAGGGGAATTTGATTGCCGTGACCGGTTCGTCCTCGTCAGCGGCTTGCAACTCGGCCGGCGTTTCAACAACGATGTCCTCTTGCTTCGCGCCCATCCGCGTCTGCTGGCCTTCCGGCGTGGTCGGCATAATGCGTTCCGGTGGAATCAGTTGAAGCTGTGGTATGCCTTTGACTGCATTGCCGTAATTGTAATGTAACCAGAACCGGTTAAATTGATACGTAAATGCCAGTGAGAGCATTGAGGCGGTTATCTGTTCTCTATTGCTTTTCTCACGGACGGTTGTTGACTCCTCTTTCGCATAGCTGCCATATTTGCCCTCTCCAAGAGCAGTCGCAGAGCCACAGAGTAAAATAGAAATTGACTGGACATACATCGTATAAAAGTCCATGAATGCGGCGGAGTCAAGCTCTAATTTCTCACTTCGGATATTCGCATTCTCATGAAATATCCCGGCAATCCGTACACCTAATTTTTTGACTCCGGCCAACAAAGTTTCTCTGGCCTCAATACTCCGATTGTCATTACCGGCGATAGAATTGTCAAAGGAGGCTAACCACATGCCAAACCCGGCTTTTTTCATGCCCTCGCGCCATGCGTCAAAGATGCCTTGCTGGTTGGCGTCATCCTCATAGCCTGTACCTGTGCCTTGCCAGACCTCAATCAGCTTAAGCAGACTACGCAAGAGGCTTTGACCGTAAGGATTGTTGAAAAGCGGGTCATGCGTTATGAGCATAAACTTGCCGGGCGGCATTTTTACAAGCTCTGATGACCAGGCAGTGCTATAGGCGTGTTTCTTGCGATAGATGCCCGGCGGCAAGTCATACGGGAATAAGACAAACTCCTGTGGGTCTCGACTCCAAATAAACGGCGAATACACCCCTTCATCATTGCGATCCCATTCAATTTCTCCGATTGCCCGGCCGTAAATTAAGGCAGGGTCTTGCAGACTCTTAAGTATGGGCTGAAACCCGCCATCAAACCACTCATCATATTGCGTTGCCAGATGTTCCCATTGCACATCATCTCCATCATCCGGCGTGGTATAGGCTAGTTGAGAAGGGAAATATGAACCAAACTCATTTGGATCAAGACCACGCGCCGACACAAAAAGCCGAGAAGCATCTGAATAGAGCAACCCGGCTTTAACATGGGGATTGACAGAGGCTCTGAAATACCGGTCGCCTTGTGATGTGGCGTCTATCGGGTCGGGATTGAGGTTTGACTGGTAGCCTGTCCAGGAAAGAGACTGGCGATCTATATATCGACCAAAAGTTGAATAGAGTTGTTGTATCTTTGGCAGTTTCGCTAATGATTTATAAATAGATGTTATGACACTCATGCGCTATATATAATATTTGAGTATCTATTTGTCAAATTATTTTTTATCTAAGGCGCATAGCGAGGTTTATTTTTTGACTGTAATCGTGAAATTAAACGAGGGCAAAGGAAATGTTTTCGTCAGAAAAAATAGGTGTAATGTGAGGAGGGGTAAAATTACGAGGGTAGGCTGGCTGAAATTGCTCAAAGGGATTGAAAAAACAGGAGGAAAGCAAGGCAAAAAGGATCACAATACAGGCAAGCAATATATTTTTATTCATGGTGAAATCCGCCTTGTTATGCCATTATAAGTTTTGGATGGGGGGGCCGTTAACGCTCGGCATACT
>CAZJMW010000123.1:0-3280 GCA_964547375.1 uncultured Dehalococcoidales bacterium | reverse complement strand
CCAGTACCAGGTCGTCTATATCGAGGCCGATGCCCCTGATGCATTTGACCAGGTTTTGAATCGATGTCGCCGCTGCCGTAATGATGTGCGTTTCAACATCCAGTCTGAAACCGTACATGCCGACCGGGTTCTTGACTCCCACCTGTCCGTCTACAGAGTAACCGCGGGGAATAACATGCAGGAGTTTTCTGTCGTTGGGCACCTTAATACCCTGGGCGCTGGAAAGCACCCTCTTCAAATCGTCGGGCCTGACCAATCTGTCATTACGGGTAATGGCCACCACTCCCCTGTTGTTTACCGAATCCACATGCCTTCCCGTAACACCTACATATGCCGACTCCACCTTGTAATTGCAGGACTGTTCCGCCTTCCTAACCGAACTCCTAATCGCTTCTTTGGCTTCGTTTATGTTGACGACCAACCCCTTGTGCAAGCCGTTTGACGGAGTTATTCCAACACCGACAACATAAGCATCACCATTACCGGTCGTTTCGGCGATAGTGGTGCAGATCTTGGTAGTGCCAACATCAATCGAAGTTATAATAGACCGCTTATTCATCTGGTTCCTCCTCTCCTTATTTTTGTTTCCGTATATTTATTTTTCTTTTTCACATATTTAAGACCTCCCCTTACAAGAGATCTGGCGATTACCGATTTATAATGTTAAAGACGCACCGTATACCTCTTTCAGCATGGAAGGTCTTTGCCAGGAACTGCCGTTATCTTCACCGGGATTGTAGTTCCTTTTCGCAGCCCCTCCCCATTCCAGATGCGAAGCGGTGCGCTCGGCAATTCTCAGCTTGGCGCTGCGACTGCGCGGGTTGCGGCTTATTTCTTCTACGGAAGGGGTAATTACCTTCCGGTTAATCAGTTTCAGGCTGGCCGAATGGCGGCAGTTGCATACCATTGCTTCCGGCGGACAGACACAATCCTTGGCTTCATGCTGCATAAACTGCTTCACAATACGGTCTTCGAGGGAATGGTAGGTAATGACCACCAATCTGCCTTCATAACCCAAAAGGTTGACTGCCTGCCTGAGCGTTGATTCGAGGTGTTCCAATTCATTATTGACAGCTATTCTCAAGGCCTGGAAGGTCCTGGTGGCCGGATGAATCCTGCCCCGCTTGAAACCGACGGCCTGTTCGACAATTTTTGCCAGTTCGATAGTACTGTTCAACGGGCGTTCGCTGATAATAGCCCTGGCGATGCGGTTGCTGCCCGGTTCTTCCCCGTAATCGCGGATAATACGCGCCAGTTCCGCTTCGGAATACTTGTTAACGATATCGGCTGCCGTAATTTTCTGTTCGGGATTGAAGCGCATATCCAGCGGAGCGGCATATTGAAAACTGAAACCGCGGCCGTTATCGTTAAGCTGCAAAGACGAGAGCCCGAGGTCGAGTAAAATACCGTGAACCGGCTTAAACTCGTATTTATTACATACCTTTTCCAGGTTTACGAAATTGTCATTTTCTATCACTACGGCGCTGCCGTAACCGGCCAGCCGTTTGCGTGCCGCCTCAACTGCGGAAGGGTCGGCATCGATACCGAGCAGTTGTCCACCCGGGGAACTGTGCTTCAATATGGCGCCGGCATGGCCGCCGGTTCCCGCCGTGCAATCTATGTAGCGACCGCCGGGTTGAACCGCGAGGCCTTCGATTACCTCTTGCTGCATCACAGGAATATGTACTTTGTATGACCTCATTATCAATTAAGCCTCTTCATTCTCTTCCAGGTTCTCGATTATATCCCACACCTTTTCACGGCTGCTGGCTTTTTCGTTTTCCCATGCTACTTTATTCCATAGCTCCAGGTAGTTATTGGCACCCACCACAATCACTTCTTCATCTATCCCCGCGTGTTCCCTTAACTGTACCGGTAAACTGATTCTGCCCTGTCCGTCAACATTGATGTGGAAAGCCGTAGAGAATAAAGCCCGGTTTAATTGCCTGAGCTTGCTGCGGGTAACTCCGCTTTTGCTGTTAAGCGATGCGGCTATCCTTGCCCATTCGGTCATAGTGTATGCTGTGATACAGTTTTCCACGCCGGGCATTAATACCAACCCGTCTTTCAACTGGTTCCTGAAGCGCGGCGGCAGAGGTATCCTGCCCTTTTCATCCATCCTGTAACCGAATTCACCGAAAAACATTTCCATAAATCCTTTATGTTGACCTGCTTCTTTTTATTTTTCCCACCGCCGTGAAAAAGGGCCACCTGTTTCCCCTTTTTCTCCCACTTTCTACCACTTTCTACCATTCTACTACATTTAGACCTGCGTTTGTCAATACTTTATAGCTCTTTTTTTAATATTTAGTAGATAATTCTTTTTAGCACGCTTGTTTATGGTAAAATAGTACCCGTCTGCGCCCCCTGCCAATTGGTAATCAGGCGGGCAGATAATATAATTTGATTATTTGAAGACGGAGCAACCGATTGAGAATCGATATTCTGACACTGTTTCCCAAAATGTTCGAGGATTTTTCCAGCACCGGTATTTTTCAGCGGGCGGTTGAGAATAAACTGGTGGAATTAAATATCTGGAATATCCGCGACTATACGCACGATAAGCATCATGTGGTAGATGATTACTCTTATGGCGGAGGCGCCGGCATGGTAATGAAACCGGAGCCGGTTTTCGAGGCCGTGGAGAGCATCAGGCAGCCGGATGATGCCTCTAAAAAAGTATCCGTAATTTTAACGACGCCGCAGGGACGCCTTTTTTCACAAAAAATAGCCGAAGAGCTTTCACAGTACGACCGTCTCATTATTATTTGCGGTCATTATGAGGGAGTCGATGAACGCATACATCAGTATCTGGCAACCGACCAGATCAGTATCGGGGATTATGTGTTAAGCGGCGGGGAGCCGGCCGCAATGGTCATTACAGACGCAGTGACACGGCTCATACCGGGAGTCCTTGGCTCGGAAGAATCGGCCAAAGACGATTCCCATTCCGCCGGCTTGCTGGAATACCCGCAGTATACCAGGCCCCCGGTTTTCCGGGACTTTGAGGTTCCCCAAATCCTGCTTTCCGGTAACCACGGGGAAATCGCCAAATGGCGCCGCGAGCAATCGCTATTAAGAACGGCAGAGCGCCGCCCGGAGCTGTTGGATAAGGTTGAAATGAGCAGCAAGGAAATAAAGCTGATAAACGATAAACGCCGCAAACTTTCCGGGGAAGAATAAAAGCAATCGCAGCAACAGTACAGATAAACTTGAAAAATTTCGCCGATAATGCTTTAATAAACAGGTTAAGGAGTTCTGAGTAATAATGAATGTCAAA
>CAZJMW010000122.1:0-3291 GCA_964547375.1 uncultured Dehalococcoidales bacterium | reverse complement strand
GATAACCGGGCGTGATAGAGCTGAGGCTGGCTGCCTCGGCTCTGCTTGTTTATAAGGGGTTGCCTGATAAATGAGAAGGATATCCGGTTTGATTAAAGGTACCGGTCGCGGTAAAACAATAAAGCTGTTTTTAGACGGTAAATTTGCTTTCAGCCTGAAAGAAGAGCTGGTTTTAAAAGAAGGGCTCGAGGTAGGTATGGAGTTATCGGAACTCCGCATCGGGTCTCTACAGGAAAGCAACCGTTATCAAAA
This sequence comes from uncultured Dehalococcoidales bacterium, assembly GCA_964547375.1. Classification (GTDB taxonomy): domain Bacteria; phylum Chloroflexota; class Dehalococcoidia; order Dehalococcoidales; family UBA5627; genus UBA5627. The sequence continues at coordinate 3,039 of CAZJMW010000122.1, read as the reverse complement.
ATGCCTCGATACAGCCTTGCGGCTTCTCAATTACAGGCCTCGCAGCGAAAGTGAACTTACAACACGTTTGCAGCAGCGCGCATTTAATGAAAACGACATTCAAGCTGCCTTATCGAGCCTGAAAAAACAGGGTTTTATCGATGACGGCAATTTTGCCCGTTTCTGGTCGGATAACAGGCAGTCTTTCAGTCCGCGCAGCCGCCAAATGACGGCAATGGAATTGAAACAAAAGGGAGTTGCTCTCGATGTTATCGAACAGGAACTGAGCGCTATTGATGATAGCGAAAATGCCTACCGGGCGGCGTTAAAATACGTCCGCAATTTAAATTCTGCTGATTACCCGGGCTTCCGTCGCCGTTTAGGTGAATACCTGAGGCGGCGCGGCTTCGGTTATGATGTCATAAACAATACCGTTACACGTTTATGGAATGAAAAAGAGGGTGATAATACGGTTGATACTCCGGACGCCGGAATAACGAGCGAAAGGTATTAACCGTACGTCGACACCCGCATACTTAAAATAAGATAGGGGGAATATAATACATGGGTGTTGGAGAAATACTAGCTATATTTTTCAGCTTTGTAATCGGTGTTATATTTGGCGGAATGGCGATGTTCCTTTCTCGGAGCATGCTTGCCAACCACCAGATTCGCATAGCACAGAGAAAAGCAGCCAAACTTCTGGCGGAAGCCAGGGCGGAAGCAAAAGATGTTCTGGATGAGAATAAGAGAGAAATAGACAAGCTCAAATTGATAAACGAAGCCGAGTACAAGGAGAGACGCGCCGAGATACAGAGACAGGAGAACCGGCTGACACAAAAGGAATCATCACTGGAACACAAACTGGAGGATGCGGTCGGGCGCGAACGCAACCTTATACAGAAAGAGAAGGAACTGGATGCTATTAAAACCAACCTGGCTGAGGTTAAAGAAAACCAGTTAAAGCAACTTGAACTGATTTCGGGCCTGACCAGCGACGAAGCCAAGCAGCTTCTTCTGGATAAGGTCGAGGTTGAAATACAGGAAGAAGCGGGTCGACGTCTGCGCGATTGGGAAATTAAAATCAAGGAAGAAGCGGACGATAAAGCACGCGGCATCTTGGCGCATGTTATACAGCGCAGCGCGTCGGAAATCGTTTCCGAAACCACTGCCAGCGTCGTCAATATACCCAATGATGAAATGAAGGGCAGGTTAATCGGCCGCGAAGGGCGCAATATACGCGCACTGGAACAGGCCACCGGTGTCGACCTGATTATCGACGATACTCCCGAAGCGGTTACCATTTCCAGCTTCGACCCGGTACGCCGTGAAATTGCCTATCAGGCGCTCAGCAAACTGATTCTCGACGGCCGTATTCATCCGGCGCGCATCGAAGAAATCGTTGCCAAGACCAAAGAAGAGGTAGAAACAGCTATTATACAGGCGGGAGAACAGGCGGCTTTGCAGGTGGGTGTTACCAGGCTGCATCCGGAGCTTATCAAGCTGCTGGGGCGGCTGAAATACCGCACCAGCTACGGTCAGAATGTACTGGCTCACAGTATCGAGGTGGCCTATTTCTCGGGCATGATAGCCTCCGAGTTGGGAATAAATGTAGCGCTGGCAAAACGCGCCGGGCTGCTGCACGATATCGGTAAAGCGGTCGACCGTGAAATAGAGGGCACACATGCTTCTATCGGCGCCGACCTTGTCAGGCAATGGGATAAATCCAAGGAAGTGGTCAAGGGTGTGGCCGAACATCACATGGAAACCGGCGATACCAGCATCTGGGGCTTCTTAGTCTCGGCGGCAGACGCCATTTCCAGCGCCAGGCCGGGCGCCAGGCGCGAATCCCTCGAAAACTACCTGAAGCGCTTGAAGTCGCTTGAGGAAATCGCCGACGGCTTTAAGGGTGTCGATAAATCATACGCTATTCAGGCCGGACGCGAAGTGCGCATACTGGTCAAACCGGATGAGGTTGATGACCTGTCGGCGATGAGACTGGCACGCGATATCGTTAAGAAGATAGAAGAAACCCTGGAATATCCGGGACAGATTCGCGTTATCGTCCTGCGTGAAACCAGGGCTATCGATTACGCTAAATAGAGTTGATTTAACCAATTGAAATAAAGCCTTCCCTTGGGGGAAGGTGGTCCCGATACATCGGGACCGGATGAGGGCATTTAGAATTATCCCTCATTAATCCGGGCTCGACTTATCGGATGGCGAAGCATTCGGGGGATGGGTTAAAATTAATCCCCTCCCCCCAGATCCTTCGGTCGTTTCACTCCCTCCAGGATGACAATCTGTTAATAATCGGGATAAAAAGTGAAAAGGGGGTTTTAACAGGGGGATTAAGTATCAGTCCTGTTAAGAAAACCATGTTAGTATTATCTATCGGAGATATAATAGGCAGGCCGGGCAGGCAGGCGGTGGAGAAACTGCTGCCTATACTGAAAAAGCAGTATAAACCGGATTTGGTCATCGCCAACGGCGAAAACGTTGCCGGCGGCGTCGGTTTAACAAAGCTGACCGCCGAAGACCTGATAAAGGCCGGCGTGGACGTGATTACCTCCGGCAATCATATCTGGGCGCAGAAGGACATTATCCCCTGCCTCGACAGCGATATGCCGGTCATCCGGCCGATGAACTATCCGCCCGGGTTACCCGGTAACGGATATATCGTCTTCCAAAAAAAGGCGGTGGTAGTCAATCTGATCGGCAGAACCTTTATCGGCAATTTCGATTGCCCGTTCCGCGGAATGGACGACCTGCTCATAAAACTTGCCGGGCAATATAAAATTATTATCATCGATTTTCACGCCGAGGCGACATCGGAAAAGATGGCACTCGGCAGATACCTGGACGGGCGCGTCAGCGCCATACTGGGAACTCATACACATGTCGGCACCATCGATGCCCAGATTCTGCCGCAGGGAACAGCCTATGTCACAGATATCGGCATGACCGGGCCGGTTGATTCGGTCATCGGTGATGATGCCGATGCTGTTATCGAGCGTTTCCTGAGCATGATTCCAAAGCGTTTATCGGTCGGCAAGGGCA
>CAZJMW010000121.1:0-3360 GCA_964547375.1 uncultured Dehalococcoidales bacterium | reverse complement strand
CAATCTGGTCGGCAGCATCTTCAATATCCACGGGAAGAAATTCGATTTCGTTTTGCTCCATTTCGTTTTCTTCACCATAAATATGTCCCACCTCGGAATGACCGTATTTAATTTGGCCCCCCGCTTCGGATATCGCCTGCATCGCTTCGCATCTGAGGGCTTCCCATTTACAAAAAGGAGAGGATTCCTGGTAACCTCTTTGAACAGTTGCACGGTATAAACTCTGCTTGGGAGCGATTACATAATATTCCAGTTCTCCCATGGCATGCAGCCTCGAACCGGTACCGGCTTCAAGCGATTTCTGGGCTTTAAGCAGTATATTTTCTGAAGAGATATCAAGCCTTTCGCCCTTTTTATCAAAATAAGTACACAGAATATCCAGTGTCGGGATATCCTTTGTGAACGGATTCATAAAAGCGGTTTTATAACGTGGAATAATATATAGGTCACTGGAGGATGTATCGATATAACTGAAAAGGCTGGAGCCGTCAACTCTTTCTCCGGCTGAAAGCACTTTGTCCAGGTGAGCCTTACTTTCGACGACAAAGTTCAGTGTTTTAAGCTTGCCGTCACCTCCCACGTGTCGTAGATTAATTGCCCTGATATCGTTTTGCTCCACATACCTGATAATATCCTGCTTTGTGAAATCCTCGCACGGCTTATCCAGAAATCTGGATAACTTGTTTGCACTCATTTTAAAACTGTCTGAAGCCATTAAATTAAATCTCTCCCTCTCGAAATTTATCGACTGTGTTTATATTAATGTAAATCCCGGTAATGGCCGGTATAAAAGTAGACTGATGATAATGTTGAAAATAATATAATTATTAGAAAAAATATTATCACCTGCGGCGGAATTTTACAATTCGGATTAAACAGGAATATAAAATAAAATATTTTAATAGTTTGAAAATGCTAAGAATAAAAACGTTGGAATACCCTGCATATGGCCAGTGTTATCCATAATCGCTGTTCCAGGCTTTTTTTATTAGTGGATGACTTATGAATGGCTGAATATGAAATCTTCCATAAACCATCAGGATTTTGATTTGAGATTAACCATTTTAAAGCATTGTCAACATCATTATCCTGAGACGAAATACCGATTAGCGAAAGCGAATCAAGGGCTGCCACCAGGTTATTCCACCAGAAGGGGAATTGGAATCTTAACCAGTGGTCTGCATCCTTATAAGAGCTGTAATTATCCTCTTTGAAGAAATGAGATTTTAACAGATTGGCTGCTTTTAACGTTTCAGAATTTGTACGGTAAACAGGATGTGAAGTGAGCGCCCTGATAACCATTCCCGTACCGGAATGTGAAAATGGTAGAGATTTATCATATGACGGAAGAGTAGGGGCATATTTATCAGAGGTTAAATAATTGATGTCTTTTAATTTTAAATGAGGATTTCCGGTTATTCCCGGGCTGCCGATTACCCAGCCGCCGTCGTTTTGCCGTACCGAAAGCAGCCAATCCAGCGCGTCAGTAATCCTTTCATCGTCTTCATATCCGGCAGAAATCAAAAGAGCAGTAACGATTCCTGTATAGTAGGGAGCATACTGATTCCCGATAAAGCCTCTGATATCCCCTTCATCCGTCTGGTAGGTAAACAAGTATTCACAGGCTTTCTCTATCGATGGATGGCTGCGGTTAAAACCGTATTTATATATCAGCGTTTGCATGTTTTTAAATGTTGCCAGAAGAAAATAGTCGCGGCCTTTTCCGGAATATATCCAGTAGCCATCGGATTCCTGATTTTTTAAAATACGCTGCGCCTCAGGCATATGCCAGAGTGTCTCAACAGGTGGCAAGTCCTCTCGGAGCAGGTCACGCGCAGTTAAATAGCGTATGGCTTCATAATCGGAGGTCATTAACGGGGGAATCGGGTCATATCGAAAATTATCAATCCACGTCAATTTAATATTTCCCTTGTTTCTTCCCGGTTATAGCCTAATCCTTGAAATTGAATATCTCCGAAAGGCGTTCAATCAAAGGATAGTCTCTTTCCGCAATCCTTCTCATATTAACCTGTAAGCCGGTTTCCCTTTTTATAAAGCCTGTTTCCAGGTTCCCGGCAATAAAGCGCGGATTTTCCATAATTGCTTTATGCAGTATGATATTGGTTTTTACGCCTACGATGATATATTCGTAGAGTGCGCGTTGCATGCGGATAATAGTTTCCTTGCGATCTCTGCCGTGAGCAATCAGCTTGGAAATCATCGGGTGGTAGCAGTCCGGTATGGTATAACCGTTGTGAACGCCGGAATCGACACGGATGCCGACACCGCCGGGGGAACGATAACCTTTTAATGTACCCGGAGACGGTAAAAAGTTCATCAAGGGGTCTTCGGCGTTGATGCGGCATTCAATAGCCCAACCTGTCAGTTCTACATCCTTTTGCTTAACGGATAATGGCAGGTCGGAAGCAATTCTGATCTGTTCCTTGACCAGGTCAATACCTGTGACCATTTCGGTAACACCATGCTCCACCTGTATACGTGCATTCACTTCCAGAAAATAGTATTTACCCTGCGAAAAAATAAATTCAATAGTTCCTGCGCCGACATATTTCAATGAGCGAGCCAGTTTTACAGCTTGATTACCCATTTGCTTGCGCATTGAATCACTTAGAGCTACAGAAGGAGATTCTTCAATTATCTTTCCATAGTTGCGCTGGATACTGCATTCGCGTTCACCGAGATGGACAATATTGCCGAATTTATCGGCCAGAATCTGGAATTCTATATGACGCGGATGTTCAAGGTACTTCTCGATGTAGATATTATTGGTGCCGAAGCTGGATTGTGCTATCGACATTGAGGTATCTATGGCTTTCTCCAGTTCATCTTCGGAATGAATGATGCTCATCCCGATGCCGCCGCCGCCGTTTGCCGGTTTGATGATTACGGGATAACCAATCCTGCGAACGACTTCCTTAACATGGTTTACGTCAGACGAGCACTCATCGGTACCGGTTATTACCGGGACCCTGGCTTTAACGGCTTCTTTTCGGGCGGCAATTTTGTTGCCGGTAATCTTGAGAACAGAACTGGGAGGGCCGATAAAAGTTATTCCCGCATTCTCACAGGCTTCGGCAAAATCAGGATTTTCGGAAAGGAATCCATATCCCGGATGTATGGCATCGGCGTTGCAGTTCCTGGCAACTTCTATAATCTTTTCGATATTTAAATAGCTCTGAGACGCCGGAGCCGGGCCGATCGGGTAAGCTTCATCGGCGTATTTTGAAAAGAGAGCGTATTTATCGGCTTCTGAATAAACAGCGACAGATTGTATGCCCAGTTCACGGCAGGCACGCATAACGCGAATGGCGATTTCCCCGCGATTGGCTACCAGTATTT
>CAZJMW010000120.1:0-3428 GCA_964547375.1 uncultured Dehalococcoidales bacterium | reverse complement strand
ACGGTGGTATTTTCAAAAGAAGCCTCTGCCATCTGGCTGGCTACCATTCTCTGCCATATCAGGTTGTATATCTTGTATTGAGTTGCATTGAGGTATTGCTTAATCGAAGCGGGGGTTCTCAATGCTTTGGTAGGGCGTATCGCTTCGTGGGCTTCCTGCGCCCCCTTTACTTTATGAGAAAAAGAGCGTGCATGCGCAGGCAAATATTGTGCACCATAGGTTTCGGTAATGTAAGCCCTTACTTCCGCCAGGGCCGACGGCGCTACGTGTGTCGAATCTGTTCTCATATAGGTTATAAGACCGACGTTGCCTTCGTCACCGACAGGCAAACCTTCATAAAGCTGCTGCGCCGTTGCCATCGTCATCTTGGCCGTAAAGCGAAAGCGTCTCCATGCCTCCTGTTGCAGCGTGCTGGTAATAAAGGGAGGGGCCGGCTGGCGGGGTGTTTTTTTTACGCTTACCCTGTTAACGCTGTAAGTGGCTTTTTCAAGCTCTTCTTTAACCGCTGTGGCTTCTTCCCGTGTCTTAATCTCCGATTTAACATTGTCGGCGTTTTTAACCAGTAAAGCACGGAAGGCTTTGCTGTCTCCGGCAGGGTCTTTTTTAAGTTCCGCTTCGATAGTCCAGTATTCAACCGCAACAAAATCATCGATTTCACGCTCGCGGTCTACGATGATTTTTACCGCTACCGATTGCACTCTTCCGGCTGACAATCCTTTTCTGACTTTACGCCACAGGAGCGGGCTCAGCTTGTATCCGACCAGCCTGTCCAGGATGCGGCGCGCCTGCTGCGCGTTTACAAGTTGCATGTCGATTTCACGCGGCGATTTAAAGGCCTGAGTTATAGCTTCCGCTGTTATTTCATGGAAGGTAACGCGGCGATACTTGACGTCATTTTGTTTTATAGCCTCGACAAGATGCCAGGCGATGGCTTCCCCCTCGCGGTCAGGATCTGTCGCCAGATATACGATAGAGGCTGTCTTAGCGGCATCCTTGAGTTCTTTTACAGTTTTGTTTTTATCCCTGGAAACCACGTATTTAGGCTCGAAATTATTTTCGATATCAACGCCCATGCGGCTCTTGGGTAAATCCCTGATATGTCCCAGAGAAGCCTTAATGGTATAGCCTTTCCCCAGTATTTTTGAAAGGGTCTTGGCTTTTGCCGGTGATTCTACTATTACAAGGTTATTTTTCATTTAATTTATCTCGATTTTATATAATTCTTTATTTTCACGTATCTCGCGGCAGAGAGCATAGTTCATTGCTCCGATTTGTTTTACCATGCCTTTGAGTTCCATCATTGCCAGTGTGCTGCTGGTAACGGATATTGAAAGTCCGCTGCTGCGGCAAATTTCGTCGATATGCCTGGGTTCTGCTCCCATTTGCTTGAGAATCAACGCTTCCGTATCCGAGGACGGGATAATTTCCTTTACTTCAATATGCTCGGCAACCGCGGTTAAATTCAACTCCTGAAGAATATCCGCCGCATTGCGTACAAGACGGGCTGTTCCTTCCATGATTAGTTTATTTGTCCCGATACTGGCAGGTGATAATACGCTGCCCGGAATGGCGAACACCTCGCGGTCCTGTTCGAATGCCAGGTGCGCCGTAATCAGGGAACCGCTGGTTTCCCCCGCTTCGATTACCAGCACGCCCAGGCATAGCCCGCTCATAATGCGGTTGCGGCGCGGAAAATTCTCCGGCCTGGGTTTGGTGCCGGGAGCATACTCACTAATCATGGCTCCGCTTTTCAGTACCCGGCGCGCCAGGTTGGCGTTTTCGGCCGGATAAACGCTATCCAGCCCCCCTCCCATCACCGCAATGGTTCTGCCTCCGGCGTCAAGTGCAGACTGGTGTGCGATGGTGTCGATGCCTTTAGCCAGTCCGCTGACAACCGTTATCCTGTTTTTAGACAGTTCCGATACTATTTCTTCGGTTAACTGTCTTCCATAGACGCTGGGGGTCCTGGTTCCGACAATTGCCAGGCAGTATTCGTCTTCGGCAATTATTTCGCCCCTGATATAAATTACAGGGGGGAAATCGTGGATTTCTTTCAGTCGGGCAGGGTAATGTTTCTCATGGTAATTAAAGGTTTTTATATTGCTCTTTTCCAGTTTTTCCATCTCGATATCGAGGGAAATTTTAGGACGGCACAATGCGATTGAATTGATGGTGTTTTCATCAAGCCCGGCTTTTTTAAACTCATCCAATCCGGCATTCCATGCTTTTTCGATATCGCCGAAGTAATTCTCAATCTGGGTAAATCTTACTCTGCCGATGCCCGGAATCAGGTTAAACCCGACCCAGTATTTGTTGTTTTCGTTTGTATTAGTCAAAGTGGTTACATTCTAGCACAATAATAATCAATAATGAAAAAATGAATTATCTGCGGGAAGCTTGAAACGCATGACCGGGATTTAAAAAATGGCGGAGAGGGCGGGATTCGAACCCGCGGTCAGGTTGCCCCGACACACGCTTTCCAGGCGTGCCTGTTAAACCACTGCAGAACCTCTCCTGATATTGCTTATGAATTGATGAACCGCATATATTTTAGTATATTTTGACGATTTATGCCAGTATTGATATAAACCTTGATTTTACAGGTAACAAATCAAGTGATTATTTTGCCATTGCCTTTGCTTTCAGGTCTGTTGGCATTTTCTCGATGGCATAACGTAAAGCTGTCCTCGGCATGTTTTTCTTATTGTTCATGACGAAGTCGAAGACATCTTCCTCGTGAGCCTGGCTGGCGGCTTTCAGCATCCACCCGTAGCCTTTCTGAACCATGTCGTCTTTATCTTGAAGCAGTATATCCGCAATTTCAAAGATATCGTTTAGAAACAGTCCTTTTCTGGCGGGGATTATCAGTGTTACCGCCGAAGCGCGTTTTACCCACCTGTTTTCAGACTTTGCCCATTTCTTCAATTCGTTTATGTATTGCGGATACAATTCTATAAAAGAGCCGATAGTATGATTACATAATGTGTCGCAGGACGCCCAGTTGCTGACATGGTTTTTAACCCAGTTTTCGAAGACCCGCCAGTCCGATTCCGCGAATTGTTTACTCAAAGAATAAGACCAGTTGCAGGCGATAAACGATTCTTCCATGTAACCCGATTGCCAGAGCGCATCGCAAAGGAAAAATATTTCCGCCTTGCTTTTCTCCGGCTTGATGCGGCTACAGTACTCTTTGGCTATTTTTTCGACGGTGGCGGTTTTAACGCCGTATAACTGTATCTGTTCTTTAAAATAACGCTTTCCGCCCTCGCGGGTATCCTCATCGCTATTTTCTTTGAGCTTTGACCTGATTTCATCAAGTATTTCCGTCATAGGTTTCTCCAACATCAAAGCAGTGAGGGGATGATTAAAATCGAATGGCGGAGAGGGTGGGATTCGAACCCACGCTTCACTTGCGCGAAGACCGCTTT
>CAZJMW010000119.1:0-3442 GCA_964547375.1 uncultured Dehalococcoidales bacterium | reverse complement strand
CCTTTTGAATCACTGGTCTTGCCCATGATAGTTATTTCCCTGCCTTCCGGTTAGTTTTTTCTGTCGTTTCATCAGGCAAAAGGGTTAATTGCCCGCTGGACCTGTTCTTTTTTATAATTCCGGCATTTATCAATGTATCCACTTCCTGCTTTAAATCCGTGATATCGCTGAAATCGCGGTAGACGCTGGCAAACCTGATATAGGCGATATAATCCAGTTCCCGCAGCCCTTCCATTACCATGTCCCCGATTTTATAGCTGTCTATCTCGCTTTTTCCCATGTTGTATAACTCGGCTTCGATATCCTCGGCCAACTTTTCAATGGCGCCAATCGGCAGCGGCCGTTTACCGCAGGCTTTCTGTATGCCGTTCAGTAATTTATCCTTGCTGAATTCCTCGCGCCGCATATCTTTTTTAATCACAAAAAGACTGCTAGGCAGTATTCTTTCATATGTGGTAAATCTCGAATTGCAGCTCAGGCATTGCCTGCGTCGTCTGACGCCGTCGTTGACATCGCGGGAATCGATAACTTTTAAATCTTCGCTCTTGCAGTAGGGGCATTTCATGGCGGCCACCTCGCTATATTGTGTTAGCGTTGTTAGAGTACCACAATATATAGTGCCTGTCAATAGTACTTCAGGTTTACTATTAGATAATTTTTTACATTTTTAAGGGATTCACGAGAGGACATTTTTAAACCGAGGGATGTTAATAATAGCAGGTTTTTACAAGAAAAGAAAGAAGCAAGGTATTATGTAAAAATGGCTTCTCCTCGATATTATCATCCTGAAATCATGATGAACGAACGAAGCATCCGGAATGGGGGGAGATAAAACTCCAAAGCCGTTCGTGGCCTTGTCCCAGTGTAATACTGGATGAGCCTGTTGAACCATAACGGCGATGAATACCGAATGGCATGTAAATCCTTCGCCTCAAGGATGACAATAACCACAACCACGTAGGGACGACCATTGGTCGTCCGCATTTTTGGTTCCGTATTTAGCGGACGGGCAATGCCCGTCCCTACGGACTTGCTAATTAATAAAGTTACAGCTCGTTATTCCAGATTCCTCTTTATCTTATCCGTGGTTCTTCCTTTGTGATTTCGCCCTTGGCATAGCGTTCTTTGGCGGTGTAGAAATAAATTCTTTTCATATCAATCCTTCTTACTCTATTACAATTTCAATCCATCCAGACGAATGGACATCGCCATGACTCTCCAGCTTGAAGAAATACGTGCCGGCTTCAACATTGGAGGCAGCTGATACGGTCAACGGTAATATATAGGTGGTGTTGGGATATACTATAAATGCAGCCGGTTCAATACTTACCTTCAGACCTTCAGGGATAGAATCATTATCTACGGCATAGACTTCCCAATTGAAATCTGTAGGAACCATTACGTTTTTATTTATTTCCTTTTTTACATCGAAAGACTTTACCTCGCCCGCTTCAAGCTGAATTTTATTTTCATAGATAGTTCTGCCAATATAAAAAGAACTCCAGCCGGGTACAGGATCCAGATATCCTTCAGAACTGACGAGTATTAAATAGCTATAACTATCCTCTACACCGTTGAGCTTGGCCACTGCGGTAATCGAGTGATGATCCACGGTAAGCTGTACCTCTGTGGTAAAGCTGCCGTCCGCAGATACCGCTACCGGATTACCATCAACCGTCACGGTAGCCTCCGGGTGTGTTACGAAACCTAATACTGTTAATGGAGTTGTTAGATAATTGACACCGCTCTCATATTCGATATCAAGAATGACTGCCAACGCCGGGGTAAAACCAACTGTAACTGCATCCGAAACAGTGGTTTTGCCCCACACGGCTTCGGCTTCGATAACGTTTTCACCCTCGATAAGTTCTATATAGGCATAGAAAGAGCCATCTTGTGATACAGCCGCCTCTATGCCGTTAACATGCACCGTCGCTTCAGGGTCTGAAACAACGCCGATTACCTTCTGCACATTGACGCTGAAGCAAGCCCCGCCTTCGGGTGAGTGTATATTTACAGCCAGAGGCTTGCTTGTGTCTCCTGCAACAAGCTCATCTATGCACCCCGCAAGCGGTATACACAATAATATAAGAACCGATGTTATAAGTGAAACTCCCTTTAGTAACTTTCTACAAGACATGTTTTCCTCCTTGAGGGCGAAAAGGAAAATTCTTTTTCGCCCTCTTTATACTAGCAATTTCAGATTGCTAATCTATAAGATATAACGGAATAAATATATAAAGGATATTCAGTTGTCGGTATAAAGCGTAACCCAAGAATCATCAATTGGTGGATTATTGTCAAAATCAACGTCTAAATTAGAAAGTATTTGATCGAAACCACTATCAATATAAGCATTCCACTGTATATCGACGTTTGAACCATTGTATTCAAACTCCATGTCGCAAAAATATATGTCTCCTGGCACATCATCATCATCTCCTATGCTCCAACCTTCTAACGCACAGAATACTGCTAAATCCTCATCTGTATTGATGCGCGAAGTCCATAGCATTGAATGGGTTCCTTCTGATACATTCCAAAAATCTACCTCCCACCAATTTGTGTATGGAATTGTTGGGCTAAATTGCATAGTACCTCGTATAGTATCTCCTTCACTTACCGATACATGCGATACAGACCTATAAGAACCACCATCCCAGACAACCCAAGCAGTACCTGTCCAACAACCACTGCTACCGTAATTCCATTCTAGAACTGGTTGTATTATTGCCAACCCATAATTTGGTTCAATAGCATTAAATATGAAATTTACTGCGTCGTTATCAGGGTCTGGTGGATCCGAAGGGCAATCCCATTCAGCCCGGAACCAATCAAGCGCTGAAACAGACCAATCGTTTGCCTGCTCTATCCACTCAGAAAGATCTGGTACTATCGACTCATTGTTTCTTTGCTGATTGATCACAGTCAATACGCATTCTCCGCCAGAATATACTATTGTTGTATTCCCAACATGGTAGATAAACGATCCATCTGGTACTTCGTAGACATGAGTAGCTTTGGCTAATCCATTTGGTGTTGCCAATGTGTATGCCTCAGAATCTCTTGCTGAAAGCAAAAGCTGCCCCGCATTATTATAGACTTTCGTAATGCCATCATCTGAATGCAAAATGGTAGAGCCACGAGGGATACTATAAATGTTTTCAACTTCCTCAGTGCTGAATGGAGCATCAATGATTGCATACGATTGTTCCTGCGCCATGATTGGTAAATTAAATGGAACAAGTAGACATAATGATATAATTATTGAATACAATATCCTTTTTTTCATTTCCTTTCTCCTTATAAAATTATTATTGTTACCCGTGTATATATGCTCCCCGCCCTACCCTGTCCCGTTGCTCAGGGCAGGGCATTCTAAGGTCTACCTGCCATACTCCATATACTTTTCGTAACTCTATATACAACATAATTTATTCTA
>CAZJMW010000118.1:0-3512 GCA_964547375.1 uncultured Dehalococcoidales bacterium | reverse complement strand
TGTAAAAAGAGAGGATATGTTTGTAACCACCAAGCTTGGCGCATCTATAAAGTCCTATAAAAAAGCGGTTGAATCGATTGATAAGTCCCTCAAGAGTTTGTGCATCGATTATATCGATATGATGATTATTCACAGCCCGCAGCCCTGGACGAAATTCCACGGGAAAGAACGCTACTTCGAAGGCAACCGCGAGGCATGGAGAGCGCTTGAGGAGGCTTATAAAGCCGGAAAGCTGCGTGCCATCGGTCTTTCCAACTTCGAAATAGTAGACATAGATAATATACTCGAATACTGTTCCGTAAAACCAATGGTAAACCAGATTCTGGCGCACATCAGCAATACACCGTTCGAGTTAATCAAATACACTCAAGATAAAGGCATCCTGGTGGAGGCATATTCTCCGGTTGCGCATGGGGAATTGATGAAAAATGGGGAAGTAGCTAAAATCGCCGCGAAATACAGCGTATCTATACCGCAGTTGTGTATTCGCTATACTTTGCAGCTTGGGCTTCTTCCGTTGCCTAAAACCGCCAATCCCGCCCATATGAAAACTAATGCCGAGGTGGATTTTGTAATCTCCGGAGAGGATATGGATTATTTAACAAACATCGAACACATCAAGGGCTACGGAAGCGCCGGTATAATGCCGGTATTCGGTGGGGAACTGAAGCTCACATCGATTATCAAAAATGCCATCGGTTCGAAACGCAGTTAACCGCTAACCAGCGTATGCAAACATTAATTATACCTCGTTTGCGGGGAAACGGGTTTTGAAGAGTGGCACCATAAACCCCTCGGGCACCTCTTCATATATTTTATTGAACAATACTGCTATGGTGTATAATATCTTGTGTGAATAATTAACAATAGAATATGTGGTAGATGACAATTAGCTGCGAAACCTTAATCGGGGGTAGTTAAAATGTTATTTTTAAATATTCTTTTTATTGTATGTGCCTACTTTGTAGGTGCATTCCCACACCTGCGGATTATTGCCCGGTTGAACGGAATTAATCAGGAAGGTGACCTTCACCTTGCCTTTATGGCGCAGGGGAAACGTCTTCTGGCTGTAATCGGTGTCATCATGGATATTGCCAAGGGTGTTGTTGTAATTGTTGCCGGCAGGCTTTTAAATCTGGATATTGCGATTATCGCTATCGGCGGATTATCGGCGGTAGCAGGGCAAATGTGGCCCGTTTTTACCCGCTTCGAAGGGGAAAAAGGGAACAGTATTTCGGTAGGTTATATTGTCACGTTAACCCCTATGTCTTTTGTTGTAATAGCAATGCCGATGCTGGCGGGTGTAATCGGCAAAGTAATAAGCCCTCATAATGCAGGCAAATCCCTTAAGGAACGATTAAAATTCAGCGGCTCACACAGCTTGAGCTTGCCGGTGGGAATGGCAGTAGCGTTTTTAATTGCCCCGATTATTGCCGCCCTGTTATCGGAGCCGCCGGTTGTGTCATGGTCTTATACGGTGCTTTTCTTTCTAATTATGATTAGAAGAATAACGGCCGGGTTGAAAGATGACCTCGGCGGAAACGCGGTTACCATGAACGTAATAAAGAACCGCATTCTATATGACAGGTCACGGATTTAGACTATCTCCGGCTGCCGCTTATATTAACTGGCTGTCTGATAACTCACCTGAACCATGTCAGGGTTTCCCCACACACCGATTATGATAGTGAAGGTCAGGTCGTCGATTACACCTCTGAGTCGTGTGCTGGGACCGCCGGATTCCTGTGTTACGGTTTCTTCATAACCCTCTTTATCGCTGTAAAGAGTACGATAATATTCTAAAGCACCTTCATATGTACCGGTATGGCTGAATAACTTGGCAGAAATTATTGTTCCGGCCGGCGGATTACTGGTGCATCTGTAATATTCAGACCACATATCGCCCAATTCATACAGGTTTAACAGTGATTCGGGGAAGTCGGCTTGCAAGGGATTGCTCGTTATATTGAGGGTATTGGGTAAAAGCACCGATAAATAAACAATATTTTCTCCGCTCCAGTAATCCCAGCGTGCCGATACTTCATATCCATCGATGGTTCCTATAGCATCATAAAAACCGGACTCTTCTTTGGTCTCAAGCCGGGAACCATAATATTCGGCGATTTCTTCGCGGGTTTTATCTGTAACATAGACGACACTGTATGAATTAAAATAAATACCCATCCTGTTATAGGCAGGGAATTGAATATCCAGTCCGCAACTGTCTATAGCAAGTTTACCGAATAGCGGCCAGATGTCTTCGGGGTATCCTTCCAGTAGATAGCCTCGATAATGGCTGTAAGGGTCGGTCGTGGTTGTAGAAGTGCTGGAGGAAGATGATGTTGTAAACGAAGCAGTTTCGGTAACATTAACAGTGGAGGTAACGGTTACGGGTGAAGTAATGGTAACGGTAACCGGGTTGGACACCGTAGTGGTAAAAGTCTTTGTCGTCAATGCCGTACTTGTAAGAGTTACTGTTACCGGGGGAGGCGTACTGCATCCCGATAAAATGGTTGCACTAAGAATGATGGAGGAGATAATTGATATTCCTATATAATTACGTTTGTTCATAATGAAATGCTCCTGTATAAAATATGCACATTCACCTGAGGATTAAATATCAGTGGAAATGTTGTCGGTGATTCAAGTTTACCAATTTATTCTAGCAAAACAATCCAATAGTAGCAACAATGAACCGAATGATGGTTCATTGAACAGTCGATTGAATTATATTCCTATTGTTTATTCCAATATTTCGCGTATCTTTTGTTCCAGCGTTTGATGGTTGAAGGGTTTGCCTATGGAACGCAGATTGTACTTCTGCAGAAATGCTTTCACTTCGATGTTTGCCGAATCACCTGTAGTAAATAGAATATTTTTCGACATATAAGGCTTGTCGTTTACTATTTTATCGAATAATTCCTGGCCGTTCATCCCCGGCATCCTGATGTCTATAATTACGAGGTCATAATTATTGCCGGCGATTTTCTGCAGGGCATCGTACGGGTCACCGGTTGTCTCTATATCATAATTCGATGGGTTAAGGGCTGATTTTACAAACTGCTGTACTGTTGTTTCATCATCGACGACAAGCATCTTTATTTTTTTATTGCTTTCTGTCGATGTCGTCAATTTATCCAGTTCGGCTTCTTCATTTTGCACATAGACTTTTCTAATAGGCAACTCAATGGTAAAGGTCGCTCCTCTATCCAGTTCGCTGGCAACCGACAGGGTTCCGCCGTGTTCGGTAATTATTGCCCGTGACAGGCTTAAACCCAACCCTGTTCCCTCGCCGACCGGTTTGGTGGTGAAGAAAGGCTGGAAAAGCTTTTTCATATTATCCTGTGAAATACCGGGTCCGTTATCGGAAAATGAAATGCGCACTTTCTCATCGATTTTTTGGGTAACAACTTTCAGTTCACCCGGTTTGCCTGATTTCTTCATGGCATATTCGGCGTTGATTATCAGATTCAGGAAAACCTGTTGTATTTGTCCCGGGTCGAGTGCAATTA
>CAZJMW010000117.1:2250-3608 GCA_964547375.1 uncultured Dehalococcoidales bacterium | reverse complement strand
CAGACTTTGCCGTAATAAAAGGAGCTCGAATGCCTTCAATCGATACTTCAATCTACAAACGCCCCGAAGAGTTGCTGCAAAACCTGATTCGTTTCGATACCACCAATCCGCCCGGCAACGAACTGCCGCTGATGCAGTATATCGACAGCCTGCTAACCACAGCCGGGTTCGATACTGCTTTTATCGCCAAAGAACCCACCCGCCCCAACCTCATCACACGGCTTAAAGGGAGAGGCGAAGCCCCTCCGCTGCTTTTATACGGGCATGCCGATGTGGTTACGGCTGCCAATCAGAAATGGACTTATCACCCCTTCGAAGGCAGGATTGCCGACGGCTATGTCTGGGGACGCGGCGCGCTGGATATGAAGTGCGGTCTGGCGATGATGGTCGCTTCCCTGTTAAGAGCTAAGGCGGAGAACTTGCAGCCTGCCGGAGATATTATCTTCTGCGCAATGTGCGACGAGGAAACCGGAGGTGCCTGCGGCGCTAAATTCCTGGTCAGGGAACACATGGATATCTTCAAAGATGTTAAATACGCCGTCAGCGAATTCGGCGGCTATACCATGTATATCGATAACAAGAAGTTTTACCTGGTACAGGTAGCTGAAAAACACCACTGCGCCGCTGAAATTACCTTTCACGGTCCAAGCGGTCACGGTTCGGTGCCCGTCAAAGACAGCGCCATGTATAAAATGGGGAAAGCGCTGGTTGCCCTTAACGATAAAAGACTTCCCGTTCATATCTCGGTAGTAACCGAAAGAATGATAAATATCATCGCCTCTCATATTTCAGAACCTGACAGCGCTTATTTCAGACAACTGCTCGACCCGTCAAAGACCGACGAAATGCTTGAGATTATCAAGGAAAAGACCGGGAATTTCTTCGACCCACTGCTGCATAATACCGTTAACGCCATAATGGTAAAAGGCGGCGAAAGAATCAACGTAGTACCCGGCGAGGTAACACTCTACCTGGATGGCAGGATTCTTCCCGATTGCAATGACAACGACCTGAGAGACGAGTTGATTAATGTTATCGGGCATGACTGCGATATAAAAATCACCAATTACGAAAAAGCCAAGCCCGACGCCGACCTTGCGTTGTTCGATATGCTTTCGGATGTTTTAAAAGAAAAGGAACCGGATTGCATCCCGATTCCGATTATTATCAGCGCCAGCACCGATGCTCGCCTGCTGGCAAAACTGGGCATCCAGACATACGGCTACCTGCCCATCGACCTGCCTCAGGGCTTCGATTTTATGAAGTCCGTCCATGCCGCCGACGAACGAATACCGGTAGCATCGATGCGCTCCGGCGCCGATGCCATCTACCAGGTGCTAACAAGATACGGGAAGTAA
>CAZJMW010000117.1:0-2150 GCA_964547375.1 uncultured Dehalococcoidales bacterium | reverse complement strand
AGAGGAAGGAGCCGTAGCCCCTTCCTCCCAAAACACCAGCCGGTAAAAATAATTGCGGTTATTACGCCTGTTCTACCAGCATATAAAGCTTCAAGATGTGTTCATCTGCACCGTTATCGTATAAATACATCATGACGCCGGCCTGCGGGTCTTCATGCTGACCTAAATCGAAGTAAATACCGTAGTAATCATCAGCCGTGCCGTTATGCATTATCAGCTCTTCCGTGCTGTCTGCATACGCGACTGACAAGGTATAAACCACCGGCAACAGTGTTTGAATCACTGTCTTTTTAAAAGTGACGCCCTGAAAAACTACATTCTCATCCAAAGCGCCTTCAAACAGCTTGTAATAAAAAGCTCCCTGCTCTTCGATATCAATCACTCCCTCATCGGACTGCGCCAGCTTCTCAAGAATGTCAGCCTCATTGGCAAAAACATTAGTGGTAATCGTTTTAGTAACAGTTATTGCTGCTCCACTTGTCATAGTGGTAGTTGTTGTAATCGTAGCAGTACTCGTTATCTTAACAGTATTTGCCTGCGGTGTTCCGCAACCGGCAAACCCGACCAATAACAACGGGACAATAAAAATAAATATGCATATCGGCAATGCTGTCTTTTTCATCGTCAATCTCCTTTATTTCCGTCTTATTTAATTTTATATCACATTGTCAATCCTATTAATTATAACGCCGGATTTTTATAAAAGTTATTTGCCCTCCGCTAAACGGAATCACAACATTAGTTGGCAGACTTCGGGAAAAAGACCTCATTTCTTCCCGCTAGCCTACAAACAACGATTGTGATATAGTTTTATTCTATGAAAACTAAAATCGATTATATAAAAAACGGAACCGTTACCTCGGTAAAAGGTTTTAAAGCCGGAGCGGTAAATGCCGGTATAAAGAAAAAGGGGCCCAAGCCTGATTTGGGGATAATTTACTCGGAAACGCCCTGCGCGGCAGCCGGCGTCTTTACAAGAAATAAAATCAAGGCTCCCCCTGTGATTGTATGCCAGTACCGGCTTCCCGCTGAGGATATGCATGTTATCATCGCCAACAGCGGAGGGGCAAACGCCGTAACCGGCGAGCAGGGAATGCAGGATGCCCTGGAAATGACCGAACTCGCTGCCAAAAAACTGGGGGTACAACCAGCTTCAGCGCTGGTTGCCAGCACCGGCGTCATCGGCAAGAACCTGCCTATGGATATCATACGGAAGGGCGTCGACGATATCAATCTATCAGAAGATGGCGGACATGACTTCGCCAGGGCTATCATGACCACCGATACCGTTTCCAAGGAAGTAGCCGTAACGGTTAACGATGGGCTGTTCACAATCGGAGGCGTCGCCAAGGGTTCCGGCATGATACATCCGAATATGGGAACAATGCTCTGCTTTATAACTACGGATGCTGATGTTAAAAAGGATTTTTTGGCTGATGCGCTGCGTAAAGCGGCAGATATTTCTTTTAATATGATTTCAGTGGATACTGATACCAGCACCAACGATACCATGATTATTATGGCAAACGGTCTGGCAAATAATAACAGGATTGATGATAAATCTGAACTTGCGGAGGTTTTTCAGCAGGCGTTAAATGAGCTTTGCATTTTCCTTGCCAAAGCAATAGCCGCCGACGGCGAAGGCGCCTCAAAGTTAATAGAGGTTAATGTAACCGGTGCGACAGATACGGAATCGGCCAAAATCTGTGCCAGGACAATTGCTGCCTCTCCGCTGGTAAAAACCGCCATACACGGCTGCGACCCGAACTGGGGACGCGTTATTGCTGCGGCAGGCAGAAGCGGCGTCGACATGGAGGAAGCAAGGACGGATTTAGCCATCTGCGGTATCAGGTTGCTGGACAAAGGAATCGTCGTAGAAACCGGATATGAAGAAGTATCTAAAGGCATGGCTGAAAAAGTTGTGGTTATTGACCTGAACCTTAACCTGGGGAAGGCTGCTGCTACCGCCTGGGGATGCGACCTGACTGCCGAATACGTCTCCATCAATGCCGATTATACCACTTAATATTATGTTAAGCTCTTGGAGAAAGGAGCAATTTATTGAAGAACAAACTGGATAATAAAACAATTGTAATCAAGCTGGGGGGTTCCCTGTTCGATACCAGGGATACCACTATCGAAGATATTAT
>CAZJMW010000116.1:0-3629 GCA_964547375.1 uncultured Dehalococcoidales bacterium | reverse complement strand
CAAAAACACCTTGCCAAAGCCATGTCGGTGCTCTGCGATAATTCCTTAAACCTCGAAGACCTGAAAAATAAAATCGCAAACGGCAAAACCAGCTGGATGCCGGCCGAACCGGTAGAAATATTATCCAATAAATATACACCTGAAAATACTCCGGCAAACTTCTCTATCCTTGCCACCGACGGCTCGCAAATAGATGTCGACCGCCACCACTCCGCCCGCTACTTCCTGATTAACATCGGCAGCGTCTATCTCAGGTACGGAGAAGATGCCGATGCCAGGCTGGAAAGCGTGCCGCAACTGTATTTCGATAAAGCCGACCTGGTTATGACATCGCCCGACGGCGCTAACCGCGAGATTCCAATCGAAGGCAACCTGCTTGGTATCAAACGCGATATCGAGGAGTTTAAATATCTGGCAGAAATGGCAGCCTCACTTAAAGAGAATACCCCCGCCCTGCTCCTTGCCGACGGCACCCTGATTCGCTGGAACCTGATGAGTAAGGATATCCCCGAATTCATAGTGAGTGAATTCCTGGAAAAAGGTTTTTTGAAATGCCTGGATGACATTAAAAAATTAAGTGAGGGAAATCACATCGCACTGGCAAGCTACATCAGCTTCCCGCGCTCTTCGGACGTTTTGGGAACTGTGCGCATCGCCATCTGCCCCTACAACCCGGTAAACTGCGATAAGTGCCGCCGTGAACATACAGGCGGCGACTACCCGTGCAGTGTGGTGGACGGGGTACAGGATAAAGACCTGTTTTCAACACTTTTAGACAGCAATGAAAGGTCGGCAATATACATCAGCCGTTCCTCAATCCAGGAACGCTACGGCATGCACCGCATTTACTTTTATTATGTAAAGATAGCAGATGAAATCGCCCGCGTTGAAATACCGGAGTGGATTGCCAAGAATGACGTGCTGTTAAACCTGACGCATACTTTAATACTCGACCAGTGTCGTAAGGGGCAGGGTTACCCGGTTGCTCTTTCGGAAGCCCACGAGCAGGCAGTGGTAACCGCCGCCGACCGCGGCAATCTGCAAACGCTGGTGGAAGCATCCCTATCCGAGAAAAATATAGAGGTAAACACGTCGGCAAAAAGCTCAAGCAAGAGGACAAGATGGATATAGAAAATAAGGACAGAGATGGCAAGGGGGAAATTGGAGGTTTGCTGATACACATCGGCAGGTTCATTGCATTCATCGCCGCCGCTTTTCTGATTGTAATGCTGGTAAGTGAAGGCGCTCTGATAGATATTTCGACCAGGGATATAGCGGGGTTGCTGCTGATTGTATTTGCCGTAATCGCCATTGTCGCCTATATCATCTCGTACTGGAAGGTAAACTACGCCGGCATGCTGCTGGTTGCCGTCTCGCTGGCGTTCATTATTCACTCTTTCTATTATCTAAACAGCGGGCAGATTGCTCTGTGGCTGCTGACAGGTATGCCGCAGCTGGTTGCCGGAGGACTATTGATTCTCGGCTGGCGGATGAAGAAAACCGCTTAGAAATATTAATATAATCACCGCTTTGTATACGTCACCTTTTTACCAGATATAGAATTTCGACCCTCCGATACCTTTCTTTAACCGCAAAAAAACGTTAAAATAGTGAGAGTGTTATGAAGAAATTACTTCTAGCCATGCTGCTTACCTTTACGCTGCTAGCGACCTCCTGCGGCTACCTGTTTATACCGCGGGAAGGATATATTTACTCGGAGAGCGGGGCAGTCATCGTCGGCGGTGATAATAAACCCATCCGCTTAATCAATAATGAGAATGCCGTCAATCCTTCTTACGATGAACTGCTGTTTTTTATATCTGAAGATGACACCAATACCCTGCCCTACATCAAGGACGGCCCGGAAGCCTTCGTATGCAGCGATTATGCCGAAATCCTGCACAACAACGCCGAAGCGGCAGGCATTAAAGCAGGCTGGGTCAGCATCGATTATGCCGACGGCAGCATCGGGCATGCCGTCAATGTTTTCGAAACGAGTGATATGGGGCTGGTATTTATCGACTGCACCGGCGAACTCTTAAAGACATGGGACGGCGAAAATTATATTTATGAGAACGACGGCTACTTCTTTACCGAACCCAAAAAATGGGATACAGTGGCTTACATTCGTATCGGCGAGGTATACGGACGCGTCGCTATAGATGAAGCGGATTCCCTGGATTATGCCTTTCTACAAAGCTACATCGAGCGCTGGGAAAGCTATAGAACAATGCTTGAGAAATACAAAGATGAAATACGCTTATATAATCAAGCCATTAAGGGAAAAACCTTCACCGTCGGTTCGGAAGAGTACGAAGCCATGAAAGCCTGGGAAGCGCGTATTATAGCAGCCGAGCATGAAATTGACGCCCTGGAAGCAGAGCTGGGGCATTACTACTATCTGCCCTCCAGTGAAGTCTCAAACTATAATATATACTGGTAGAAAATAATCACAAATTCTTCAAAAACATTTCTAAATTATTACGCTGACTTGGCATTCAGTGCTGTAATAGTAATATAATGTATCAAATCATATCCGTTCATCTTATAAAGGAGAGGAATATATGCCTATCTGGTTTCTTATCGCAATACTGATTGAATTTTTCTGGTTATTAAAAGAAAGCAACTGGATGACCGTCAAATTGCCGCAGAAATAAAAAAGGTGTTTTAAATGGATAATGAAGAGACACAGAGAATCGGAGAGGTAATTGAATCTTCTACAACCGGTTTTACCGCCCAGTGCTATGAGCTGGGTCGCTTCCCGCCGCTGGGTGCGCTGGTAAAAACCAAAAGCGCGGACGCCGAAACCTACGGTATTGTCTTCAATGCCGCCACCGCCGGAATCGAACCCGGCAGGAAGCCGCTGGCAAGGGGTAAAGATGAAAGCAGCGAAGAAGCGCTCTTTAAAGCCAATCCCCAGATATCGAAACTGTTAAGAAGCGAATTCGAAACGCTGGCAATCGGTCATAAAGAAGATAGTAAAGTCTTACACTATCTGCCTCCCCAACCCGCCCCGATTCACAGTTTCGTCTATCTCTGCACTAAAGATGATGTGGCGCAATTCAGCCGTTCTTTTGAATTTTTAAATACTATACTAAACAGCGCCATCTCCCTGCCGCACGAGGAATTGATTGCCGCCGCCCTGCGACATATGAGCATGGTACAGGGAGATAAACACGCCTTTTTGGTTGCCGCCGGCAAGCACCTTGCCACTATCCTCAGCGGCGACTACAACCGCCTGAGAACCATTCTCGAAAGGATAAAGCAATGAGCGCAGAAGATAAGAGAATGGGCATCGTCGTCTCCGGCTCCTCCAACAAGGGTGTCGAGGTAAGGCTCGATGCCGATACATCTGTAGAAGATATGGTGGTCGGACGTTATGTAACCATCGAAGGGCAGAAACGCCGCTTCTTCGGTATGATAACCGAGGTGGTACTGGGAGTAACCGATTTAAACCTGACCCAGACGCCACCCGATACCAGGGACCCCTTTATCGCCGAAGTGCTTGCGGGCACCAGCACCTACGGTACGCTGCAGGTGATGCCCTATCTGACCATCGGCGGGGATGTCAAAAGCGTGGTGGAAGGCCCGCAGCCGGTTAAAACCGTACCCAGCCATTATTCACTGGT
>CAZJMW010000115.1:0-3691 GCA_964547375.1 uncultured Dehalococcoidales bacterium | reverse complement strand
GGATTTCAAGAATTGTCTTGTTATCGTGAATGATGCGAACTTTCCTGATATTGCCTTCATGTATCAGTTGCTTGATTTTAGCCAGCAGTTCTTCGCCGGATACCGTAAACTTTTCTGTGCTCATTTTAAATGCCCCTTTATTTTGAATCCGATTTAAATCATATTAATCGAACCTTTATGCAGTGTCAACAGGCGTCAGATTATTTCCTCACTGACCCCTGTACGGTTTTGAAGAAGAGGGGATAAGATTTGAAAGCTTATCCCGTAAATGATGAAGCCAAGTAGTCTAATTCGGATAAAAGTCATTGTTTGCTAAATGTAATTCGTGATATACTTTGACCATATCGGCAGGGACAGGTGTTTATTGAAAGGTAAAGATTTATTATCGGCAACCGATTTAAGCAGGGAAGATATAAGAATGCTGCTTGCGGACACCGAGGAACTAAAATCAAGAGGATGCAATTCGGCACTCAGCGGCAAGGTATTGGCGCTTTTGTTCGAGAAGCCTTCTCTCAGAACCCGCGTCAGCCTGGAAGTTGCTATGTATCAGCTGGGCGGGAAATCAATCTATCTGTCACCTGCAGAGGTAGGACTGGGGAAACGCGAATCCGTTAAGGATGTGGCCTGCGTGCTCTCCCGTTTTGCTGATATCATAGCGGCAAGAACCTTCAGTCATAAAACCGTTGAAGAACTGGCGGAGCATGCCACAGTGCCGGTGATAAACGTACTTTCCGATTTCGAGCACCCCTGCCAGGCTCTGGCCGATGTGTTTACGATATATGAAAAGAAGGGTGAGCTGAAGGACCTGACCATTGCTTATATCGGTGACGGCAATAATGTCGCCAACAGCCTGATGCTGGTGTGCGCCATGTGCGGAATAAACTTCAGGATTGCCTCACCGAAAGGCTACAAGGTGGAAGAAAACATCCTGCAGCTGGCACAGACTTATGCCGCCCAAAGCAAGTCGGAAGTGGTTTGCTGCGAAGTTCCTGAGATTGCAGTTAATGATGTAGATGCGGTATATACCGATACCTGGATAAGCATGGGGCAGGAAGAAGAGGCTGAGAAAAAACGCAAGGCGTTTAAAGCTTACCAGGTGAACAGCAAGCTGATGTCACTGGCGAAAAAAGATGCCATATTTATGCACTGTCTGCCGGCACATCGCGGCGAGGAAGTTACCGATGAAGTAATGGACAGCGCCGCTTCGGTGGTTTATGACCAGGCGGAGAACCGTATGCACATTGCCAAGGCAATACTGTTGTATCTGCTGGGGGGACTGGAGATACAGCTGGGTTATCGATAAAGGGGGGTTATTGACATGTTTAAAGCCATGCTCTCCCGCGGTTGGCCTTTAATTGTTATTACTGCGCTTGCTATTACGGGCATATTATTGGAATGGCCTTTTGAGGCCATAGCGGCGATAATGGGCGTTATCCTGATTGTCGGGCTGGCGATTATCGCTGTCAGCGCACGCGAAAAAGAGGTCGAGCGCAATTCACAGAAACTTAAAGAGCTTACCGGTTATTTTGTACGCCGCTTCATGGTAGATTCAGCGCAATCTATTTTCGTAATTATTGATACACTTTTTAAAGCCGATAATCCCAAACTGTGGGAATGGGCACGTGCCTGCGACATGTCCGGCCGTGTTTTTAATGCCTGGGTAAACGGGCTTTTGACGCGCCTCGAATCCGATAACAAGACCGGCAGATTCAGCATCTATCTCAGGGCTTATACCAACGAGTTATGGATAATTAATAACCTTTACTACGAATACATCGAGCAGTTTTGCGAGGTTGTGGAAAAAATCGAGGTTCCCGAAGAGACAAAGGAACAATACGGCAAATTCGTAGTCGAATATAATACTTTCGTTACCCAGTTCCGTGAACTGATATCAGACATGAGGAAGGTTGCACGTACGGAAATTGAGCCGCCCAGCATCAAGACAGCCAGGGAAGTAGCTCCGTTTGCGGCACAATATTCCTCGTTGAAAAAATAAAAATATCTTGCCTTATAACAGGTTTTAATCAGGCATAGGGGAAGTTTGGAGGGGTTTTGACAAGGCCGATTGTAGCAATTGTCGGCAGACAGAATGTAGGGAAATCCACCCTATTGAATCGTCTGGCAGGCAAACAGCTTTCTATAGTAAGCGATATTCCCGGCACCACGCGTGACCGTGTTACCGTTAATATTCCATGGCAGGAAAAAGAGTTCATGGTGGTGGATACCGGCGGATTGGAAATGGGGGCAGCGTCAAATATGGCGCAGTCCGTTAACCAGCAGGTTATTACCGCTATGGGCGGGGCGGACCTGATTATCTTTTTGGTAGATATAAAGGACGGGGTAATTCCCTCCGATTTCGAGATAACCCAACTACTGCGCAGTTCAAAAAAGCCGGTTTTACTGGTTGCCAATAAAGCTGATAACGATAAACTGGTTTCCAATGCGGTTGATTTTTATCAACTGGGGCTGGGCGAACCGCTGATTATCAGCGCCTATCACGGGCTGGGCATCTCGGATTTGCTGGATAAAGTCATTTCACTGCTTCCCGATGCTCCAGAGGTCAATCTTCCCGAGGATATGCTCAAGATAGCGATTGTCGGCAGGCCGAACGCCGGTAAATCGATGCTTTTAAATGCGCTGCTTGGGGAAGAGAGGGCTATCGTCAGCGACATACCGGGAACCACCCGTGATGCCATAGATACGGCACTTGACTTCGAGGGACAAAGTGTGTTAATTATTGATACAGCGGGCGTACGGCGCAGAGGCCGTATCGACCGCGGCGTTGAACAATATAGTGTATTGCGCTCTTACCGGGCAATCGATAGAGCAGATGTAGTTTTGCTGGTGCTGGATGCTACCGAGTTAATCGCTGCACAGGATATGCATATTGCCGGTTATGTTCAACAGGAAGCCAAGGGTATTATTATAATTATCAATAAGTGGGATTTAGCAATGGATTTAACCGCTGCTGCGTGCGATAGACAAATCCGGGGGAAGATGAAGTTCCTGTCTTACGCCCCCATTCTCCAGATATCGGCTAAGTTAAAACAGGGTACAGATAAGATAATTCCGCTGGCCTCGCGGATACATAAAGAAAGACATAAGCGCATACCTACCGGCGAGCTGAACAGTTTTATTCAGCGCGTAGCGGCATCCCATCCGCCACCCAGGAGCGGAAACAGGCAGTTAAGCCTGTTTTATACTACCCAGGCGGAAACAAACCCGCCGACCTTCGTATTCTTTGTAAACGATGCCAGGCTGGTTCATTTTACTTATAAACGCTTTCTTGAAAACCACCTGCGGGATGCTTTCGGTTTTGATGGAACCCCCATACAACTTGTATTTAAACCAAGGGGTGAACAGCAATGACATTAGTAATAGCGAAGTTTATACTGGTTGCTTTTATCGGTTACCTGTTAGGCTCGATTCCCTTCGGTGTCATTGTCGGCAAACGCAAGGGAAAGATAGACATACGTAATTACGGCAGCGGTAAAACCGGCGGCACCAATGTCCTGCGAACTCTTGGCAGAAAGGCTTTTATTCTCGTTGCCAGCCTCGATATTGCCAAAGGCGCGCTGGCAGTGGTAATTGCCGGCCTGGTTATCGGAACGGATTCCATGGCAATCGGGGAATATGGTTACCTGGGAATAGTTTTTGCTCAGGCACTGGCCGGTCTGGCGGCGGTTATCGG
>CAZJMW010000114.1:0-3694 GCA_964547375.1 uncultured Dehalococcoidales bacterium | reverse complement strand
CTTTGCCACAAAAGCGGATCGCTGTTCGGCATCGGAAGTGCCGGCTTTTATTGCTCTCCATGTCTCGGGGCAGTTTTTATAGGATATATCCATTATTTCATGGATTTTGCGGTCAATCTCCTTTTTATTATCCTGAGTGACCGTTATTCCCGCTTCTTCCAGTATAGATTGCATATGTCTGAAATAGCACGACATATCCACCTCCTTATTCCAGTCATTTAATTTATATATAGAATATCTACCATTTACCGAGGTCTTTCATCGTTTGGACAACAATCGGGAAATTGGAAGAAGCACTGGTACCACCCATTGCGGAAGCAACAGATGCGGCTTCGACCACTTCTCGTTTAGTAGCGCCGGCCTCTACGGCGAGTTTGGTTTGATAGATTATACAATTGGTGCATTCGATTCGTATTGCGATTGACATAGCCATAAGACGCTTAATTTTAGTGCTTAGTGCACTGTCCTCGTATATCATATCGTTAAATCTGTCCCTGGCGGCATATGCTTCCGGCAGTTCTTTTTTGAATTCCTCCACCAAAACATCTATTTCCTCCAGGTGTTTTATGCGGCTATCCATATTGCAATCCTCCCGATATTAAAATATGTATCAATTTAGCACCATTCATAAGTGAAGTTAATCAGGTTATGAAAAGAGATCTAAAACTATAATATGAACTTTAACCGGCAGCTTACCTATTGTTGCTAACACTCTGTAGAAAATCCAGAACAATTTGATTAAAAACAGCCGGCTCTTCCTCCATTGGGACATGCCCGGTATCGGCCATTAAATAAAAGACGGCGCCGGGTATTTCATTTCTCCACGCGTCCGTGTCATTTTGAGAAACCCAGCTATCATTATCTCCGCGGATAATCAGTGTCGGAAAAGTCAGCGTATCGAAAGGAAAATCGACGGCATTTTGAGGCATATCCCTGGTCATAGCCAGAAGCGATTGTTCCCAGCCGGTCCTGATAGCCCGGTCGTAGTAACCGTCTATAACATCATGGCTTAGTACTTCTTTGTTATAATAGGCGCTATCCAGTATTGAACCGAATCTTTCTTTGTTTAAGAAGTTGGTTAAAATCACTCTTCCATCTCGTTGAAACGGCGGAAAATTAAGCAGCACGTTTGGAAAGCCCGAGCTTTTCTTTAAGATTATGGAACCGTCGACGCTGATTAATCCGAGTACTTTATCGGGGTATAAATGGGCAAAATGAAACAGCACGCTGCCACCCATGCTGTGACCTATCAGGTAAGCCTGTTCGATGCCCGTTTGCCGCAATACCTCATTTACAATGGCAGCTTGCGCTTTGTGAGAATGGTCGGATTGAAAATCCCTGCCGGAAAGCCCGAAGCCTTTCAAGTCCATTGCGATAACACGGTAGCCGTTATCGGCGAAAAATTGTATATTACTCCGCCAGCTGAATGAAGAGCCGCCGAATCCATGTATAAGTACGATAACCTCTCCTGCAACAGGACCCTGTTCTTCGACATAGATTTCAAAGGATTCGATATTCAAAAATCTTCCCGACGGGCTCATAAGGGATTGAGTAGATGCTTCGCTTTTATTATTTGAAAGCGGTATCAGATAGGGGAGCGCCGTCAGTATGAAAACTACCGCTGCAAAAACTATGATGATTATTTTATATCGGCGCTTCATACAATTAATTATATAGCAGTTGCAGCGGTATATGGTACCCCCATTTGAGATTGGAATTATAAAGCTTCATTATCTATTTTAAATACAGTTTGAGAAAGACAATATTCCGGCAATGCGGAACAGGCAAAGGGATATGGTAAAGGATTATAAATAAAGATAAACAATAAACACTTTTTTTAAAAGTCATTATATTTCGCATCAAGAAGTTATATAATGTCTTTAGAAATACTGCCCGGAGGTAATCGAAATGGAAAATAATGAAGAACGTTCCCTTGAAACGCAGGTGGTAACAACCGATATGAACCTGGATGAAACCCAAATGGCAGCTCAATTGTATAACAATGCCGGGCTTGACCCGGTAGTCGATGCCGGATTAAAGGATTACGATGCGATTTTACGCAAAGAGGATAAGTTCATCAAGAAGGTAATGGGGCCGCGTGACAGCGATATTAAAGGCTATGGACAGGCGGTTGCAAAAAGAGTCTCCCTTGCTGTCTTCAACCTGTTGAACAAGCAGTACGGGGGAAAGGTAGGCGATTTACGGGCTTACATTTATAACCTGGAAGACGAACGCGACAGGGCAAACGCCAGGTACGACGACCTGATGGGAAGAGTGGTCGGTATTTTAGGGGAAGAGTACAAGGAACTCAGAACCGATTCCAATCAATTTATGCAGAAGCTGGCGGATGTACTCGGTGAAGACCTCAAGGAATCAAAAATTGATAAAAAAGCCCTGGCTGAGAGCCTGGCGGATATAGACGGTTTAAGGTCGAGGATAAAGGATCTTGAGAAAGAGAAACAGGAAGCCAAAGAAAGCTACGAGGCAAGGATAAGCGAACTTGATTCAAAAATAAATGATTTGGAATCTGATAAAACAGCCTTAACCGGTGACCTCGATAAAGCTAAGGAAGACTATGAACGATTGAGCACCGCCGCAGAAACACTCAATGAAGATGTCTCGTCTGAGGCCATCGGTAATCAATTGGGCACCGGCTTGTATACATATCTGGTTCAGGATACCAGGGTGCCGAAGATGTTTATAAACGGCATGAATAAATTCATCGATTTCGAGAAATACCTGGGTACGGCAGCGTCCAAAGGCGCCGAAGAGGCAATAAAACAGTCTCAGGAAAAGCTTAAGGAAGCATCGGCCGAGTGATTTATCAGTTAATCGGCTTGTAATCAAGTTTGCCGGCAGCAGGTAGTTACGGCTCATAGCAAAGCACAGGATAACTATAAGTTTATCCAAATAATCATGCCTTTTAATTTATCGTCCCCAAACAGGATGATATAACCCCGCCAATTGATTGTTCTTATATTTAGTAATGTATTTCTCAATTACAGAACATTTGTGATTTTAGTCCTATGTAGCTGATTAATCCTGTAATATTATTAAGGTATCGGGCGATATATTTAGACCGGATTATCGTTGAAGCGGCTGAGAGCCGTTAATATTTATGGACGTTTTATCGGTGACTGGAGTCGTTTGAATAGTCATCTGTATTTACAGGAGGTGATTTAAGATGAAAAATATGCCCAGCATTCTAAAGGCGTTGGCTGTGGTAGTGGTACTGGTAGCTGTGATTATAGTCGGCAACCAGGTTTATAGAAATATAGACGGGAATAACCTGCGGACAGTGGAAGTAAAGGAATATCAAGGTACCGACCTTTCCGCCCTGTCTGATTTTAAGGAGCAGGGAATATATGGCCCGCAATATATAGATATAGATAGCTATACTCTGGAGATAACCGGTCTGGTGAATGAGCAGAAAAGCTATACGTATGATCAGGTTATTGATGACTTTAAAAAATATAAAAAGGTATCGACTTTGTATTGTGTAGACGGCTGGGACGCCACCATCCTCTGGGAAGGAGTGCTTGTCCGGGAATTGATAGGACAAACGAATCCGTTACCGGAAGCAGTTGAGGTTATCTTCCATGCGGTGGATGGCTATACCACCTCTTTGACGTTGGAATACATTATGGAAAACGATATTATACTTGCTTACAAGGCAAATGAGATTATCCTCCCG
>CAZJMW010000113.1:0-3727 GCA_964547375.1 uncultured Dehalococcoidales bacterium | reverse complement strand
GAAATCAAGCAAATACCCGAAGACCAGCTTTTGGCTTCGAGAGGATGGTAGAAACCCTTATGACAAAGAATTTAAATTATGCCGCGGTAATTGCCAATGCATAGAATTGAAATCTGCATTAAGGAACATCTGCCTGATTCCGCAGGGCAGGGACTGGTAAAGGGTATCTCCGACCTGGGTATAAATAGTATTTCCGATGTACGCGTAATCGATGTTTACTGGCTGGACGCTGAACTTGAAAGAGAAGAACTGGAACTAATTTGCGGAAGGCTGCTGGCCGACCCGGTAACGCAGGATTACAGCTACGATTCCAAAATTAATAAAAGCAAGGAAAACGGGCTGCACTCCATCGAAGTAGCTTATAATGCCGGTGTTGCCGACCCGGTAGAAGAAACGGCATCCAAAGCCGTAAAAGACCTCGGGATAGATAAAGTTAAGGCCATCAAGACGGCCAAACGCTATCTAATCAGCGGAAAACTCGACAAGAGCGATATGGACGTCATATGCAGTCGACTGCTGGTTAACCCCATCATTCAGCACATTGTCGGCGATAACCCGGTCGTTTTCCCGGAAAGCCCCAAATATGAATTTAAATTGAAACATATAGATATTTTGAATGCGGACACCGGCAAATTAAACGATATTTGCCGCGAGTTCGGGTTTAATAGCGATGAGATGCAGGCGATTGGGGAATATTATTCCAAACTGGGACGCAACCCGTTTGACGCCGAACTGGAAACACTGGCGCAAACATGGTCGGAACACTGCTGCCACAAGACATTTAAAGGGAAAATCAATTTCAACGGGGAAATAATCGATAACCTCTTGAAGTCGACCATCGCCAGAGCCACCAAAGAGCTTGATAAACCATGGTGTCTCTCGGTTTTTAAAGACAATGCCGGCGTAATTGAGTTCGATAAGAAATGGGCGCTGTGTTTTAAAGTGGAAACCCATAATCACCCCTCAGCCATAGAACCCTACGGCGGCGCTTCGACAGGAGTCGGCGGCGTTGTGCGCGATGTACTGGGGACGGGGCTGTCCGCCAAACCTGTATTCAATACCGATGTTTTCTGCTTCGGAAACCCCGATATGGCCTATGAAGATGTACCGGAAGGTGTGTTACACCCGCGCCGCATGCTGAAAGGTGTACGCGCCGGTGTGGCTGATTACGGCAACCGGCTGGGCATACCCACCGGAAACGGGGCTATCTGTTTCGATAAACGCTACACCGCCAACCCGCTGGTTTACTGCGGCACGGTCGGACTGATGCCTAAAGAATATTCGCAGATGGGTCAGCAAAAAGCCGGGGATATGATAGTTCTTGCCGGCGGCAGAACCGGCCGCGACGGTGTCCACGGCGTTACCTTTGCCTCTGAGCAGCTCAGCAAGGATTCGACCCAGGTTTCCTTCAGTTCGGTTCAAATCGGCAACCCCATTGTTGAAAAGAAACTGATAGATACCATTCTGCAGGCCCGTGATAAGGGACTGTTTGTAAGAATAACCGACTGCGGTGGCGGCGGTCTTTCTTCGGCTGTCGGAGAGATGGCTGCCGAAACCGGCGCCAGGGTATATCTGGACAGGGTGCCTTTAAAATATGCCGGATTATCCTATTCTGAAATCTGGATATCCGAATCGCAGGAGCGTATGATTATGGCGGTTCCGCCGGATAAAGCGGACGAGCTTTTAAAACTGTTTGCCGATGAAAATACCGAAGCGACGATAATCGGCGAGTTTACTGATGATAAAAAATTGCAGCTTTTTTATAATGACAACCTCGTTTGCGACCTGGATATGGAGTTTTTACACGACGGCCATCCGCAACTGGAACTACGGGCTTTGTGGTGTAAGGCAGGCGTTGTCGAGCCGAAAGACGAGTGCCCGGATATTACAGAATCACTCCTGAAGATACTCGCTTCATGGAACGTTTGCAGCAAGGAATGGGTCATCCGCCAGTACGACCACGAGGTACAGGGTGGAAGCGTTTTAAAGCCGCTGGTAGGCAAAAACAGCGACGGGCCGGGTGATGCGGCCATAATAAGACCGGTGCTGGATTCGGATATGGGGGTTATTATTTCCAATGGCATCAATCCGAAATATTCCGATATCGACCCCTACTGGATGGCAGCTTCGGCTATAGATGAAGCATTAAGACAGATTATAGCCGTTGGGGGCAGTTTAGATAGAGTAGCCCTGCTGGATAACTTCTGCTGGGGCAATACCAATAAACCGGAGAGGCTTGGAACGCTGGTGCTTGCCTGTCGTGCCTGTTACGATATGTCGATTGCCTTTGGTACCCCTTTTATATCCGGAAAAGACAGTTTAAACAACGAGTTCCATTATAAGGATACCACCATCGCCATTCCCGATACGCTGCTTATTTCGGCTATGGGTGTTATGAAAGACAGCACTAAAGCCGTCAGCATGGATTTCAAAAAAGAAGGCGATTTGATTTATATCGTCGGCACTACTTATAACGAACTGGGCGGTTCGGAGTATTTCAAAAGCATGGGATATCTCGGGAATGATGCCCCGAAGGTCAACCCGCAGCAGGCAAAAAAGATTATGGATAATCTCAGTAAAGCCACCGCAAAGGGGCTGGTGAAAGCCTGCCACGACCTGAGTGAAGGCGGATTGGCTGTGGCGCTGGCGGAAATGGCGTTTGCCGGAAGCAAAGGCGCCACCGTCATACTGAGCGAGGTGCCGCTGGGTGATGAGATTATCCGCAATGATTACATCTTGTTCTCCGAATCCAACAGCCGTTTCCTGGTGGAGGTAGCGCCTGAGGACGTGAGTAAGTTCGAGAAAACGCTGGGCGACGTGCCCTTCGCTTATATCGGCGAAGTCACCGCGCTTGATACGATGCAGGTCTTTGGACTGAACAATGAAGTCATTCTGAAAGTAGAAATCGATAAATTAAAGGAAGCCTGGCAAAAACCGCTGGGCTGGTAGATGTTTAAATGAGTACAGCAAGAACACTGGTATTACGGGCGCCCGGAACCAATTGTGACATGGAGGCCGCTTTCGCTTTCGAGAAGGCGGGTGCAGATGTTTCCATGGTTCATATCGGGGAATTAATACGACGGGATAAGGAACTGAAGGATTATCAAATCATGGTTCTCCCGGGTGGTTTTACCTACGGTGATGACCTCGGTTCTGGAAAAGTAATCGCCAACGAAATCAGCGTAAAACTGGGAGACGATGTCAAACGCTTCGTTGAAAACGGGGGGCTTATTATCGGTATCTGCAACGGTTTTCAGATACTGGTCAAAAGCGGACTGCTCCCCGACCCTTCCCGTTTAAATACTATACAAAAAACAACCCTTACCAACAACGATTCGGGAAAGTTCGAATGCCGCTGGGTAAACCTGAAAGTCAACATGAAAAGCAACTGCATCTTTACCAAAGGCATTTACAAAATGTATCTCCCCGTCGCTCACGGAGAAGGCAAGTTCGTTGCCGATGAAGAAACATTGAAATCTATCGATGTCGCCGCATATTATGCCGATGCAAATGATACGCCGACCATGTCGTATCCTGATAATCCCAACGGTTCAATAAATTGCATCGCCGGAATCTGCGACTCCAGCGGACGTATCTTCGGGCTGATGCCCCATCCCGAGCGTTTCATAACAAGCAGCCAGCACCCCCGGTGGACGGGCGAGAACCTGAAGAAAGAAGGGGATGGCTTTAAAATCTTCCAAAACGCGGTAGAATGGGTAAAGCACCT
>CAZJMW010000112.1:0-3772 GCA_964547375.1 uncultured Dehalococcoidales bacterium | reverse complement strand
GCGGAAGCGCGACTTATTTTTCCCTGGTCAGGTTGGAGAGGAACTCGGCATTGGTACGCGTCTTGCGCAGGCGTTCCAGTATGCGCTCCGTGGTTTCCACCGAGTTGGCGGAATCAGCGGAAATAAGTGACATCATGCGCTTTAAGAGCTGTACCTGGCGGATGGTTTCAGGGGTCATCAAAAGGTCGTCGCGGCGGGTGCCCGAGCGGTTGATATCGATGGCCGGGAAGACGCCCCGCTCGGCTAAGCGGCGGTCGAGGTGCAGTTCCATGTTGCCGGTACCCTTGAATTCTTCGTAAATCAGGTCGTCCATACGGCTGCCGGTATCCACCAGGCAGGTCGCCAGTATGGTTAAACTGCCGCCGCCCTCTACGTTGCGCGCCGCCCCGAAGAACTTCTTGGCGGGGTGCAGGGCAACCGGGTCGATACCGCCCGAAAGGGTACGCCCGCTGGAAGGCATTGCCAGGTTATAGGCACGCGTCAAGCGTGTGATGCCGTCTAAAACTAAAAGCACGTCCTTGCCGGCTTCCACCATTCTCTTGGCGATATCGAGGGTAAGTTCCGCCACGCGGGTGTGATTTTCCACCGGTTCGTCGAAGGTGGCGGCAATAACCTGCCCCTTGACCGAACGGCGCATGTCGGTAACTTCCTCGGGACGTTCGCCGATAAGGCAGACAATCAGGCTGAGGTCGTTATAATTGGTGGTGGCGGCATTGGCGATTTTCTTTAAGAGCATCGTTTTACCGGCTTTGGGGGGGGCTACGATTAAACCGCGCTGCCCGCGCCCGACCGGTGCAATCAGGTTGATTAAACGGGTGGAGAGGTTGTCGGGGGTGGTCTCCAGGTCTATCATCTTGTCGGGGTAAATAGGGGTCAGGGAATTGAAATAGGGGCGCGTCTTGGAAATTTCGGGATTGAGGTCGTTAATGGCTTCTACCCTGAGCAGGCTGTAGTATTTCTCGCCTGTCTTGGCCGGCCTGCCCTGCCCCACCACGTAATCGCCGGTGCGAAGTCCGAAGCGGCGAATTTGCGATTGTGAGACATAGATATCCGAGGAACTGGGAAGCAGCGTGCTCTGCCGGAGGAAACCGTATCCGTCGGCCATGATATCCAGGATACCGCTGCAGAAGAGATTCCCCTGCTGTTCGGCGCTGGCCTGTAAAAGCCGCATCATGATTTCCTGTTTACGCAGACCCGAGCAACTGGTAAGGCCGTTCTCTTTTGCCAGCTCCAGCAATTCTTCCCTGTTCTTGTTTTCCAACTGACTGATTTCCATAGATTACCTCTCTCTTTTCCCTTTTACCTCCTCAAGATATGCCCTTATCCTCTTTTTTAAGACATTTATCCTTAAATTTACAATGGATACATTAAAATAAGAAGACAGTCAGCTTCTGAGTTCGAGTTTAATTATTTTTTTTTATAAATATATTATATCTAAAATCCGTTCGCCCTGAGCTTGTCGAAGGGTATACCTTGTAAAAAGTTCACTGATTATTCTTTGCGTACCTTACTAATGCTTCCCAATCACTGTTAATCAATGCTTTTTTCTTATTGCGAGACCAGCCTTTAATTTGCCTCTCACTGGCTAGTGCTTCCAGACGCGTTGTAAATTCACTACAAAACACCAGTTTTACAGGGAGTCTTAATTCCGTATAGCAGTGAAAATATTTCTGCTGATGTTCTGCAATACGTTTTTCCAAGTTTTCGGTATGCCCAGTATAATAACTCCCATCGGCACATTCAAGTATATAAACCCAAAAACTCATTTATATTCTCGCCGTTATCATATTCCGTTCGCCACCTGTCCCATACTTGAGATGAGCCTGTCGAAGGGTCACGAGCGGAAGAAAACATACTTGCTAATCGGCGCCGTTATGGTTCGACAAGCTCACCACGAACGGTTTTTTAATTTAACCACGAACGGTTTTTTAATTTAACCACGAACGGCTTTGTTAATTTTAATCCATTTACCATTATATTAGGTTTATATGGAGTATTATCTTATTTATCGCCCGCTACCTTGCGCCAGTCGGCAAAGAAACGCTCGATACCGCTATCTGTGAGCGGATGCTTCATCATTTGGATAAGTACGTTGTAGGGCACCGTGGCGATTTGAGCTCCCGCTTTTGCTGCTGCTAAACAATGCTGTGGATGTCGAATACTAGCAGCAATTACCTTAGTTGTCAAGTTATAGCCCTTAAAAATATCCACAATATCTTTAACCAGAAGCATACCGTCGCTGCCGATGTCATCGAGACGGCCTACAAACGGGCTGACATAAGCCGCACCGGCAAGGGCCGCGAGCAGTGCCTGGTTGGCGGAAAAAACAAGCGTCATATTGACCTTGATTTGTTCTTTGGCAAGAGCGGAAGTGACTTCCAACCCCTCGGCGGTTGCCGGTATCTTGATTACCACATTCTCCGCCCAGGAGGCGATTTCGCGCGCCTGTTCCAGCATGGCGGGAGCGCCCTCCACCACCACCTCTGCCGAAACCGGTCCGGGAACGATGGCGCAAATCTGTTTCACCACCGATTTATAATCGGCATGCCCCTCTTTGGCTACAAGAGTGGGATTGGTGGTAACACCGGATACTACTCCCAGCTTGACTCCGTTTTGTATCTGTTCGATGTTGGCCGTATCTAAAAATATTCTCATATCAGACTCCCTATTATGGATTTAGCGGAAGCGACGGCTGCGCGCCTTCCCTGAGCACATTCATAGCGGCGCCGACAAAGCCGCGGAAGAGCGGGTGCGGACGCCCCGGGCGCGACAGGAACTCGGGATGGAACTGGCAGCCCAGCATCCATTTATGGTCTTTCATTTCGCAGATTTCGACCAGGTTGCCGTCGGGTGAGAGGCCGCTGTAAACCATTCCGGCTGCGGCCAGCTGCTCGCGGTAATCGTTGTTAAATTCGTAGCGGTGGCGGTGACGCTCGCTGATTTTATCTTCATTATATAGCTCGGCGGCAATAGTGCCGGCTACCAGTTGGCACGGATATTCGCCCAGCCGCATGGTGCCGCCCTTGTCTTTAACCGAGCGCTGCTCGGGCAGATAAGCTATAACCGGGTGCGGAGTGCACTCGTTGAACTCACTGGAATTAGGGGCATCGGACTTGAGCACGAAACGCGCCAGTTCGATTACCATGATTTGCATACCGAGGCAGATGCCGAAATAGGGAATATTGTTCTGCCGGGCATATTTGGCCGCCTTTAACATGCCCTCGATGCCGCGTATGCCGAAGCCGCCCGGAACGATGATGCCCTGCGCATGGCGCAAGAGCGCCTCGCCGCCCGGTTTTTCCAGTTCCTCCGAGTGAACCCAGTCCAGCTTGATTTTCTTTTTATGATACAAACCGGCATGGCACAGGGATTCACGCACCGAGTAGTAGGCGTCTTCCAGTTCGACATACTTGCCCACCAGCGCGATATTTACTTCCTCGGACGGTTCCTTGATGCAGGAAACCATTTCCTTCCAGAGCGTCCGGTCAGGATTGACGGCCTTGAGGCCGAGCCGTTTTATAATCAGTTCCGCCATACCGAATTCCTCGAGTATGATGGGTACTTCGTAGATGGTGGAAACGGTCGGCAGCGGAATCACGGCATCCAGTTCCACATCGCAGAAGAGCGATATTTTATCGCGAATGCCATCTGAGATGGGATAATCGCTGCGGCAGATAATCACATCCGGCTGAATACCGATGCGCCGCAGTTCGTTGACGCTGTGCTGTGTCGGCTTGGTTTTTAATTCCTTGGTCGAGTTTATGTGAGGCAG
>CAZJMW010000111.1:0-3798 GCA_964547375.1 uncultured Dehalococcoidales bacterium | reverse complement strand
GTTGAGGGCATCATGTTGCCGATATCGAAATGCTCGGCAAGTATCTGGAAACCCTTAACCGAATTGGAATTATCGGATAACTCTGCCAGAGTATCAAAGGAGGTACTCATCTTGAAATAGGGATAGTATGGAATCGCCAGAACCAGAATGACCACAATCGAAATAATCAGTGAATGATTGGTAGTTATGCTGGCGACGCGATTCCAGAATTTGCTTTCGTGTGCTTTAACTGCGACAGCTTTAGTGGTATCTGCCTGTTTACCCGGCCAGAACATAAACCGGCCAAAGAGGGAAGCAAGAGCCGGATTTAGCGTAAGCGCCGCTAAAAGGGTAACAAAAACGGCAGTGGCAAGCGCCAGGCCCATCGTCTGCAGCATACCGAATTCCGCAATGGTCAGTCCTGCCAGCCCTATAATAACGGCAAAGGCGCTGGCGGTAATCACCGAACCGATCGAGCCTACGGTCGCACGTAAAGCCTCAAGACGGGTGGAGCATCTTTTCAGTTCTTCTTTGTACCTGGAAACCATAAACAGGCAGTAATCGGTGCCTGCTCCGAATATAAGAACGATAATAAACACATCCAGTTGAGACCATAAGCTGATGCCCCACTCCCCCATATACCCAAGTATACCCCGGCTGATAAGATAGGCTATACCGATAGTGCTTAAAGGCACCAGCACGGCCACCGGAGACCTGTATATAAGAAACAGCAGAACCACTACCAGGATAATTGTAACGATAGTAGTGATATCGATGCTCTCAACCAGAGCGGAAGTAAGGTCATTCATTATTCCGGCCTCACCCGATACGTAAATCTCCAATGTGGAAGAGCCATTGTTACTGTCGATATATGAACCTATTGATTCCAGTATTCCCGACGCCGATGCACCGGATGTAGTGATGTTGATGCCGATATTTATCAGCATGGTGGTATTATCAGGGGAAATCAGGCTGGAAGCCAGCGCCGGATTGGTAAAAACGGAAGTTACCGTTTCAATACCGGATGCCTCGCCTTTACCGAGAAGCCACTGGGAAAATGCGGCGGCAAATGCACCGTCCGCTTCTTTTAACCCCGAGCTGTTATATAAAACCACGGTAACAGATGAATCGGTACTTGCTTCGGGGAAATACTGTGCAATAAGTTCGGCAGCCCGTCCGGATTCGCTGCCGGCCGGCAGAAAATCGGAGGTATCGAGCTTACCGGTTTCACTTAAAGTAGGCGCTAAAAGCACCATATATACGGCCAGCGCCAACCAGAACAGGATGATTAAATACTTGAATTTTGAGGCAAACTGCCCCAATCCCTTGAACATAAACCCCTCCAAAATATGACTGTATAATTATTTTTAAATCGAGTCAGACGGCAAAGTTCCGCCCACTTTTTCTTTCCTTTTTGCCCATGCTCTTTGAATGATATCGATTGAATTGCCGATAATATCCAATTCTTCCGGAGTTATAAATTCCGATAGCGATTGCGCATTTTCAACTACCACATGCCAGATGGTATCGGTAATCTTGAGTCCGTTCCCAGTCAGGCTGCAGTAAATTACTCTCCTGTCGTCTGCCCCGCTTTCTCGTTTAACCAGGTTCTTGGCAATTAACCTGTCCAGTAAACCGGTGGCTGTAGAAACATGTATTTTCAGTGCGGAAGCTATCTGCGCCATCTTCATTTTCTGGTTCATTTTAAGAAGCAAAAGCACGCGCAGCTGCGACATGGTAAGGTTATTTTCGGATTCGATAAGTATCGGCCCGTCAGACAACAACTCACCCACAAAATTACTTAATTTATTTAGATGAACAGTAAACTTCTCTGTTTTCTCATCCTGTCGATTGTCCATAATACATCCTTAACACCAATTTATTATTGATTACCAATAATATTATTATATAACAAATATTATTGTTGTCAAATAGTATTTTATGTACAATTTATAACACACCTTTGTACACATAAATAAGTATTGACAAGTACATATTTTTACTGATATTATTATTTCTCTCGCACTTAATATATTGAATTTTAATATTTTAAGAATTACAGATTTTTCATTTGAGGAGGTTTAACATGTCTCAAGACAAATCCGCCCCCCCGAAAGAAGAAACCACCGCCGGCAGTCCTTACATACTTGTTGCCGAGATTGATAGCGGCTTGCAAGAGTCCGTTGTCGATTTTCTGAAACAGCGAACATATCGCTCCCTAACGGTGGCTGACGGGGCAAAAGCCGTCACAGCAATCTCCAAAGAACACTTCGATTTAGCCATTATCTCGCTCGAAATGCCGGCTAAAAGCGGTATTGAAGTGCTCACACAAGCCCTGAAAAAGCAGCCTGATATCAAAATTGTGATTACATCCGCCAATCCCACCGCAGATTCGCTTGCCGAATGTATGAAACTGGGCGCCTTCGATTACCTGACTGCTCCCTATACTATCGAAGAAATGGGCAAAGTAATAGACGAGGCTGTAGGTAATAAAAAATTCCTGGATGCGGGCAAGTTTATTGCCTCCAAGCATGACGAAAAACACCAGGAAATCACTTCCATGATGGAAGAAAAAAGGGTGTTCATTCCCCCGCAGGAATTTGCCGATAAAGCAGCAGTTTCCGGGTTGCGGCACTACAGGGCTTTATACAACTGGTCGCTAAAAGACCCGGATGGGTTCTGGGGGCACCTGGCAGAGCAGCTTGACTGGTATAAAAAATGGGATAAAGTGCGTGACTACTCGTTCCGTGGAAATGTAAATATCAAGTATTTTGCCGGCGGCAAACTCAATGTCAGTTACAACTGTCTCGACCGCCACTTAAACACCTGGCGCAAGAATAAAGCGGCGCTGGTATGGCAGGGTGAAGGCGAAGATGAAGTTCGCACTTTCACCTACCAGCAGGTACATCACGAAGTATGCAAATTCGCCAATGTACTGAAGAAGCTC
Organism: uncultured Dehalococcoidales bacterium; assembly: GCA_964547375.1. Lineage (GTDB taxonomy): Bacteria > Chloroflexota > Dehalococcoidia > Dehalococcoidales > UBA5627 > UBA5627. The sequence goes on along the minus strand of CAZJMW010000111.1, from coordinate 872 downwards.
GGCATTAAAAAAGGCGATGCGGTAACAATTTATATGCCGATGATTCCCGAAGCGGCTTTCGCCATGCTGTCCTGCACCCGCATCGGTGCTGTTCACAGCATTGTCTTCAGCGGATTCAGCGGGGAATCTTTAAGAGACCGCATATTGGACTGCAACTCCAAGCTGGTCGTCACTGCCGACGGTTATCATAGAAACGGACAGATAATCAGGTGCAAAGACGCCGCCGATATCGCCATGAAAGACTGCCCTAATGTTAAAGACATGATAATAGTCAAGCGACTGGGGCTGCATATCACTATAAACGAAGGCAGAGACCGCTGGTGGCATGAAGAAATGGAAGCAGATGATATTTCATCGATTTGCGAACCTGAGGTCATGGATTCCGAAGACCCGCTGTTCATCCTTTATACCAGCGGCAGTACCGGCAAACCCAAGGGCGTCATGCACACGCAAGCCGGCTACCTGCTGCACTGCGTCCAGACCATGAAATGGGTTTTCGATATCAAAGACGAAGATGTTTTCTGGTGTACTGCCGATATCGGTTGGGTAACAGGGCATAGTTATGTCGTCTACGGGCCTCTGGCTACCGGCGCCACCAGCTTTATTTATGAGGGAACTCCGACCTATCCGAAACCGGATAGAATGTGGCATATTATAAATAAATTCAAGATTAACATTTTTTATACCGCTCCCACTTTAATCCGCGCCCTGATGCGCGACGGTGAGGAATGGCCTAAAAAACACGACCTGTCCAGCCTCAGACTCTTGGGAACGGTTGGAGAACCCATCAACCCCGAGGCATGGATGTGGTATCATCGCGTTATCGGACGCGAGATATGCCCTATTGTCGATACATGGTGGCAGACGGAAAC
>CAZJMW010000110.1:0-3851 GCA_964547375.1 uncultured Dehalococcoidales bacterium | reverse complement strand
TCATCCTCTTTCTTATTCAGGATTCCTTCCATCTGATTCATCATCTCTTTAGCTTTGTTGATAAACTCCGCCATCGATTCCGCCCGCGTAAAAACCAGGTCATCTCCGCCGTGTCCGCTAAATACCAAAAGTTTGGTACCCTGAGAAATATTCAGGTCGCGCCTAGCTTCGGCCGGAATGACCACCTGTCCCCTTTCGCCCACCGTGGTTGAACCGTAAAATTTATGGTTGTTGTCTTTCATTGTCCTCCCCCAGGTCTTAATACATTATAAACAATGGTGTGAATTATAGAATATATCATACTAATCATACTTGGGGCAACTATTACTAAAGGCTCAAGGTTTGTACTTTTAGCGCACCATAAGTGACCGATTAGCCCTTATATGGAATGTGGTTCGAATTTATACTTGTAGTACAAGAATGAAAGTAAATAAACTAAATTAACAGGTCGACATTATCCGTTACTAAAGTCATCCAACAGGTAATGCAGGGGTAAAAAATGATGCTATCAAACACTGTTAAATCATTTAGGATATCTAATGTATTTGAACAGTTTGTTAATATGCTAAAGGATAAATATTTCTGGGTTATTTTCTTTTTTTAAAATCCAGATACCTCATAATTATTAGGACTATTGAGATTACTATTAGTATGTATGAAAAAATCCACACAGTTATAACGAATGGGGAATCATTTTGGCTACTTGCTCCTGTAATAGTAAGAACAATGGCAAATATCAACCAACAACTACCAAGAATTAGCCAGAACATCCAGCGTTCCCCAATTTTTCTTATAGTAAATATGTATCCGAATATCGAAAAAACAACAATACACCAAGCGAAAATAGTGTTTAAGGTGCTCAACACAATTTTTGTCTCCTTTGGCTCACTTCTTTATACATGTTGATGATATTATATCTCTTTGATGTATTCATGATAACACGATAAACCGTTTTTGTGTTTTAATATTTATACATTAGTATTATAACCACAACCTATTGTTTTATTCCATACCACACTTAAGGTAAATCTCTATTAATCTACATTATCTAAGGTACTAACTCATTACATCATTAATACATACTTTAAGATAAATCTGCTATATCATATTACAATTATAATATATTAACTTTAGCTGTTTCGTTATAGTAAAAAAGGAATAGGTTTTTTAAATAATCTCTCACATACAGCTATTCTTTCGACTGCTAAATAGTGTTAAAATAGTATTTAATGTTTTTATACAAGGAATATCTTAATGGAACAAAAACCGAAAAATAAAAGCCTGTTTTCGTTTAAAAATAAGGCAATACTCGGTTTTGTCAAGATGGCTGAGAAGTACCTCGGTAATTCCCCTTACGGTTTTTGTTTTGTGAATGACAGTGGAGTAATCACCTACGTCAATCAAAAAGTGGAACAGATTACCGGTTATTCAGCGGATGAACTGAAAGGTCTGAATGTTGCCGACCTGCCGTTTGTTAAAAACGGTGAACTGCAAATTCCCGAAGATGTACTTGCAGATGAGCCGGATGGGCAGACTCTAATGTATGAAGCTTGCATAACGAAAAAAAATGGCCAGGAGTTGTGCCTGTTCTTTAACGCTATCCCCATCAAATTGAGTAAATCGGGTAAATCCATCGGGCATATCGTTTTTGTTTATGACGAGTCCAATTATAAAAAAATGGAAAAAGACCTGAAGTTTGCCAACGCTGCTTTCAAATCAATTCGCGAGGGTATGTTTATAGTTAACAAAGACCTCGTCGTGACCGATTGGAATGAAACCATTGAAAAAATGTCCGGTTTCCCGGCTAAAGAAGCAGCCGGTAAGTATATCTTCGATTTTGTGGAAATACTGGAACCCGGTATGGAAGAGGTTTTAGAGTCATTTAGTACTTTGGTTAATGAAGGTGATGAAGGCTATGGTAATTGCGAATACCTGTTAAAAATCGGGAATAATATCTTGTGGATAGAGCTGTTTCCCCAGCTAATTAAGGATAAAAACGGCGATATACAATCCATTTTGTACATTGTGAATGATATATCCGAGCGTAAAAAAATCGAAGAAAAACTGCGTTTCTCCGATGCCGCCTTTAAATCGATACAGGAAAGCGTCATCGCCATCGATAACGATGGCATAATCACGCACTGGAATGAAATCAGCGAAAAAATATACGGAATCGAAGCCTCGGAAGCCATCGGCAGCCCGATTAAGGATATTATCGAGTCTGAAAATGAGGCCGGTGTGCATATCCAGTTGCCCCTGGATGAGGTAAAACACAACGGCTATTTTCATACCGTACAGTTGCATAAAACAAAGGCAGCCGAGGTCTGGGTGGCAATGACCGTACAGCAGATAATCGCCGATGGCAGAAGCTACGGCTGGGTATTGTTGTGTACCGATATTACACAGCCTAAGCTTGGCGAAAAGCAGTTGCGTGAAAGTGAAGCCAACCTGGCAAAAGCGCAGAGCATTGCCGGAATCGGAAGCTGGCACTGGGATTTCGTGCCGGGTGAGGCTTTCTGGAGTGACGAGTTTTTCAGGCTGTTCGGGTATCAACCGGGTGAGGTAAAACCTTCTATGAAACTGGTACAGGAGGCGGCTTATCCGGAGGACCATGACACACTTTGCGGTATGATGGAGGCCAATATAAGGAATGGTAAAACAGAAGAAATCGTAGTGCGCTTTCTACGCAGAGACGGGGAATTGTGGTACGGTAATGTCATGGCGGACGGCATTTGGGATAACGACGGGAAGCTGGTACGTGTTTACGGATACATTCAGGATATTACCAAAATCAAGCTAGCCGAGGAGAGAGAAAAGCAGATGCAGCTTGAGTTGCAGAACGCTAATCGTCTGGCTTCAATCGGTGAAATGGCATCGGGGTTGGCACATGAAATAAATAACCCTTTGACCGGGGTTGTCGGTTTTTCGCAGCTTTTAATGGAAAGGGATATCCCTGCCGAAATCAGGGAAAATGTGGAGATAATCAACCGGGAGGCGCAGCGGGCTGCCAGGATTATCAGCGGGCTGCTGACTTTTGCCCACCAGCGGGAACTCGGCAGGAGTATGGCAAATATTAACGAGATTATCATTGAAACGATGAAGCTGCGTGCTTATGAATTGGAATTATGCGATATCCGTGTAGACATGGAACTGGATAACGGGATACCGGCGACAGCTGTCGATGCTGTACAGATACAACAGGTATTTCTCAATATTATCCTGAATGCCGAGCAGGCGATAAAAAGTATCTGTAAAACGGGAAGCATTACTGTTAAAAGCGGGAGAGCCGGCGATAATATCATTATTACTTTTATGGACGACGGCCCCGGTATCAGGAAGGAAGATGTATCGAAAATTTTCAATCCCTTCTTTACCACCAAGGAAGTAGGTCAGGGCACCGGATTGGGTTTGAGCATGAGCCACGGTATAGTCACCCGCCACGGCGGCAAAATCAGCGCCGAGAGTACATGGGGCAAGGGTACGAAGATAATGGTAGAACTGCCGGTTACCGATATCGTCAACCCGGCTGATAAAGAAGCCGGAGAACATAATAATGCGGGGGGTAGTTCATATAAAAAAGGTTTGATTATAGATGACGAAGCAGTGGTGCTGTCTTACCTTAAGAGTCTGCTGGGGGGTTGGGGTTATCAGTGCCAGGAGGTCAATAACGGCTGCGATGCCCTTAAACTGGTTGAAATTAACGATTACGACTTTGTTCTGCTGGACATAAAGATGCCCAGGATGAACGGAATTGAGGCCTATCATCGCATTACAGGGATAAAACCGGCTTTAAAGCAGAAAATTATGATTATTACCGGTGATGTTATGGAAAAGGAGACCTCGCGTTTTAT
>CAZJMW010000109.1:0-4086 GCA_964547375.1 uncultured Dehalococcoidales bacterium | reverse complement strand
CTAATAGTATTAAGGCAACAAGATAATACTCTAAATCTATCCGCGCGAATTCCTCGGTAACGTAAAATAATAAGGTTATCAGAGAAATTATAATAAAAGCCAGAAAGCCGTTGCGTATCGATTTATTAATATTATCATTTACTCTTTCATCATGCGGCGGCATTTTCCGGTATCTTATCAATGACCAGATTTCACGATGTCCGGCAATTATAGCTCCAATAATAATTACAGCAGCAATGGAATAAAACTTTAAAGCTATAAATATTATCGTAATTAAAAGAGCGGTAACAGAAAAGACCCAAAACGTTTTCTTGTTTTTCATGTATCCCCCCGTTGTTATATATTTCTAACGTTATCTATTTCTAACATACACCTTTATAGACAGTTTGTCAATACCCTGGTGGTAATAAAAAATCCCCTTCTCAAAACGAAAAGGGGATTTCAAAACGACTAATAATAAAGTAGCAGTTAAGCCTTATGCCGTTCCAAAAAGCGCTTCATTCTAACCAGCGCTTCTTCGATTTCCTTAAGCGAAGTGGCATAGCAGCAGCGCACATATCCCTCACCTCCCGGTCCGAATGCCGTACCCGGGACAACCGCTACCTTTTCTTCCATCAAAAGTTTTTCGGCGAATTCTTCTGATTTCATGCCGGTACTCTTTATACTGGGGAAGGCGTAAAATGCACCTTTCGGTTCGAAACAGGATAGGCCGATTTTACGCAGACCGTTTACCGTCACCAGCCTGCGGCGGTTATAATCCTCCACCATTTCGCAAACATCCTGCTCTCCGGCTTTCATAGCTTCCAGAGCCCCCATCTGCGCCATAGTGGAAGCACACATAATCGTGTATTGATGTACTTTATTCATGGCAGCAATAATCGACTTGCCGGCAGCGGCATACCCGATGCGCCAGCCTGTCATAGCAAAGGATTTCGAAAAACCGTTCAGTAAAACAGTGTGTTCCTGCATACCCGGCAATGCGGCGATACAGGTATGCTCTACTCCGTAAATCAATTGAGAATAGATCTCATCGACAATCATCAGGATGTCGTGTTTACGAGCCATTTGTGCTATTTCTTCCAGCTTACCGCCCGGCATCACCGCACCGGTGGGGTTGGCGGGATAACCCAAAAGAATTGCTTTTGTCTTCGGAGTAATCCGGGCTTCGATATCGGAAGCGCTGATTTCGAAATCATTCTCTTCATAGGTGGGAATACTGACCGGGACACCGCCCGCCAGGTGAACACAGGCAGGATAAGATACATAGCTGGGGTCGGGCATTATAACTTCGTCACCGGGGTTTAATATGGCTCTCATTACAAGGTCAAGCCCTTCACTGACGCCGACTGTAATCATTAATTCCGACTTCCAATCATACTCGAGGTCGAAACGTTTTTTCAGATAACGCGATAATTCCTGGCGCACCTCCGGTATACCGGCGTTGGAGGTGTACATGGTCATACCCTTTTCCATAGAATAGATGGCGGCTTCACGAATATGCCAGGGGGTGGTGTAATCGGGCTCGCCGATTCCAAGGGAAATTACTCCCTCCATTGAATTTAAAAGGTCGAAAAACTTGCGTATCCCGGAAGGAGCAATCGAGTTCACCCTGTCCGATATCAATCTGCTGTTTTTATCATCGTAATCGCTGTTCATAGCTGACCTGCCAATAAAAATTTTATATTACTACTAAAGTATAACCGGTTGGCGCTTTATTTCTTCCGGTCCGTTTAGAATAACGCCGTCTTCCTTGTACCGCTTCATTATAAAATGGGTGGCGGCAGCGCGAACGCCTTCGATTGGAGACAGTTTTTGTCCGACGAAATCGGCGATTTCGTGCATCGATTTACCCTGCACCAGCACCGCCAAATCGTACCCGCCCGACATCAGGTAAACACTGCGGGCCTGCGGGAAGCGGTAAATCTTTTCGGCAATGGCATCATACCCGGTATCTCTCTGCGGAGACACCTGAACCTCGATTAAAGCCCAGACCTGCTCATCGTTTACCTTATCCCAATTTACAAGCGTTTTATATTTCAGTATCTTCCCTTCATCCTCTGCTTTGCGAATAGTTGATAAGACTTCATCTTCGGATATACCCAGCATGGTAGCTATTTGTTCGGGAGTGGTTCGGGAATCCTCTTCCAGTATTTTTAAAATTTTTTTCAGCATTTCATTGCTCCTTGGTCAAAAAGTAATATTGGACTTAATTATAGCAGAGTTCAGGCGAGATGTTATACATCAAATAATAATTATTTTGCCAATAATTCAAGACAAGTTTATCAAAGATCTAAATTATATGCATCTCCTTATCAAGTGTATTGCATTAATCCCGACCGGCCTATGTGTGATATAATCTTTATGTTAATTTTCATTTTTCGGAGATGTCGGATTTATATGGCTGAATTCTGGAGCAATTTTATTTTGACCTTTGTTCCCCTTTTTATCGTTATCGATGCGTTGGGAACTCTGCCGGTGGTTATTACCCTCGGTGAAGGATTGACGTTGAAAGAACGTCATAAAATGATAAATGTGGCCACAGTGACAGCCGTGGTTGTAGGGCTGGCATTCCTCTTCTTTGGACAGTTTATTCTGACGGTAATGGGCATTTCCGTAGGGGCTTTTGCCATAGCCGGCGGACTGATACTGCTGGTGCTTTCGATTAAACTGATAATTACCGGCCGCATGGTGGATGTAAACAAAGAGGAAATAGTAGCGGTAGTCCCCATCGGTACTCCCCTAACGGCCGGTCCGGCTACTATCGCAACGCTGTTGCTTCTGGCAATGCAGTTTCCGCTCTATGTTGTGCTCATCTCTTTTGCCATAAATATGCTGATTGCCTGGATTATCTTCCTTTTAGGAAACCGCTTGAGCCATTTCCTGGGAAAAGGCGGGCTTGGCGCCATCTCAAAGGTATTCAGCCTGCTGCTGGCTGCCATTGCGGTCAGCATGATAATAAACGGTCTGCAGATGCTGGAACTGGTATAATAAGATAGCAGGAGAATCTTTTATATCGGAATTCTATTTGGATATTAATGCTGCGGACTGGTAATAAGAAAAATGAAGATTATAGGATTAACAGGCGGTATCGGCAGCGGCAAGAGCACGGTGGCCGGGTTCTTGAAGGAAATGGGCGCTGCAGTTGTGGATGCCGATAAAATCTGGCACAAGATGCTGGAAACAGATAGCGTCGTACGACAGGAAATCGTAAATAATTTCGGGCGGCAGGTGCTGACTTCAAGAGGGAAAATCGACCGCAGAAAACTGGCAGATATAGTTTTCAAAGATAGTGATGCCCTGGCAAAGCTAAACACGATAAGCCACCCCCTCATTTACCGCCTCATTCAAGACATGCTGGACGATTTCAAGCGACAGGGTATCGCAGCAGCGGTAATCGAAGCGCCGCTTTTAATCGAGGCCGGATGGGAAAACCGTGTAGACGAAGTCTGGATTACCGTCGCTTCAAAGGACAAAATTATCGAACGCCTTATAAATAGAGGCATGGCTAAAGAGGATATTATTTCGCGTATTAATATGCAGACTCTGCCGGAAGACGGAATGAAGGCGGCAAAAAAAGTTATCGATACCGATATGCCTCTGGCGGAGTTGAAAAATAAGATAGCCGATTTGTGGGATGAAATCATAGTTGACACCAATCGTCGCTAGCTGATAGAATAAAGTGTTTTATTGATGGAGGTTTACTGAGATTTACGCAATAATTGAAACCGGCGGAAAACAGTATAAAGTAGCTCCCGGCAAAAGCATAAAGGTAGAGCGTCTGGCTGCTGCCGAAGGCGATACTGTCGAGCTGGATAAGGTGTTACTCATTGCTGATAACGATCAGCAGATAGTCGGCAAACCCACTATCGAGGGAGCAAAAGTGGTTGCTACGGTTAAAGGTCAAGGCAAGGATAAGAAAATCATTGTCTTTAAATACAAGAACAAGACGAGAAGCAGCAACAAAACCGGTCATCGCCAGATGTACACCGCGCTGACTATCGATGAAATTGTTCAAGCGGGGGTGTCTTAAATGGCTCATAAGAAAGGTGGCGGTTCAACACATAACGGTCGCGACAGCAAACCCAA
>CAZJMW010000108.1:0-4103 GCA_964547375.1 uncultured Dehalococcoidales bacterium | reverse complement strand
ATTTATCCGCCGATTCAAGTAGAATATGACCATCATGAAGGATAATCCGACACCCATCCGCCAGCAGTATCTCAAGATAAAACAGCAGTATCCCCATGCCATCCTGTTCTTCAGGCTGGGGGATTTCTACGAGACCTTCGATGAAGACGCCAAGATCACTGCGCGCGAATTGGAAATCGTGCTCACATCACGCAGTATGGGGAAAAACTATAAAATACCGATGGCAGGCATCCCCTATCATGCTGTGGATGATTACCTCGCAAAGCTGATAAAGCGCGGCTACAAAGTCGCCATCTGTGAACAGATGACCAAACCGGGCGAAACCAAAGGCATCGTCGAACGCGATGTGGTGCGGCTGGTAACTCCCGGAACGATAGTCGAACCGGGGCTTCTGGAGGGCAAAGCCAATAACTACCTGGCAGCAGTAATAACAGACGGAGAAACAGCGGGTATTGCCTATGTGGATATTACCACCAGCGAATTCAACGCTACCCAGCTCCCCCTCCACCGCCTCGGCGTTGAACTGGAAAGGCTGCAGCCTGCCGAAATAGTTACCCCTCCGGAATATCAGTTGCCCGATATCAGCATCAAGCCGTCTTTAAGTCATATCGAAAACTACTGGTTCGAGCTGGAAACAGCACGCAAAACACTGTTAGACCATTTTGAAGCCGCAACGTTAGAAGGATACGGCTGTTCAGGCTTGCCGATAGCAATCCGCGCTGCCGGAGCCGTACTATATTATCTAAAGCAGACACAAAAGGGTGTCCTTCACCAGATAACGCATCTTTCAACCTACACCGCCGCCTTATTCATGGCGCTGGATGCCACCACCCAGGCCAACCTTGAACTCTTCCGCAGCGCAGTATCCGGTAATACCGTAGGTTCGCTGCTATCCGTAATAGATTTTACCAAAACATCGATGGGCGGGCGCATGCTCAAGCGCTGGCTGGGTCAACCGCTTTTAGATTTGAAAGAATTGACTGTTAGACAGGACGCCGTCGGCTGGTTCCTGCGTGATAACATCACCAGAAGACAAATCATCGACAAGCTCGCAGATATCGCCGACCTTGAACGACTGACAAACCGCATACGCGGTAACATTGCCCTGCCATTGGAGCTAATTTCTTTAAAGCACAGCCTGGAAGTAATCCCGGAACTGCTAAGGATATTTGAAAGCATCGATTATGCGCCCGTAGACTGGCTCAAAGTCAGGCTCAGGCCGCAACCGGAGCTGATTGCATTAATAGCCCAATCGATTGAAGAGTGTCCCACGTCATCACTGGGTGAAGGCGGAGTTATCAGGCAGGGCTTTTCGGAGGAGATGGATAAACTGCGCCTCGCCTCTACAAGCGCCCGCCGGTATCTCGCCAACCTCGAAAAGCAGGAACGCGAAAAGACAGGCATCAAATCGCTTAAAGTAGGCTACAACCGCGTTTTCGGTTACTATATCGAAATCTCGCAGGCTAACCTGCCACAGGTTCCTGATTCCTATATCCGCAAGCAGACGCTGGTTAACGGGGAGAGATTTTTCACACCGGAACTCAAGGAGTACGAATCGGTTATTCTGAATGCCAAAGATAGAGTTTTTGAACTGGAAAACGAAATCTTCCGCCGCATCTGTCAGCAAGCCGCCGCCTACGGAGAAAGCCTGATTGCGCTTGCCAATACACTGGCGGAAATCGATGTTTTCTCCAGCCTGGCCGAAGCCGCCAGCCGCAATAATTACATCAGGCCAGAACTGAATGACGGCAATGACATCATCATCAGGCAGGGACGCCACCCGGTAGTAGAAGTAAACCTGAGGCAGGGAGAATTCATCCCCAACGACATCACGCTTTCGAACGATAGCGCCCAGTTGATTATCCTCACCGGCCCCAATATGGCAGGCAAATCGACCTATTTGAAACAGATTGCGGTAATTGTTTTAATGGCGCAAATCGGCAGCTTTGTTCCGGCGGAGAAAGCGGTTATCGGCCTGGTAGACCGCATCTTTACGCGTATCGGCGCGCGTGAGGATTTAGCTTCGGGGCAATCGACTTTTATGGTTGAGATGGTGGAAACCGCCAACATCTTGAATAACGCCACCCCAAAGTCCTTATTAATTCTCGATGAAATCGGGCGCGGCACCAGCACCTATGACGGGATGGCGATTGCGCGCTCTGTTGTAGAATACATCCATAATTACAAGGGGCTGGGAGCGAAGACGCTCTTTGCCACTCACTACCACGAGCTTGTACAGCTTGCTGATTATCTGCCGCGCGTCAGGAATTTCAATGTTGCCGTAGCTGAAGAAGCTGGCAATGTCATCTTTCTGCACAGGATTATACCCGGAGGCGTCGATAAGAGCTACGGCATCCACGTTGCTAAATTAGCCGGAATGCCGAAACCGGTCATTCACCGCGCCGACGAGGTGCTGGAAGAACTGGAATCCGCCAGCAGGGTTAATTCAGCAAAATCTGTAAAGAAACCACATAAAGAAGAAGCCGTTCCCCAGCTTTCACTGTTCGGGCAAAAACCGGAGGCGCTGGAGGAACTGGAAAAACTTGATATCAACGCCCTTACCCCCCTCGAAGCCCTTAACAAGCTTTACGAATTGCAGAAGAAAGCGAAAGAATAAACAATATTATGAAAAATGCTATTAAAAAAGGCAACCATCACAAGAAAACAGACCTCAATCCCCAAATAATTATCCCCGATTCCGAAAAGTGGCTCTATGAAAACCCAGAGGCACTTGCCAGTTTTAATCAAGGACTAAAGGAAGCCGCTGAGGGAAAGTTTACAAAGGTTAATCTGGATGATTTGTAGGCTTTAAAACATATCATTGCATAAATTAACGCCCCAACCTCTGTACAATTTCACATCATTAAAAAAGGCTATTAAATCAGTCTTCCCCATTGGTAAGGTGTCGTCCCGATACAACCGGGATGACGGATAAGCGTCAACCCCGATAAAAAATGATTGATTTTCAAGCACCTTATAGTTTACAATAACCTAACATTTAACAGGTTTTTAACACGAATAAATCAGTCTTGCCGCCACATGGTATACGCGAGACTAAAAGGGAGAAAAATGAGACAGGTAATCCTGCCATGCCGGTAAATATCCGACCACAGGATGTTTCAGTTCTTTTCCTCTACAACCTGGACCCGGGCTGGACGCCGCAGGAACTGAAAGAGGTTAATGAATCAACACTTCAAATATATGAAGCGCTTTGTTCGGCGGGGTACCCTGTTGTAAAACTGCCGGTAACAGGCGACAATCTCCCCGAAATACTTTCTCAATTCAATCCCTCCGAGCACATCGTCTTCAACTGGTGCGAATGCCTGCCCGGCGTATTCCACAGCGAATGGCTGGTGGCAGACTGCCTCGAAAAAGCCGGGTTCACTTTCACCGGCGCCTCCTCGGATGTACTGGCAAAAACACAGGATAAAAAGCAGATAAAGAGGCTGTTGGATGACAACGGAATTTGCACTCCCTGCTGGCAGATATATGATTGTGAATCCTCTATTAATTGGAACAGCTTCCCCGCTATTGTAAAACCCTCGATGGAGCATTGCAGCGAAGGCATCGACAGGAATGCCGTTTGCCTGAACGGGGAGGAGTTATTAAACAGGATTAAATTTGTTACCGGAAAATTTCAACAAGCCGCATTGGTAGAAGATTTTATCGACGGGCGCGAACTGCACATATCGCTCTGGGGCAACGGGCACATCGAAATGCTGCCGCCGGCGGAAATGGAATTCTCGATGCTTTCGGACTGCCGAGAACACCTGTGCGGCTACGAAGCCAAATTCGTTCCCGGCTCGGTTCAATACGAGGGAATTAAAACGCTTTTACCGGCTCCGCTGACAGAAGAAGAACTGGCTAAAGTAGAACAGGCATGCAAATCCGCATATAAAGTGACCGGCTGCCGCGATTATGCGCGCATCGATATGAGGATGAAAGACGGATTGATGTATATATTAGATGTCAACCCCAATTCCGACATCAGCCCCGACACCAGCACCATACTGGCCGCTGAAATCGAGGGTTATAACTACGAGAGGTTCATAGACCGCCTTGTCCGCCTCGCCGCCCACCGCCACCCCGTTTGGGGGAGGTGA
>CAZJMW010000107.1:0-4156 GCA_964547375.1 uncultured Dehalococcoidales bacterium | reverse complement strand
CTGCGAAAGCGAACTGCTCATTCATTCTCCTCTATATGCTCAATATGCTAAGACTTGTTATCAGTTATCGATATGCCTGTGGTTACCCGTTACCAGCGTTACCGGCAGCCTGTTGACCGGATGTGAAGATATGCATACATCGGCGCCGTAGACCTCTTTGACGTTAATAGCAGTGACTACTTCGCTTGGGCTGCCCTCGTCGAAAATACAGCCTTTATTGAGCATGATGATGCGGTCGCAGTACTGGGCAGCCAGGTTGAGATCGTGCAAAGCTGCCAGAACCGCCAAACCCTCTTCTTTGCATAGCCCGGAGATAAGTTCCAGCGTTTCAATCTGGTAGTTTATATCGAGATGAGACGTCGGTTCGTCCAGTAGAATTATCTGCGGCTGCTGGGCCAGGGCACGGGCAATCGTCAAGCGCTGTTTTTCGCCACCGGAAAGCTCACCGGCACGGCGCTCCGCCAGATAAAGGGTATCCGTGAGTTCCATCGCTTTTACTGCGATATCAATATCCTTGCGGCTTTCGTATTCCAGGAATTTCATATGCGGAGTGCGACCCATCAGCACTATTTCAAAAGCGGTAAATGCTTCAGGCAGCAAAGCAGATTGCGGAACCACAGCAATACTGCGCGCAATTTCATTCTGTGAAATACGGGCAAGAGACCCACCGTTAAGAAGTATTTCGCCGCCCTTTAGCTGTATCACCCTGGTTATGCCTTTTATCAACGTAGACTTGCCACAGCCGTTAGGCCCGACAATCCCCAGCACTTCACCTGAAATGACATCCATACTTATATCAGACAGCACGGTTTTGTCGCCGTATCCGAGCGTTACATTTTTTAAGGATAGTTTGTGCATTATTTCCCTCCTTACTAAAAAACAGCCTTCTTTTTACGCCTCAGGAGATACAGGAAAAAGGGAGCCCCGAAGAAAGCGGTCACGATTCCCAGCGGTATCTCGGTCGGTGGCATCACTGTTCTTGCCAAAAGGTCGGCCAGAATCAGGAAAATACTGCCGCAGAGGATAGAAAGCGGCAGCAGGAAGCGAAAATCTGGTCCCCATATCAGGCGCACGGCATGCGGAATTATGATACCCACAAAACCGATAATGCCGCCGAAGCTGACGGCAGCGGCGGTAATCAGAGTTGCCGCTACCAGCAGAATTCGCTTGGTTCGTTCTACGTTGATACCCAGTTGCTGCGCCTGCTCTTCGTCAAATTGCATTACGTTCAATGAACGCCCGTAGAGGCAGATAAACAAAGAACCGAGTGTGATTACCGGCACCGTTATCCAAACATGAATCCATTTCGGAGAAGAGAAGCCGCCCAATAGCCATGACGACATACCGTGAAAAGATTCGCCGCTGGTTATCAAGAGATAAGAGGTAATGGCAGACAGGAATGCTCCCAGTGCCACACCCGCTAAAATCAGTGTAGTCATCGGAAGACTTCTCCCGACTTTTCCCAGTGAATACACTACGAATACCGCTCCAAGACCGCCGATAAAAGCAAACAGAGAAGCCAGGTTAAGACTCCAGAGATTACTGCTTATCGGAATAAGAAAACCGATAACCGCACCCAGCGCCGCTCCCTGTGATACACCTATTAAATAAGGGTCTGCCAGCGGATTGCGGAAAAGCCCCTGGTAGGTAGCACCGGCCACTGCCAGCGCCGCTCCTGTAATTCCGGCTAAAATAACGCGCGGCATACGCAGGTTAGTTACAACCGTATCTACCGTTCCTTCCCATGTTTCGGGGATTGAAACAAAGGGTATTTTAGAAAATATAATGCTCAGAGTTGTGGAAAAAGGAATGGCAGAGCTACCCGCACTGACGGCAAAAAACATCACCAGCAGTAAAAGCAGGAAGAGACATATGATAGCAATCACCCTTCCCTTCCACTTAACAGGATTAATCAACATAGTTTTCTTTTCCGGTGTCATATTTTTTACCTGTTCTTTTATAAATAGACAACAACAACTTGCCATCCGGGAGTATCCTTTTTCTTCCCGGATGGCAAGAGTATTTAATTATACAGAATTATCTTCTTTCAGGAGTATAACTCGGGATGCAAAAGCCTTGCATATATCTCCAGCGCATCCACTATACGCGGACCGGCGCGGCAGACAACATCTGAGTCTACTATATAGATGCATCCGTTTAAATAAGCATTGGTAGTCTTAAAGGGGGAGTCAGCAGCTGAAACCAGGACATAAAATGATTCGGAACCGTGGTCGGAAATAACGGTAATTATATCAGGATTACGTATAACTGCCTGTTCCAGGTCAACCTGTGCATCCCACTCTACATCAGCAAAGATATTGATACCGCCTACCATTCCGATAACTATATCTAACAATGTATGCTGACCTACTGTCCATAAAGGGTCATACCAAGTGATATGTAATACGGAGGGTTCTTGGTCTTCATCAAGCCCGCTGAGGGCATCGCAGACAGCGTCCAGTCTGTCCTGCAATCCGGATACGGCATCGGCAGCGAACTGCTGTTTGCCGGTGATTGAACCGACCAGCCTTATATCCCTCATAATACCTTCTATATCGGAAGGAGCAAGAACGATAACGGTTAATCCCTGCGATTGCAGCCATTCGACATCACCGGTTGTGCATTGAATACTGTCAGCCAGTACCACATCGGGGTTAAGCAGCAGGATTTTTTCCTTATTGGGGTCATAGTAGCCACCGATACTTTCGACTTCAGTCACTTCTTCCGGAAAGTTGCAGTAATCGGTTCTGCCGATTAGTTTATCCTCGGCATCGACGAAGTAGACGATTTCGGTAATAGCGGGAGCCAGGGAGACGATTGTATCCACTGCTCCTTCAAAGGTATAGGTTATGCCGGCATCATCGGTTATCGAAATCAACTGAACAGTTTCGGTAACAGTAGCAGTGGTTGTTTGAGTTACCGTGGTAGCAGATGTGGATATTACCGTTTTTGTAGCGGTAACGGTTTGCACCTCAGGTTTGCAGCTGGAAATAAAGGGAACAGATAAAACTATAATGGATATCAAACCCACAGTAGCTATAAATCTTCTAAATTGCTTCAAATTAGCACTCCATAAAATAAAGTATTTTTGATAATTATCAATTCTACTTGATTATAATAAGTCAGAGGTTCTTTGTCAATATCTTTTTAAAGCCGGATGGGGGAAATATTATTATTTTTTGAAAAGCCCAGACACTTCACATTAAACGCCGGTTGTGATAAATTTTCTATCACATCGAATCGATGCAAATATTGAATCCCCTGTTTATTCGACGATAAGTGATTGGAGAATAATATGGAACGGAATAAAGACTGGAATCCCGCTTTATATTTAAAGTACGGAAATGAACGCACACAGCCTGCCATAGATTTAATAAGCAAAATCAATATCGGTTTCCAGCCCGATACAATACTGGATATCGGATGCGGACCGGGAAACAGTAGCCGGGCGCTACTGCAAAGATGGCCTGATGCCAAACTGACTGGTATCGACAGTTCCATCAGTATGATTGAAAAAGCAAAAGCGGATTACCCGGCTAACAACTGGATTGTCGCCGATGCCTCGGATTTTAATCCTGATATAAAATACGACATCGTTTTTTCCAATGCCACAATTCAATGGATACCGAATCATGAAATTCTTTTTAGAAAGCTGTCCTGTATGGTAAATGGCGGAGGAGTGTTAGCAATCCAGGTTCCCAGGTTCGATGAAATGCCCCTGTCAAAGGCAATTTTAAATGTTGCCTGTAATGAAAAATGGAGAGAGCGGATAAAAGGCTGCGCGGAGCTATTCACATATCACGATTATAGATATTATTACGATTTAGTGAGCCAGGATTATAAATCGATTGAGTTGTGGCAAACGGATTATTTACATATCCTGGAATCGCAGTATTCGATTATCGAATGGATAAGAAGCACCGGCATGAAACCGTACCTCGATTGCCTGGCAGATGAAGAGAAACCGCTATTTGAAAATACAGTTCTGGATGAATTGAAGCGCTACTATCCGCTTCAAAACAACGGTAAAGTTATCTTCCCTTTTAAAAGACTGCTTATAACCTGTTATAAATAATCGTTTTACTGTATTTCGGTAATCAATTTTAAATAGAATTTGGGGTCGCGGGTACTGTAAAGCTGATACCAGGCATCCACT
>CAZJMW010000106.1:0-4157 GCA_964547375.1 uncultured Dehalococcoidales bacterium | reverse complement strand
GAGTGCTTACCAACTTCTCGGCTATTCAATCGAGAATAGATTACCTGGTAAAGCTGGAAGACCAGCAGGCAAAAGGTGATTTTGCCCGCCTGCCCAAGAAAGAAGCTTCCAAGCTCGGCGAGGAAATTGAACGTCTGAATAAAAATATGGGCGGTTTTAAAGAAATGACAGGTCTGCCCGATGCCCTCTTTATCATAGACCCGGTTAAGGAAAAGATCGCAATTATAGAAGCCAAGAGATTGGGCATTCCCATTATCGCCGTTGTAGATACCAATTGCCTGCCTGATATAATAGATTATCCGATACCTGCTAACGACGACGCCATCAGGGCTATCAAGCTGATTACCGGCAAGATTGCCAGCGCGGTCATCGAAGGCAGAGGCGGCGAAATGCCGGTTTCACAGGAAACAGCGGAAGCTATACTGGATGAAACCGAAACTGCCTCAACTGACGAGTAAACAACTTAAGACTAATTAAATAGGGGGATAAACGTTGGAAATCTCTGCTGCCTGTATTAAAGAACTTAGAGAACAATGCGGTGCCGGTTTTATGGATTGCCGTGCCGCTTTAATGAAAACCGATGGCGACATCGATAAAGCCCTGGAAATATTAAAGGAACAGGGTTTTGCCAAAGCCGCTAAAAAAGCAGACCGGGCTGCCGACCAGGGACTGGTCGAAGCCTATATCCATTGCGGCGGTCGTATCGGCGCCATGGTAGAAGTAAACTGCGAAACCGATTTTGTCGCCAGAACCGATGAATTCAAGGCACTGGCTCATAATATAGCCATGCAGGTTGCCGCTATGAATCCTCCGTATATCTCGGAAGATGACATACCTGCCGATATGCCGGAAGCGGAAAGGGCTGAACTGGATGTTACCACCGCCTGTCTTTTAAACCAGGCCTATATAAAAGACCCGACGCTTACTATCAAAGATATTATCGTCGAAAACGTAGCCAAAATGGGTGAGAATATTAAGGTTAGCCGTATTGCGCGGTTCGATTTATCCGAATAAGCAGGATAATAAATGAGTGATACCAAATACAAAAGAGTCTTGCTGAAACTCAGCGGCGAGGCTTTCAGTGGTAACACCGCCTTTGGCATTGATGCACCTACTATTGCCGGGGTTGCCAAACAAATCAGCAATATTGTAGCTATGGGTGTCGAGGTGGCTGCCGTAATCGGTGCCGGAAATATCTGGCGCGGTGCTACAGCCGCCAAAAATGGGATAGACAGAGTTACCGCAGATTATGCCGGAATGCTGGCTACCGTTATCAACGCCCTGGCTCTTCAAGATGCCCTTGAAAAACAGGGAATTGTAACCAGGACTCTTTCTGCTATTGTTATCGAGCAGGTGGCAGAACCGTACTTGATGCGGCGAGCCATCCGCCACCTTGAAAAAGGGCGCGTTGTAATCCTGGCCGGAGGCACCGGCAACCCCTATATGACCACCGACACCGCCGCTGCCCTGCGCGCCATAGAAATCGAGGCGGAAGTGCTGCTGATGAGCAAAAACTGCGTCGATGGCGTTTACAGCGCCGACCCGCGCAAGGATACTACAGCCGTTAAATTCGACCATTTAACCTATCTCGATGTTTTAAACAAACGTTTGCAGGTTATGGATTCCACCGCACTATCGCTGTGCTTGGAAAACGGTTTGCCAATTATCGTTTTCGACCTTCAAGCCCCCAGCAGCCTGGAAAGGCTGGTCATGGGCGAACACATTGGTACTTTAATAAATGACGGGTAGTGAGATGATAGAAAAAGTATTACTGACAATGGACCAAAAAATGCAGACCACACTGGATGTGTTAAAGAAAGACTTGAGCGGTGTCCGCACCGGCAGAGCCACTCCGGCCATGGTTGAACATGTCAGGGTTGAATACGCCGAGTCCACCATGCCCATCAATCATATCGCCGGCATCTCCACCTCCGGAGCCAACATGCTGATAATTCAGCCATGGGACCCGGGCAGTCTTAAAGCCATCGAAAAAGCAATTCTAAAATCCAACCTCGGCTTAACCCCCAGTAACGATGGAATTGCCATCAAGCTGACCGTTCCTCCTCTATCAAATGAAAGACGGCAGGAACTCATCAAGATAGTAAAAGCGAGGGTGGAAGAAGGCAAGGTAGTCATACGCAACATCCGCCGAGATGCTTCCGATGAGTTGAAAAAACTGGAAAAAGAGAAGGAAATATCTCAGGACGACCATAAGCGTGCGCAGGACAAGGTGCAAAAGATTACCGACAGCTTTATAGCTCTTTCGGATAAAGCCAGGGAAGATAAAGAAAAGGAACTGATGGAAGTCTAGAAAACCTTGCTTCCACTTTCGACCATATAAATTAATCACCGCTTCTTGCGACATCGGCATGCCGATTAATTGTCATCCTGATCCCGATTTATCGGGAGAAGAATCTGGGGAGCGGGGAGATTTGCTGCGAATTGCTCCATCGATTTCGATTACCTGCCAAAATCCCTCTTAATCTCCCTTTGCTAAAGTGAGAGAATCGCAGAGTGCCAGTTCGTTTGCCTTTATTTACAAATTTCGTTGCGAGGGTCTCTCAGACAGACGAAATCCCGACTAAGCTGGGCTTCATTTGTCCCTTATTTATACTTAGCGCAGCTAATGTGCGACTTCAGCATGACAATACGTTGCCTGTCATCCTGAAGTCACAAGGGGTGCCTGAAGGATCCGGGGGGTGGGAAGAAATAGCACACTCGTTGCCCCGGCATCAGGCGGAAACGCGTTAGTAACCTCCCCACTCGCTCTGACTCCTGAATTATCGATAAAGAGTGCTAAAGCGGATGTTAAAAAAGACTAAAGACTGCTGATTTCGAAATCTGTTTCTTTTAGTGTATAATACCTCTGTATTGCGGGCTCTGGGATAGTAATTACTCAAAGCTGTTTTATAGAGGTATTTTTTACCGATGATAAAGAAGATTTCACCGCTGCCGAACCACATCGCTTTTATCATGGACGGAAACGGCAGGTGGGCCAAAAAACGCAATCTCCCCCGAAAAGCCGGGCACAAGGCCGGCACTCAAAACATTCTTACCCTTTTAAAAACCCTTGGCAAATACGGGATAAAATACGTTACCCTCTATTCTTTTTCTACCGAAAACTGGAACCGTCCCGAGGAAGAAATTAACGCTATTCTGAATATCCTGGGGGAATCTCTTGAAAAGGAAGTCCCCGAACTGCATAATAACGGGGTAAAAGTATGCCATATCGGCCACCTCGAAAAACTGCCTGAAAAAACCAGGGAGGCCATAGCTGAAGCCGTCGAACTGACTAAAAACAACAGCGCTTTAACGCTAAACCTGGCCTTCGATTACGGCGGCCGCGCCGAAATAGTGGATGCCGTTAAAAAAATCGTTTCCGCTAAGATTCCTGTTAAAGCCATTGACGAAAAAATGTTCGGCAATTATCTCTACACCAACGGCATACCGGAAGTGGATTTGGTGGTGCGCACCGGCGGAGACCTGCGCATCTCAAACTTTTTGCTTTGGCAATCGGCCTACAGCGAATTCTATTTTACCGATGTCCTGTGGCCGGATTTCGATGACAAGGAAATCGAAAAAGCGCTGATATCCTTCAGCCAAAGAGAGAGGCGCTTCGGCGGTGTGTAGATGCTGAAAAACAGGATTTTAACCGCAATTCTGCTGCTGCCGATACTTTTGGCTGCCGTCTGGTTCGATACTCCGCTGCCCTGGCTGACAATTGCTGTTGCGGTGTGGGGCGGGTTGGCGGCTCTGGAGTTCTATAAGATTGTTCACGACTCCGGCTCAGGATACGGAGCGGTTCCCTTCACTATATTCGGCATCGCGATGACGGTGGTCTTTATTTTTTCGCCCCACCTGGATTATGCCTACCTGCTTCCCATTCTTCTGACTATCGCTATCATCATCCCGCCCATCGGTATGATTCTGCGCCGCAACAAAGAACACGCCTTTTTAAACTGGGCATGGACACTGGCGGGAATTCTCTATATCGGCTGGCTTTTAAGCCATTACATATCGCTGAGAGAACTGGAAATGGGGCGCGAATGGGTGTTTTACGCCCTGCTGGTTACCTTCGCAACCGATACCTTTGCCTATTTTATCGGTAAAGCCTGGGGCCGGCATAAACTGGCGCCCGATATCAGCCCGAAAAAGAC
>CAZJMW010000105.1:0-4159 GCA_964547375.1 uncultured Dehalococcoidales bacterium | reverse complement strand
TTTAGCCTTCCCTCGGGGGAAGGTGGCATTTACGAAGTAAATGACGGATGAGGGTTATTATTCCGCCTGTTGCCGGGGCAACGAGTCTGCTATTTCTCCCCACCCCCAGGATCCTTCAGGCACCCCTTGTGACTTCCAGAATGACAATGACATCGTCGCGTCGTTGCGAGTCCTGACTTGTCGGGACGAAGCAATCTCTACAATGCGACATAATTACCCCGCCACGCTCAGAAAATCGAAACGTTAGCGAAATTTTATAAAGAGCAAACCGTCGTAATATTAATTCGGTATAGATTGCCTTGTCGTCTGTAATTAGTCCGGACTATTCGCAAGGACACTATCGGAGTTTCGTCCGAACCTCTAAAGGCTATCAGAAAAATGCCACTGTGTATGTCAAAAAGACGGGGAGGGTTAACGACAGTGTTTGAAAATCTAAATATCCAGGTTCTTGACGCTCTTGGCATGCGCCTGTATGAATGCCTTGCGGGGAGGAACCTCGCCGCCCATCAGCATATTGAAGACCTCGTCCGATTTGGCGGCGTCCTCTATATTAACTCTCAGCATGGTGCGCGTTTCGGGATTCATGGTGGTATCCCATAACTGCTCCGCGCTCATTTCACCCAGACCCTTATATCTCTGCACCTCTGACTTTTTGGAATCCGCCTTCAGTTTTTCCAGTATCAAGTCTTTATCCTGGTCGGTATATACCCATTGTTCGTTCTTGCCGGATTTGATTTTGTAAAGAGGCGGCTGAGCGATATACAGGTGTCCCATGTCGATTAGCTCCCGCATGTGCCGGAAGAAAAAGGTCAGAAGCAGGGTACGGATATGAGCGCCGTCGACATCGGCATCGGCCATGAGAACGACGCGGTGATAGCGCAGCCTGGCAAGGTCCATCGAATCGTCGATGCCGCTTCCCAGCACGGTTATCATATTGCGGATTTCTTCGCTGGAAAGAATTCTCTCCATGGAAGCCTTTTCCACATTGAGTATTTTACCTCTCAAGGGGAGTATGGCCTGGAAACGGCGGTTGCGCCCTTCCTTGGCGGAGCCTCCGGCAGATTGACCTTCCACTAAAAACAGTTCGCAGAGAGACGGGTCTTTCTCCGAGCAGTCGGCCAGTTTACCGGGAAGAGTGCCCGACTCGAGGCTGTTCTTGCGGATGACCAGGTCACGGGCTTTCCTGGCGGCTTCACGGGCCTTTGCTGAAGTAATGCATTTTTCGATGATTTTCTTGGCATCGTCGGGGTGCTCTTCCAGATACAGGGAAAGCCCTTCGGCAACGAAGCTCTCGGTGATGTTCTTTATTTCGATGTTTCCCAGTTTTCCCTTGGTCTGTCCTTCGAACTGGGGCTCGGCTAATTTGACGCTGATTACGGCGGTAAGCCCTTCCCTGGCATCCTCACCGACCAGGTTGGGGTCGCCGTCTTTCAAGATTTTACTCTTGTGAGCATAGTCATTAAGCACGCGCGTCAAAGCGGAACGGAATCCGGTCAGATGGGTGCCCCCGTCCATCGTGTTGACGCAGTTGGCGAAGCTGAGTGTGTTATCGGTATAACCGTCGTTATACTGGATGGCCGCCTCTACAACGGTGCTGTTTTCCTGCTTTTGTATATATATCGGTAACTTGTGCAGTACCGGGCGGTTGCGGTTTAAATGGCGCACGAAACCGATGATGCCGCCTTCGAAATAGAAGGTCTGCTCACGGTCTGATTTTTCATCGTAAAAAGAAATCTCCAGGCCTTTGTTTAAGTAGGCGATTTCACGGAAACGGTCGTTCAAGGTATCGAAGTCATATCCGCTCTCGGTGAAAATTTCCATATCGGCCACAAATGAGATGGTCGTTCCCGTTCCCTCGGCTTCGCCGATTTCCTCCACCCTTTTTTGCGGAATGCCTTTTTTGTATTCCTGGTAGTATTTTTTACCGTTGAGCCTGACCCATACTTCCATGCGTTCGGAGAGGGCATTTACCACCGAGGAGCCGACTCCGTGCAGGCCTCCCGATACCTGGTAGGTTTTTCCGCCGAACTTGGCACCGGCATGAAGTACGGTAAGTACGGTTTCAAGGGCCGAAACTTTGGTTGCCGGGTGGATATCTACCGGTATACCGCGCCCGTTGTCCTCTACGGTAACGACGTTGTTTTTATCTATGGTAATTTTTATCTTGTTACAGAAACCGGCCATGGCTTCATCAACGCTGTTATGGACGATTTCATAGACTAAGTGGTGCATGCCGCGCTGGTCGGTGGAGCCGATATACATTCCGGGACGGCGGCGAACGGCTTCGCGCCCGCCCAGCACCTGGATATCGGCAGCTGTGTAGTCTTTAGATTTATTTAAATTATTTTTATCCTGTGTCATTTACGCTCTTAAATGTAAATAATATAGATTCGCTTCACTATAATAAAAGAGGCAGTCCGTTTTTGCTGCCCCGTTTTTATTATATATTTAATTATACCATAATTTTATATTAGCGGTAAAACTTTTAAAGCTAAAATATATTTATGCAGGCGAAATAATGGCCGCTTAGGGAAATAAATAAGGGGATTTTGGTACCCCCAAGCGGATTCGAACCGCTGTCACCAGCGTGAAAGGCTAGTGTCCTGGGCCTCTAGACGATGGGGGCACTCAAATAAGTATATCAAAGGTAGCTTTTGTTTTCAACGTCGTGGCCATAGTCGATTTGCATAGAACCGGTCATAGATTCAAATCAGATACAGACATTCTCTGCCGGTACTTGCCAACAAGTTATAAACCGATA
The DNA here is from genome assembly GCA_964547375.1 of uncultured Dehalococcoidales bacterium. GTDB lineage: Bacteria > Chloroflexota > Dehalococcoidia > Dehalococcoidales > UBA5627 > UBA5627. The sequence goes on along the minus strand of CAZJMW010000105.1, from coordinate 1,398 downwards.
TAATATAAAAATAAGTCCGTCGATAAAACAATTAAGGAATAGACAGATGCGCAGAGAATACCCTGTTGTTACGACTACCAGTTGCGGAGATATGCTTTTCAAATGGGGCGAACGCACCTATGTCATGGGTATTATTAATGTCAGCCCCGATTCCTTTTCGGGTGACGGGTTATATACTCTCAATGCCGCTGTTGCGCAGGCTATGTATTTTATCAACCTGGGCGTCGATATTATCGATATCGGCGGTGAATCAACCCGGCCGGACGCTCAGCCGGTATCCGAAGAAGAAGAAACAGCCAGGGTGTTGCCTGTGATAGAAGAGCTAATCCGTCGGACATCCTTGCCGATAAGCATAGATACCTATAAGGCAGCCGTTGCCAGCTCTGCCGTTAAAGCCGGCGCCTGCATGATAAACGATGTCTGGGGGTTAAAAAAATCCCCGGAACTGGCAACGATAGCTTCGGAAGCAAAAATACCCATAATCATTACCAGCAACCAGCGGGATGAACCGTGCAAGGATATCATCTCCGCGGTTATTTCCGACCTTGAAGGAAAAATCGGGCTGGCGGAAAATAGCGGCGTAAGACCGGAAAATATTATAATTGACCCGGGTATCGGTTTCGGTAAAACTCCCGAGCAGAACCTGGAAATCATCAGGAGGCTTGCCGAACTCAAAGCACTTGGCAAGCCGGTTTTACTGGGCACTTCGCGCAAGTCGTTTATCGGTAAGGTGCTGGATGTACCGGAAAACCAGAGATTGGAAGGAACGGCGGCAACTGTGGCTATCGGTATCGCCAACGGAGCCGATATTGTCCGGGTGCATGATGTCGAACAGATGGTGCGGGTGTGCCGCATGAGTGATGCTATAATAAGGAGAAAGGAATAACAAAATAAATGGCAGGGATGCAATATACAACGGTATATTTGGGGCTGGGTTCCAATTTGGGTGACCGCAAGGGTAACCTGGATAAAGCGATAGATTATCTATCACAGAGGATGCGCATAACGGCGAAATCCTCGATATACGATACCGAGGCGATGGAGAACCGCGAGCAGCCGCGCTTTTTAAATATGGTTTGCCAGGTGCAGACAATCTTTAAACCGCACGACATTTTAGTTCTGGCAAAATCCATCGAGCGCAAAATGGGGCGCCAGCCGAACTCTCACAATGAACCGCGTCCAATCGATATAGATATCCTCTTCTATGGTGACGAGGTAATCGATACACCAGAATTAACCATCCCGCATGCCTCATTACCTAACCGGGCGTTTGCGCTGGTACCGATGGCGGAAATCGCCCCTAACCTGGTGCATCCGGTTAGCAAAAAGACCATTAACACCATGCTTGCGGAACTTGAAAAAGGAATTCAGGGCGTTATGAAAATTGCATGCCCGTAA
>CAZJMW010000104.1:0-4223 GCA_964547375.1 uncultured Dehalococcoidales bacterium | reverse complement strand
CAGATGGGCGGCGGCATGGATGGAATGGGCGGCATGGGCGGTATGTACTAGGCCATAGACAAAGGCTAGACAGGTTTAGTCAATTATTAGCGAACAGGCGTGGTATAAAAACCACGCCTGTTTTGTTTTTAAATTTCGCACATAACTGAATTTTGTTGGAGGCTATGTCCATCCTACAATTATCTTCCTCGTAGGGGCGACCAGTGGTCGCCCGTGTATGACGCTCCAAGTAAACGAATGATATAATTAATCAGGCTTTTTTCAGACCAACAATTATAAGGTTGCGCTATGGAGTCACCGAGACGTAAAAATATCAGATTAAGGGATTACGACTATGCTCAAGCAGGAGTATATTTCATAACGATATGTATAAAAAACAAATGCCCATTATTATGGGATGTCCCCGTGGGGACTATCAATTATTGTCCGCCCCTGTCACGATATGGACAAATCGTTGATAACGCTATCAACAATATTCATAAGATTTATCCATCAGTGGAAATCGATAAATACGTGATAATGCCGAATCATATACATATGCTTATGAGTTTATCCGTAAACGACGGACGGGCAATGCCCGCCCCTACGGAAATAAAGCCCTGTAGGGGCGACCAGTGGTCGCCCGTTCTAAAAATCGGCAGCATTATTCAGCAATTGAAGGGATATGCAAGCAGACAAGCCGGTTTTACGCTATGGCAAAAAGGATACTATGACCACGTCATCCGTAACGAGCAGGATTACCTTGCACGCTGGAAATATATAGACGATAATCCCTTAAAATGGCAAGATGACGAATTATTTCAAGGATAAACTATCATTGCATGTTGAAATATCACGTAGGGGCGACCAATGGTCGCCCGCCATCATCTTATATTATTAAAGACCACTAGACAATACTGTAAATGGCTACTTTTTATTATAAACGCAGCAACCCCTCCAGCGGTTCGTCCCTGTTGACAGGTCCCACGACCGCCAATTTTAACAGATTTGGTAACATCAACTCTCTTGCAATTTCCCTGATGTCTTCGGCGGTAACAGCTTCGATAATTGCGACAACATCGTCTACAGTAAGTATGCGGTTATTGAGGATTTCCTGCGTCCCCAGCCAGCTGGCAACATGACGGTTTTCCTCCATACGCAGGAGCAGCCTGCCCTTAGCCATCTCCTTAGCCTTTACCAGTTCCTCCGGCGAAACCTTGTTTTCTTTAAAAACAGCCATCTGTTCTAATATCACTTTAACCGCCGTCGCCAGTTTCCCTGGTTCCACTCCGGCATAGACAATCAAGGAGCCGGTATCCGACAGGTGCTCGGCATAACTGGCAATGGTATAGGCCAGCCCCAGTTTATCCCGTACTTCGTTAAAAAGACGGCTGCTCATACCCTCTCCCAGTATAATATTCAGCACATCGAGGTGATAACGCTTCGAGTCGAACCTGGATAAACCGGGCAACGCCAGGCAAAGGTGCGCCTGTTCGATTTTCCTCTTTTCTATTTTTACCGGCGGGCATTCCTTTAACTTGTAGGACTTGAACTTGTGAAAATGCTGCCTGTTCTCCCAGCCGCCGAGACAATCGTTGACTGCCTGCACCACTACCTCATGCCTGATATTTCCGGCCACGGAAACAACAGCATTTGTTGGCAGATAACTCAGGTTTTTGTATTCCAGCAATTCCTCCCGGGTGATGGCAGATACCGTTTTTTTGCTCCCGGCAACATCCCTCCCCAACGGACTGCCGTACCACAAAGAGTGGTCTATCAGTTGATTTACCCTCTGGTCGGGAGCATCGTTCGTCATCTTTATCTCTTCAAGGACGATTTGGCGCTCTTTTTCCATATCAGCCGCGTCGAAACGCGCATGCAGCAGCATATCGGAAAGCACATCTATAGCGATAGCAAAATGGTTAGCCGGTACTTTACACCAGTAAACCGTCAACTCTTTATCGGTTCCACCGTTTAAAATACCTCCCACTCCCTCGATAGCCTCCGAAATCAACCTGGATTCCGGCCGTTTCTCGGTTCCCCGAAATAACAGGTGTTCGATAAAATGGGAAGCGCCGGCTATCTTCTCCTTTTCATACCTTGAACCTACCCCGGCAAAGATGCATATTGAAACCGAATTCGTTTGCGGCATACTTTCGGTAACTATTCTTAATCCGTTATCCAGTACCGTTTTCTGATACAACAGGCCACCCCCTTCTTATTTGAAGTTATTCTATCATCGATTACATAAAGAGCGCCAACATATCAGGGATAACGCTTAATTTGACTGCCGGAAATAGAGGATGAAGTAACAACACGCCTGGCAGGAGAAGGGCGCATTTCAGGGAAGCAACTGCCAGGCCCGTGATAAATCCCCCTGACAAACCTTTCTCAAAGACGGTATCTAAAAATAATTATCTCCCGGACTATTGACAGGGGATTAATCAGTGCTATAATTACTATTATAATGATGTTGAATGAATATTCAATGAACATAATTGGCAATAAAATAACCTGCTTAAAGGAGAAAACAAAATGAATATCTGCGGGAAATTATTTAAAAACAAGTGGTTTTGGGGCGGGATTCTTGTTCCGGTACTGTTCCAACTGGTTTATCTATGTATTGCCATTCCGGCCATCAAAGACGGCAACAGCCGGATGAGCGAATTCAATATCGCCATAGTAAACGAAGACCAGCTGCTGGGAACGGAAATCGCTGCGAATTTAATTCAGGTTTTACCTTTTAAAACAGAGGCCTCCTCAGATTTGAATGCTTCACTGGATGCGATGAACGACGGCGATTTCAACATGGTGATTCACATCACAGCGGATTTTACAGCTAGTGTCCAGTCCGGCGAAGCAAGAATATCTTATTATATCAACCAGGCCGCTCCAAGTATGACAAAGCAGGTAATGGAGGGCGCCGCAACAAGCATCAACCAAATACTTAACGAACAGGCATTTGAAAACATCAAGGAGGCTATAGCCGCAAATTCCACCGCTGCTTTAGGCCAGGCAGGCTTGCCGGAAAATGTCTTGTCCGTAATTTCAGCTCAAATCGGGCAGGCCTTCGATGCCTTGCAATATATCAATATAGAGGGTGATATCCGCAAAGTAAACGAATCCGAAGGATTTGCACAGGGTGTGCTGCCGTTTTTCATTTTCCTGGTCTATTTCGTCGGCTGTATAATAATGTCCGCCTTACACGTTCTGGCATACAAACCGCTTAACGTTGAATTCTCCAGATGGAAAATCCTTTTTTCTCAATTTATTACTAATATTATAGTTTCGCTGGCCATACCCGGTGTTGTTATCGGTATAATTGCCGCATTCGGTATCCCTTTCAATCTGGAGATATGGGTAATATGGGGGCTGCTGTCAATCGGTTTCTTTACGCTCCTCTACACCATCCAGGCTTTCACCAACTGGTTTGGCTATGAGGGGCTGGCAGCCGTCGCTATCCTGTTCCCGCTGCAACTGGTGAGCTCGGGACTGATTTATTCTAAGGAAATACTGCCTGCTTTTTATGTCACCGCCGCTGATTACTTACCGGCCACTTACTTCGGTAACGGCTTGCTGAAAGCATTTTACGGAGGAAGCCCCGTATCGCAAGACATATACATACTGCTGATAATGGCAGGTGTAATGCTGTTACTATCTTCCCTGTCCGTACTTAAGAAAAACAGGATTGACTGTAACATGTAGATAAACCGCATCGTTCCGCGTAAAAAAAATCGGGAGTTGCCTGTCTTAAAGCAAGTCGCCAAAAGAGCGGACAGGCAACTCATCATCTCAACTGCCTGATAGAAGAAATATGTGGGACAGCCTGTATTATCCGTGATATAATATGGCAACATATCGTTGAGTGAGTATTTAATGAACGCTGATATTTCAAAGAAAAAGACGAAAGCTGAACAGGCCCTCATGCGGCGCAACCAGATCATCGATACCGCTTTAAAACTATTCGCCGAAAAGGGATTCAGCAACACCACCATAAAAGATATCTCCGAAGCTGCCGGAACTTCCCTGGGCTTGATGTATCACTATTTTACCGGCAAGGATGAACTGCTGGTTGCTATATTTGAAAGACACAGCTTTTTAGAACCGCTGCGCAAAATGCTAACCATAAACCGCAACAAACCGGTTCGCGAGGTACTGTATTCACTGACCTGCAATTTTTATGACCTATTAACAAGCAAGAAAGAGCTTGTAAATATAGTCTTCAACGAGATGCGCATCAATTC
>CAZJMW010000103.1:0-4244 GCA_964547375.1 uncultured Dehalococcoidales bacterium | reverse complement strand
CTATGCCGAAGGTAAAGAATTATTAGCCTGCATCGGCTCGAGCGGATACCTTGAAATAGCTGTTAAAAACGGTAGTGCCGCCTCGCTACTTGCCCTTAAAACGGGTGATGAAGTAAAATTATGCGATTTTGTAAAGAGGAGTTAACATGGGCAAACTAGCGCTATGGATTAAAGAAACAAGGCCTCAATTCCTGGTTCTTTCCGTCGTCCTCACCTTTCTGGGTACAGCCATTGCCTGGTATTACGGTTCTTTCAACATCTGGTATGCTTTGCTTGCCGGCCTCGGTCTAACCCTTACTCACGGCAGTGTCAATGCCATCAACGATTACTTCGATTACAAGAGCGGCATCGACTTGAACGTCAAGCGCACTCCTTTTTCCGGGGGCAGCGGGTTGGTTCCCGAAGGGAAACTGGCCTTGAAGCAGGCACTGGGTGTGGGTATTGTCACTTCGCTGATTGCGCTGGGCATCGGCATCTTTTTCTTTATCGTCAGCGGCTGGCAGTTGATTCCGCTGGTGGTGGTGGCCGGCATTATACTTGTTTTATACACCCCTGTAATCTTAAAGACAGCCTGGCCGGAATGGTCTCCCGGTGTCGGGTTGGGTCTTATGCCGATACTGGGTTTGTATTTTGTTCAGACCGGGGAATACAGCTGGATAGTTCTGCTGGCGGCGGTTCCCTCCGGCATTATGGTTCATAATCTTTTACTGATTAACGAATTCCCCGATGTCGAAGCCGACAGGATAGGCGGCAGAAAAACAACGCCGGTGGTTTTCGGTCTGGAAAAAGCCAGCAAGTTCTTTGCGGCAGCCACAATTGCCGTTTATTTCTGGATAGTGGGCTGCGTCATTGCTACGCTTGTAAGCGGAACGGTAATCATGCCGGTTACCTGCCTGATAGCATTATTGAGCCTGCCGTTTGCCATAAAAGCGATAAAGGGCGCGCGGCAGTATGGCGATATGAATAAACTGATTCCGGCACTGGGCAGCAACGTCATCTTCATAATGCTGACGCATGTGCTGCTCGGCATCGGTTATATCCTGGATAAGGCTCTTTAAATGGCGGAAAATACAGTTAACGGCAATAATAAAAGCGAGTTCCTGCACGATGACGTTTATGAATCCATTCCGCCCAATTACGATTTAATCAATCACCTCTTTACCGGCGGGATGGATATCCGCTGGAGAAAGAAGGCAGCGCAGGAAACAGTCGCTTCTTCTCCCAAAGCAGTGCTCGATATCTGCTGCGGCACCGGTGATTTATCGCTCTCGGTAGCCAAACTCGCTGGGAAAGATACTAAAGTTACCGGGCTGGATTTCAGCCGTCCGATGCTGGATGTGGCGGTTAAAAAGGCGAAAAAAGCCGGTTTGGATATTACCTTTGTTACCGGCGACATTGCCGATGTCCCTTTTCCCGATAATTCCTTCGACAGTATGTGCATTGGCTTCGGTTTTCGCAACCTGACCTATAAAAACGAGAAGTCCGCGCAGTACATCTCCGAGATATTGCGCGTTTTAAAACCCGGCGGCAGGTTCGTCATCGTCGAATCCAGCCAGCCGGCTCCCAACGCCAAACTCATCAAGTTCTTCCACCACTTGTTTGTGAGGTATATCGTCTCCTTTTTGGGGCGCATTATCTCCGGCAACAGCGCTGCTTACAACTATCTGGCTGAATCGGCGGCGAACTACTACGGTGCGGAAGAGCTGCGTGATTTGCTCTTGAAATCCGGCTTCTCTGAAGTTACCTTCAAACGCCTCTTCTTCGGGGCGGCGGCCATCCACGTGGCGGTGAAGTAGTAACTAGTTATCAGATTGTCATGCTGAATTCGTACATTAGTTGCGCTAAGTATAAATGAAGGACGAATGAAGCATCCGGGGCGGGGTGTTTATTAACGTCGTTTGTCCCTGATGCCGGGGCAGCCTTTTTGCTGTTTCTCCCCTCCCCCCAGATTCTTCAGTCACCCCTTGTGTCTTCAGAATGACAATAATACAGCCTGTCCAGCTGAAGTCGCACATTGGCTACGCTAAGTATAAATGGTGGGCGAACGAAGTCTTGATAAATCGGGATTCCGATATAAAAATGAATTCCGTTCGTCCTGAGCTTGTCGAAGGGCACGAACGGCTTTTTAAAAGCTCACCCCTCGTTACACTGGGACAAGACCACGAACGGCTCTTGTTGTACCCTTCACGCAAGGTCATCGCAAAAAACAACCCGGGGGCTTATTCCCGGGCTATCTTGATTGAATAAACTGCTTGACGAATAAACTACAACTCCCGCTTCTTGTAAAAACTTATCGACAAGGGTATCGAAGCGCCGAGCAGTGCTATACCGGCCAGGACAAATGCATAATAGTAACTGTTCATAAAGGCTTCTATTGAATTCGCTGTATTTTCCATCGCTGATGTTGCTGCAATTATAGCGGCGAAGGCGGCAATGCCGGCAATAAATATCAGGCGTCCTTTCTCTACTCCCCATTTAAACATAATAGGCAGGTTGAGAGACATGAAAATCAAAGCGATACTTAAGACGGAAACTATGTAAATTACCGATTCCATGCTAAAAGCGGTGTTTGCAAATATCGCATAACCCAGCATCCCGATTAATACGATAACAACCGCGCATAACATACATCCTAATCCCAGCAGGTATTTACTGAGCACGATTTCCGTTCGTGAATACGGCATGGTGGCAGCGTATTTATCCCACTTGGCTCTCTCGTCATAACCGATGGTCGTTATCGGCAGCATGGCACACAGGATAAGGGCAAAGGCTCCGAAAGTATAACCGAGCAGAATCGTAAACAATATTATCATCAACAGGATATACTTCATCTGCTTTGAAATTACATATAAATCCTTTAAAATCAACCCTTTCATTATTTTCTGTCCTCTCTTACCAGGTAAATGATGATTTCCTCGATACTTGCCTTGTTCAGTTGGATTCCGGCAGGCATTCTGCTTCTCAGTACCAGCGCTTCCACCCCGTAGTCGCCGATGCGTTTGCCCTTAACGGCCTCCGGGTCGATGGATTTAAAGTCGTCTTTGCTGCTTTTTAAGATGGCGTATTCTTCGAGTAAGCGGTCTTTTTCCTCGCAGAAGAACAGCCTGCCCTTGTGGATGAAAGCGATGTAATCGCACAGCTTTTCCAGGTCGCTGACAATATGAGAGGAGATGAATATCGAGTGTTTGTCGTCTTTGTTGAAATCGTAGAAAACATCCAGTATCTCGTCACGTATTATCGGGTCGAGGCCGCTGGTGGCTTCATCCAGGATCAGCAGTCTGGCGTGGTGCGAGAGGGCCACGGCTATGGCGAGCTTCATCTTCATGCCCCGCGAATAATCCTTGAAGACTTTGTCATTTGGCAGCGAGAATTTATCCAGATATGAGAAATAAACCTTTTCATCCCAGTTTTTGAAGGTATATCTCATGATTTTGTTGACCTGTTTTGCCGTAATGACCTCCGGGAAATGCGATTCATCCAAAACAACCCCGATGTCTTCCTTAGTCTCCTCAAAATTTTCGCGGTTATCCTGCCCCAGCACTTTAATTTCGCCGGCATCGCGGTGTATCATGTTCATAATCAGCTTGATGGTGGTACTTTTACCGGCCCCGTTCTCGCCGATAAGCCCCATGATGCAGCCCCGCGGCAAGACCAGGTCGATGTTATCCAGCGTAAAGTCCTTATACTTTTTGCTTAATCCCCTGATTTCAATGGCATTCATTTACCTTTTATTCCTCTCCTGTTAAAATACGGAACATTTCCACTAAGTCACGGTTTGTCAGATTGCATGACGGCGCCAGTTCCGCGATTTTTTGCATGTATTCTTCTATTTTCTTGAGGTTTTCTTCTCTAACAAGCTCGATATTTCTCTGCGCTACGAAGCAGCCTTTGCCGGCTACGGTATAGATGTAGCCTTCGTGTTCCAGTTCGTCATAGGCGCGCTTGGTGGTGATAACGCTGATGCGCAGGTCGGTTGCCAGGGCGCGAATCGAGGGGAGCATATCCCCTTCCTTCAATTTTCCGGCAATAATCAGGTTCTTTATCTGTGAACTGATCTGTTCATAGATGGGCTGATTGCTGGTATTGCTGATTATAATGTCCAGTTCGCATTCACCTCAATACTGTATATGTACAGTATATACAGTAGTAACAGTCTTGTCAAGAGGAAGTTTTAGCAAAATAAAAAACAGGCCCCGGATTTTTCACCGGAGCCTGTTTAGTTCGTTTCCTACTCCTCCCGCCTG
>CAZJMW010000102.1:0-4247 GCA_964547375.1 uncultured Dehalococcoidales bacterium | reverse complement strand
ACCTTTATCAGCCAGTGCCAGAGTATCATCATCGGAATAAAGGATGCCGTGCCGATATAGGCAATGACAATGAATATGGCCGTATCAAGACCCTGCCCGAATACTGTCGAGCCGATAGTGCGCACCCACAACCAGCGGCCTTTGGTGGCCACTTTCATTTTTGCCATGATAAAGGAGTTGACGAATTCACCTACAAGGTAGCCGCAAACGGAAGCCAGCAGCAACCTGGGGGCGTATCCCAGTATACTTTCGTAGGCCTGCTGGTCAACCCAGAAAGAGGCCGCCGGCAGCAATTGCCCCAAATAGGCAAATACTACGAAAATAAGATTACAGATGAAGCCCAGCCAGATAACGCGGCGCGCCCAGCGGTAGCCGTAAACCTCGGTCAGGATATCCCCGAAGATATAGCTTAAAGGGAAAACGATGATGGCAGCCGGCATCACTACCGAACCGAACCCGATTACCTTTACCGATATTATATTGGCGGTCAGCAGCGCTGTAACATAAACTGCGCTGATTATGACAAAACGGTGAGATACATTCATTGATTAAAGCCTTTCTTTAGCAGAAACGGGGAAAACCCGTTAGATAACACGTAATTTGCGCAGAATCAGCACGACAAATCCGATAAAAGCGAATATTATTAAAAAGATATAGAGAACACCCAAATCCGATTCCATAAAAGGCAGCCGCAGGTTCATACCGAAGAAGCTGGAAACCACCGTCAGCGGCAGCATCAGGGTGGTTATTATCGTCAGCAGGCGGATGGTCTTGTTGGTTAAATTGGTAGCTATGGAATCATGGGTGTCGTTCAAACCCTCGATAATCTCTTTGTATTCATCCAGCCCGTCCCAGATTCTGTCGAGGTGGTCAACCATATCGCCGAAATAAACCGACATATCTATATCCTTAAAGCGGCGGATTTTCGGTTCGAGCCGCCCGATAACGGCTCTCATCGGCCAGATTATGCGGCGAAAGGCAATCACGTCGCGGCGCAGGCGCGATATTTCACGGATAATTTCACCCTTGCGCTCGGCAAAGATTTCATCTTCGACATCTTCGATGCCGTCGATTACCTTGTTCAAAATCGGCTGGCAGTAATCCACCAGGCGGTCGAGTACGCGATAGAGCAGAAAGCCCGGTCCCTGACCCAGATATTCATCACGTGATTCCTCGTCCAGTTCGCATTCGCGGAACAGTTTTACCAGCGGTTTTAACACGCCTTTATGAATGGTAATCAGAAAATCCTGCCCGATAAAAACCGAGATTTGGCTGGAGATGAGAACTTTGTCTTCCTTGCTGTATATAGGAAAATGGAAAACCATAAACAGGTAGTTTTTGTATTCGTCTATTTTAGGACGCTGGCGGCGGCTTAAGGTATCATCGAGGTCGAGGGGATGGAAATGGTATTTTTCAGCCAGGTAATCGATTTCGTTTTGTCCGGGAGGGGCGATATCTATCCAGGTCATCCCCTTCCAGTTCAGCGTATCTAAATTCAGTTTTTCCGTTTTACCTTTCTGAACTTCTGCCATAACACCGATTCCCTCGTATAATAAACCTGATTATTCTATCATATACTTTACCGTTTAGCACCATAGTTGTTATAATAAATACGTAATTCGGTACTATATTATATTTTACTCCAATTCGATATTAAAAATGCAACAAATTCCCTTAGGAAATCGTATAGTAATCGGTATTAAAAGAGCATTCGGGATGAACGTTGTTCTCTGCAAAAGCTGCAAGTGGAACTGGCGCAACGCCTGCCATAACCGGGAACGCCCGCATGCGGTTTATTGCAGGGAATACGAGAAGAAGTAGCTTTTGCGGTTGTATTTGTATTTGACAAGAAAGCTGCTTAACAATACAATATTTCAGGTAAAAGAATAGCTTTTCGGCGTGGCAGCGTAGCTCAGAGGTAGAGCAGGGGACTCATAAGCCCTTGGTCACTGGTTCAATTCCAGTCGCTGCTACTTTTTTTATTTATTTGTTTTCCCTACAATTTCGGATTTACAACGCTTACAATGTTTAACATCTACTTTATCCTTTTTGCCTTTAGCCAAAGCCAACGCTAAACTGTGAGCTGACGCTAATGCTTCTTGGTATGAATTAAATTCTCCATGCCAACATCCTGTATGATTAGGTCTAGGCCCTTTTCCAAAGTTACATGAAGAACAGTTTTCCAAATGTATGCGTGTATAATCGTGCATTTTATTTTCTAATACCCAAAATTTCATATTCACCCCCCTAAATTAGCTTGATATCAACATCAGCAACAGTCTGCACAAAATAGCTGACATAAAGAGCTCTGTATGATATTCATTCAAAAAAATTAGAATTATTGTATTCTCTCTACACCAATTCCAGATGATAGTATGTTATTATTGGCAATCAAAATATAACCGTTCTGAAGGCTTGAAAATGTCGAATTAGCTTTGATAAAAGAATGCGGTATTTTCCAAATTTCTTTTACTGTAAAATCCTCATAAAAAAAGACTGCTATTAGATAATTAAATAATTTATCATCAAGGTTGCGTATCACCCCAAGTTGTCTCGAATTATTATATTTAGTAATCCGTCTTCCCTTAATCTGATAGTAATTTCCTAAATTATCTGAGGCGTCAAAGCCCTTTGCTTCTTTACCGGCTCTATTGAGCTTCAACTTTTCAACAGCAACTTTTTCGGCATAATCTGCAACAGGATTATTCCCGCTTCTAATAATATCTCTATTTCTGAGTTCTTCCATAACATTCGAATAGAGTATTAGTAATTGCTGGTTATTCATATCAGACAAATAATTAGATTGAATCATTTATTACTCCCAATTTGATTAATAAGGGTATTTTACTCCGTGATCTTACCGATATCAATGGTTTTATCCCAATCAGTTTATAAACTATGCTATAATTTCCTACAAATTCCTTTCGTTGGAGGAATAACGGCTATGACTGCAGATGAATTCCTGAATATATTCTCAGAAGTTCTTGAACACGATACAGGTGCTTTAAAATGGGGAAATCCGGAACCTTGGATTCATGCTGAACTTTTCGCAGAATTCAATAGACAATCTAATAAGACTCACTTGATCCCCTTTGATAGCGAAGTGCCTTACGCCACACGTTTCCCTGTTTTGACTCGTAAAGAAAATCACAAACACTGGAAGTACGTGGATCTTTGCCTATTGTCTGATACTGGAAATGATTGGTTTTGGTTTGAATTTAAAGTACGTCCAGTTGGAACTCCAAATAGAGATATCGTAGCTTCTAAAGGAGCGAGAGATCAATTTCGTAAGGACGTTATAGCTTTACTAGGTTTCGAAGCACAAGGCACAGCTGAACTTTGGGAAAATGAGCAAAATGTAAAATCTTACTGGATAGATAAATACCTAATACCACTTAAAGATAATGTTAATAGAGGAAGACATCATTTTTATTCAATTTTTTTGCAAATAGGCGGGGAACTTAATAAACAAATATGGGATATTGACGAATTAGAAAAGGAATTCAGTAACTGGTGCATTACAAGAGGGGGAAATGGGAAAGAAACCCAATGTATTAATTTATATTCTGTAAACTTAGATGGTTACTGTTTAGTTATGGCTTATTGGTAATTTTCATTTTTTCACAAATACTATTCGAAACTGGGACTCATAATTCCTTGGCCACTGGTTCAATTCCAGTCGCTGCTACTTTTTTTGACTTTTAGAGCTAACTTTAAACTGATATACCACATTTGGAAGTACCACTAGCTGCTTGTTATCGTCTGGCAGGTTTGTTTAACCACCAGACACCGATATTTAGATACGAAGCGATACTAACCCATAAAATGTAAGGAATAAGAAGCAATCCGGCCCAATACGAAACAGGAAAAGAGGCGATAATAGTCGCCATGATAAGCAACCAAAGCGTAAGAATGACTATAACTCTGCCTCCTTTCGATTTGATACCGAAGAAGATTACCGACCAGAGTGCATTCATGAAAAGCTGTATCCAGAATAAGGTGAAGGCAAGCGCAGCACCATTAGCGGTTAATCCGTTTTGCCAGATGAGGAACACGGAAATTCCCATTAGTATATAAAGGGTAGTCCATACCGGTCCAAATACCCACTTTGGCGGGGTGTAAGGCGGTTTCTTCAATCCTGCGTACCAAGTTGGTATAGCTTTGAAAGTAAAAACACTTCCGATGCCCCCGGTGACCTTACCCCACCAGTAGTATCACTATCACTTAGAATCCAGTGGTTATTTCAG
>CAZJMW010000101.1:0-4294 GCA_964547375.1 uncultured Dehalococcoidales bacterium | reverse complement strand
CTATACCTACTCTGAAATCTGAACAATTTGTTGTTTTTCAGGGGGAACTAAATAGTGTCGTTAATTTGGGGTAACAGCGAATGCGCCTGTAAAAAACAGCACAATAATACTGAAAATATCATGAGAAAAACTATTAAAATACACAAGGACGTTGGAAAAATATCGAAAAAAACGGGTAGAAGCAGTGAAAAATGCAAAAAATAGGGAAAAGTACGCACATCAAGTGATAAATAGCACATGATAAAATGGTAGCTACTATTCTAACTTCTCAGCAGCTTCTCTGTTACGACGGTTCATCATCACCTGCTGACCGGCACATTATTACCGTAAGAAAACGAAGCGTGACGGAATCAAGCCTCTAAAACAAATACGTAACGAAATTAAAAAAAGTTTATATAAGAGTAACGGTGATATATAATGGTAACGAACGTATATGTATTTGTAACGGCGGTATTTCTTGCAGGGAGATACGAAAATGCCGAAACAGAAATTGCTGATTGTCGAAGATGATACCGAAATTACCCGGCTGGTAACGGGCATACTTGAGCCGGAAGGATACCGGGTCGTAACGGCCTCGAACGGCGAAAAGGGCTTACGGATAATGAAAAAGAATTTGCCTGCGCTTGTTATTCTGGATATAAATATGCCGGGCATCGACGGCTTCGAAGTGCTGAAAGACCTTCGTGGTTGGTCGCAGGTGCCGGTTATCATGCTGAGCGGCCGAGATGAGGTAAATGATAAAACGAAGTGCCTTGACCTCGGAGCGGATGATTATTTGGTAAAACCTTTTTCCCCTGAAGAGCTTGTTTCACGAACCCGCGCCCTGTTACGACGAACACGGAATACCGAAAGCGCTCCTGAATCACCCGAATTCATCACCGGAGATATGGTAATCGATTTCGGTAAACGGCGCGTCACGATAGCAGGCGAAGAAATAACGCTGACAGCTACCGAATACAGTCTGTTGAAAGAATTAGTGAGTAATGCCGGCAAGGTTCTTACGCACAAGCACCTGCTGCAAACGGTATGGGGGGAAGAATACGAACAGGACATTACCATTCTTTTTGCGCACATGAGTAATCTCAGGAAGAAAATCGAAACGGACCCGGAACACCTCCGAATCATAACCCTGCCGAAGATTGGCTACCGGTTCCGGGAGTGATTAACCTGGCTGTCTGTATGGTCATCCATCATCAGTGTAAAAGAAAAGTATCCCGTCTTTAGAAAATCTTATGAAAAACTTAAGAAAATCTACAACTCTTTTCGAAGAATTTGTGCTACCATTCCGGTACCGGTATGACCTGAGAAGGTGCCGAAGTGAGGTAGAAGCCTATGGAACAGCACAAGTGAATAGATTAAAGATGAGGTTTCTGGATTATCAATGTTTATACAAAAGGAGAAAGAATAAGATGAAACATAAACTTTTTATAACAATAACAGTCGTATTTATGGCATTTATTCTGTTATCAAGCTCTGTACTCGCTCAGGGAGAACAAGATGGCAAAAAGAAAGTTGATGTCACTCAATTCCCGGAACTAATGACGAAAAATTACGGAGTCATAGAAGCTGACAATTTACTTGACCCTAATAGCCCGAACTATACTCCTGCTCTTCGTTACGGAAAAGAAGGAACGCGTTTTGGTCCTCCAGGCAAACGTAACCTGGATTTCTACCGAAGAATGGGGTTACCTATCGGTGAAGATAGCACTAATCTTGAAAAAGACCTTCATGAAAAAGATACCGAACCAATTGAAGATGGATCTGGAATGTATTGGGGAACTAATATTTTTGGCGAAAAAGATGTATGGATGACTCAGGCCTATCAAAAAATCTATACAAACTTATACTTACTGGACAATAGCGAAGACCTCTATGCTCCAACAATGCTAGCGCCGGATTACAGCCGTTTGGAAATAGTGATACGATATACCCGCATTGGATACACTACTTACAGAACTCTCGCAGTTTTTGCTCATAGCACCACTACACGCGGTGAGGGGGATTGGTATGATATCTACGACCTTGACCAGGGTGCTTTCCAATATAGGTATGTAAACGGAAACGATGAAGTAATAACAAGGATAGAAAAGACTGGCTCGGAAAACAATCCTACTTGGACCGCTTACTTATATGACTTGATTGATAATCAATGGGATTCAATAACATCCGCTACAGGTAAAAGCAAAGTAGGGACAGATGGGTGGAGTATATGGGAATCATATCATTTATACCCTGATTGGCCTACTTTGCCTGAAATTACTTCAAGGTATCTTATTGTGGATGATGGCTCAGGCCCCTATTATGTCACTAGTTCATATGGTTACCCTTTCACCTATAGTATGTCGCACTATTCTACAGATATGATTGAAGACTACTACGAATGGTCGGTAGGGCCATAATTACCCCATTGATTCATCCTATACATTATTGTCAAGAACTGCGGACACCTCACCTGTCTTTAATGCTGGGGTGCCCGCAGCTTATCTGGTTTGAACTGAAGACAAAATTCACGTTACAATCCTTTCGATTAATGAAATGGTGAAAAGATGAGAAGGAAACTATTAGTTAGGCTTCTGGAGTTACTGATATTAGTATCTTCATTCATGTTAATCCCATCCTGCAGCAACAACTCCGGCGACGAACCTGTATACCCCCGCAATGTATCTCTCAAAGAAGCCGCAAAGGAGCTGGGTGTTAAAATACCGAAACCTGAGTATGTCCCGTCAGAATATAAGCTCACAAAAATTATCTTGAATTCTGAATATATCGTATCAATATTCTATAAAGCAAGTGAAACCCGACAAATTGAATTTGAAATCGACTGGAAACCGAAAGGAGGGCACCCCTATAGAATCGATTCCGGTTCGCCGACCGTTGAACTTGATGAAAACAACACAGGCCAGTTAATCAGTCGGGATAATAGCAATACAATTGCATGGAATTGGGTTCCGAACCCCGAGCCAGACGATATTCCATTCTTCACATTTCTCCTGCAAGCCACAAAAGAATTGCCTGTTTCTGAGTTGGTAAAGATGGCCAATTCGGTAGGCTGGTAACAGGTAAAGAGAAGGAAGTTAAGCTAAGTTTCCGGGAATAGGAAACTATAGTCAGGAATGAATTATGCGAAAACTTTTAGTTCTGATTTGTTTATCTGCTCTGCTGTTGGCTGCCGGTTGCAGTCCTTACCCCGGGCCACCGAGGTATTCGATATATCATCCGATTGCTATAACCGGTAATTCGGGCGAGGTTTTCGTTACGTATCAGATTAACTACGGCAGCGACAATAACTACAAGAGGACCTCTTATATTCAGAAACTGGGAGAAAACGGTGAGAAACTCTGGGGTGAGACCGGAACCGAGCTTTCTTCCGACCGGGGTTATTATGACGGTTTTAGCGACCTTGTTTTTGCCATGCCGGTTTTGAATGATGACGGCAGCATATCGGTTATCTGTTCCACGAAAGACAGCATCGTTTTTCATAAAATAAGCGCAGATGGTACGCTTGTCTTTTCACCGGTGACGCTGGCGGCATTTTTCGGGGGAACTTCTTTTCTGAAAGTTATGAGCAATGACAGCAACGGAGCCTTTGCCGCTTTTGTTTCGGATAATAACACTATCGGTCTCCTGCATGTTGACAGCGAGGGGGTTATTCTTCGGAGAACGGACATCGAGGCTCCCGGGCTGGAACATCACAAGGATTTCGGTATGGAATGCGATTCTTCCGGTGACCTTGTGATTTTCGGTCAGGATGGCGAATTCCGCTCCAGCACCAGAGATGAAGACCCGCCTGTTTACTGCAATCCTGTAATAGTCAATGCCTCCGTCCGGAAGACATTCAAGAATCGGAAATATGAACTCCGGGCGCAATGCTTCGATGAAGCAGGTGGCGAAGTATGGGGTGAAGAGTGGGTTCTTGTATCATCTATCCCTCCGTATTGGGTATCCGGCCAGGAACCGGCCCGGATTATCCCCGATGGAAACGGCGGCTTTTACGTCACCTGGGCGGCCGGGAAAACCTTGAAAGGCGAAACAGCTTCCTATATTCAGAGAATCAATTCCAACGGCGAACGACTGTGGGGAAAAGACGGAATACGGCTGGACCGGTAATTGCCACCGCATCGTCCGAGTGATATAAAAGGGTACAATGCGAAAGTATATTCATATAAGTCTAATAACCCTGCTGTTCGGGATTATGGTAATCGGAGTCGGTTGTGATACTGAAAACTCAAAATATACAGGTAGTGTTGTCGAAGCTGGATGTGACTGGTCTGAAACTCTTCCGGAATCCCGGCCT
>CAZJMW010000100.1:0-4439 GCA_964547375.1 uncultured Dehalococcoidales bacterium | reverse complement strand
ACTAACCGGAAGGCAGGGAAATAACTATCATGGGCAAGACCAGTGATTCAAAAGGGAAAATAATAGACCGTACACAGGTTGCCAGGATTATATTTTCGGCAGCCGATTCGATGGGCATATCCGACAGGAAGCGCATCGAGCTTCTAACGAACCAGGTAATCGAGAGGCTGGAACGCCCGCAGACACTGCCCGGTATGGAAGATCTGGTGCCGAAAAATTACCGCGCGCCGCTTTCGGCCACCGAGTCGGAAATACTGAGCGTGGTAAAGGAATTTTTGGCAGACGAAAAAACAGAACAGGAAATAAAGGAAATAGCAAAAGAAAACAGAATGACGACAGAAAAAATAGGAGACAACGGGAAAGGAACACAATCTGTTGCGCCGCAGTCCCGGACAAATCAGGAAAAGACAATTGCAAAGGAGAAAGAAGCCATGGTAGTTACTTCACAAGCTTCTAACGGGGTTAGCCTGACGGACAACGCC
The DNA here is from genome assembly GCA_964547375.1 of uncultured Dehalococcoidales bacterium. GTDB lineage: Bacteria > Chloroflexota > Dehalococcoidia > Dehalococcoidales > UBA5627 > UBA5627. Next base: position 3,957 of record CAZJMW010000100.1, on the reverse strand, counting down.
CTTGAGGTACTGAAAAGAAGATATTTAAAGAAAGATAAGCAGGGGAATGTTATAGAAACCCCTGAAGAATTATTCCGCCGTGTGGCACAAACGATTGCCGCGGCGGAGACCAAATACGGCAGCAAGACGGATGTCAAAAAGTGGGAGGAAACCTTTTACCAGTTGATGATAAACCTGGAATTTCTTCCCAATTCACCCACGCTGATGAACGCCGGCCGGGAACTGGGGCAGCTTTCTGCCTGTTTCGTGCTGCCCATCGAGGATTCAATGGAATCCATTTTCGAAACCGTCAAAAATACCGCTTTAATTCACAAGAGTGGCGGCGGCACCGGTTTTTCATTCTCAAGGTTGCGACAGGAAAGGGACAGGGTTGGGTCTACCGGCGGTGTCGCCAGCGGGCCGGTCTCTTTCATGCGTGCTTTCGATGTGGCAACCGATGTCATCAAGCAGGGCGGCACGCGCCGCGGCGCCAATATGGCGATATTAAGTGTCGACCACCCGGATATAATGAGATTTATCACTTCGAAAGAGGATATGGTTTCGCTGACCAACTTTAACATCTCTGTAGCCGTAACCGCCGATTTTATGCAGGCCGTAAAAGCCGGAGCGGATTACAATTTAATCAACCCGCGCACCAAGGAAATTGCCGGAAAGCTCAACGCCAAAGAGGTTTTCGAAAAGATGGTCGAGCTGGCATGGAAGACGGGCGACCCGGGTATTATTTTTATCGAACGCATCAATAAAGACAATCCCACTCCGCATTTAGGTCAAATCGAAAGCACCAATCCGTGCGGAGAACAGCCGTTATTACCCTATGAATCCTGCAATCTCGGTTCCATTAACCTGGTAAAGATGCTGTCCAAAAACGGCAATAGCTATGAAATCGATTATAACAAGCTGGAACAGACCATAAAAGCAGCGGTGCGTTTTCTGGATAATGTTATCGATGTCAATAAGTATCCGATTCCCGAAATCGGGGAAATGACGCGCAAAACGCGCAAAATCGGGCTGGGAATAATGGGTTTTGCCGATATGCTTTTAAGATTGGGCGTCCCCTATAACTCGGAGGAAGCCTTAAAACTGGCAGGCGATATCATGGGCTTTGTGGACAAAGAAGCCTTCGACTACTCTGCGGAGCTGGCGGGGGAACGTGGTGCCTTTCCGGCTTTCGAGGGCAGTATTTATGATGCCCCGGACGGCGCAAAAATCAGGAATGCTTCCAGGACTACTATCGCACCCACCGGCACGCTAAGCATTATTGCCGGCTGCTCCAGTGGTATCGAACCGCTTTTTGCCTTGAGTTATATCAGGAATATCCTTGACGGAACTAAGATGATAGAAGTTAATCCCTATTTCGAGCAGGTAGCCAAGGATGGCGGATTCTACTCCGACGATTTGATGAAAAAGCTGGCCAGCGGCGCTCACCTGGCTGATATCGATGGTATACCTGAAACAATAAAGAAGGTTTTTGTGACGGCGCATGAAATCGATACCAACTGGCATATTAAAATGCAGTCCGCTTTCCAGAAGTATACCAATAATGCCGTTTCCAAGACGGTCAATTTTGCCAGGGAAGCTGCCAAAGAAGACATTGCACGTGTCTATATGATGGCTTACGAAGAGGGGTTGAAGGGCATTACCATCTACCGCGACGGCAGCCGTGACGGGCAGGTATTATCGACCGGCACCCAAAAGAAGGAAGAAAAACCGGTCGTAGTCGAACATACACCGCGCCGCAGAGCTAAGGTAACCACCGGATTTACCGAAAAGGTAAATACCGGCTGCGGACACCTCTATGTTACCGTCAACTCCGATGAGCACGGTGTTTGCGAGGTGTTTTCCAGCCTTGGCAAGTCGGGTGGCTGCGCTTCGGCACAGCTTGAAGCTATCTGCCGTCTTATTTCCCTGGCTTTACGGTCCGGCATCGATGTGAATTCACTGGTCAAACAGCTTAAAGGGATACGCTGTCCGTCCATTGCCTGGGAGGGCGGTAAATCGACGCTATCGTGTGCCGATGCCATTGCCGGCGTGCTGGAGCGAAATTTCAATGACGCCGAGAAAGACGAGGAAGAATCCGCTGAAAAGCCGATGCAGGATTACGGGCTGGTCAAAAATATTGCCGGCCAGTGCCCCGATTGCGGTAGTATCCTGGTTTACGAAGAAGGATGCTTCAAGTGCCCCGGCTGCGGTTATACCAAGTGCTAGGTCGCTTTAACGTCCTTTTAATATGATTTTTTTACCCACCCTCTCAGCAGGGTGGGTAAATATTTTCTAGTCCCTCATCAGTCTCGTTACGCTCGACAGCTTCCCCCGAGGGAAGCCGTTTTTTGTCCCGACTGGTCGGGATGGCATACATATTAATCGAGATGACGGATGAGGGCTGTTATTACGCCTGTTTCCGTAGTCGCCTTTGTGCTATTTCTCCCCACCCCCCGGATTCTTCAATCACCCCTTGTGACTTCAGGATGACAGGCAACGTATTGTCATGCTGAGTTCGTACATTAGCTACGCTAAGTATAAATCAAGGTCGAACGAAGTCCCGATAAATCGGGATCAGAATGACAAATCACTAAAATGCCATTGCGAGCCCCGATGAAATTGGGGCGTGGCAATCTCTATCTTTGAATAAGTCAGGGATGCCTTTTTATTGTATATATGCGTAGCGGGGGTAATTAAATGGTATCGTAGGGATTGCTTCGTCGTCCCTCTCTGATTTATATTAGATTCATTTATCTTCGCCTCAGAAAGACAATGTGGAGGGACTCCTCGCAACGACGATTATTGGATCATGCTGAATTTGTGAAGAGAAATACATGGTTTCGTTTGCATTATCGCCTTTTACAGGGTATATTCATAGATATAAAACAACGAATTATAGTCAGGGACATAAGTGGGAAGAGATAAATTCAGCAAAGGCGACGATTTAGTCAAGAAAGAACAGGGCACCATCGTCAAGGATTGGGGAGGCGGGCTTCCCATTGCTCTGATTTATCCCAATTCCTACTTTATCGGTATGTCCAACCTCGGAATGCATTCCATTTACCGCTTGCTGAACAGCTATAACGATGTCATCTGCGAGCGCATCTTCTACGAAGAAGGCATGCTCTATAGCCTGGAAAACCTGCACGAGGTAAACGAATTCCCGGTGCTGGCCTTTTCCGTCTCCTACGAGCTGGATTATTTCAATATCGTCGATTTGTTAAAACAGAGCGGCGTGCCTCTATATGGGAAAGACCGTAATGAAAGGCATCCCATCGTAATCGCCGGTGGCCCCTGCATCATTTCCAATCCGGTTCCTCTTTCTCCTTTCATGGATTGCATGTGTATCGGGGAGGCGGAGGCGCTTGTTCCCCCGATGCTTTCTGTACTGACCGATAGCACTCTTTCCAGGGAGGAAAAGCTGGAAGCGCTGGCAAAGTTGCCGGGAATGTACGTTCCCAAATACTACAACGGCGGGAAAATCAGGCGTCAATATCCGGCGAGCTTGAAGGACGTTCCCGTCAGTTCTGCGGTGATGACTTCCGAAACAGAACTTGGGGATTTGTACCTGATAGAAGTGGAGCGGGGATGCGGGTGGGGATGCCGTTTCTGCATGGTCGGCAATGCCTTCTGCCCGATACGTTTTCACTCTGCCGAAAGCATCATCGAGCAGGCAAAGAAAGGTCTGGAGTACCGCAAGAGAATCGGGCTGGTGGGGGCGGTGGTATCCGACCATCCTCAAATCGAAGAAATCATAAACGCCATTCGTGATATGGGGGCGGGCATTTCCATCAGTTCGATGCGCATCAAACCGCTCTATGAATCAGTATTGAAAGCCATTGTCGAAAGCGGGGCGCAGACGGTAACACTGGCGCCCGAAGCCGGTTCCCAGCGCCTGCGCAATGTCATCAACAAGCGTATCGATGAAGATGACATAATGCAAGCGGTGAACAAAGTTACCCAATTTCCCATTAAAAC
>CAZJMW010000099.1:0-4480 GCA_964547375.1 uncultured Dehalococcoidales bacterium | reverse complement strand
TTCTCTCTCAGGGTTTTAAGATTAACCACATCTTCTTCGTTATATTTCAAGAGCGTTTTCAAGGAATTTAAATCGCCATATCTCTTGTACCTGTTCCATAAAAGCACCGCATCCCACCCCGTAATACCGACAGATTCCCTGGCTATACCAAGCTTTTGTTCTACCGCTTTGAATCCGCCCTTTAAATTACATCTCCAGCAATCATACATCAAGTCGCGATGCATGGTCATCGACTCGAGATTTATCCCGATAGCGCTGTGTATAAAAGGAAGGTCGAAACGGCTGCCGTTATAGGTATAGAGATTGGTAACTTTGCTTACAGACTCGAGCAAGTTATCTGCGGTAGCATCGTTACCGACCAGTTGTATTAACTTACTGTCATAGCTATTAACCAGGTAAATACCGATAACAGTTATATATGATGATTGGCAGGATAAACCGGTTGTCTCTATATCCAGATAAGCGTCCAAAACATGTCCTTATATAAAATATATAATGACATTATAAACGGATGAGGAAATAAATGAAATAATTACGAAAATTACCTATCGAGATTTTTAAGAGCCGCTAGTGCAGCGCGGTAACCGCACATACCGTGAACCCCGGCGCTGGGCGGAGTTGAACTGGAACATAAATATACATTGTCGATTGGTGTTTTATGAGAGATGGAAGGAAAAATCAGTTTTTTTAAGGATTGACTGCCGCCGGAGATATCACCGCCGACCAGGTTGGGGTTATCCTTCTCCAAATCAGACGGATACATAACATTCCTGGCAATAATGCTTTCCTTAAAACCGGGTGCAAATCGCTCAATTTGAGATTCTATGCGACCGGTCATATCGACTGTGGAATTTGCCGGAACATGGCAATATCCCCACACCACATGTTCATTCCCCTTCGCTCTGGTAGTATCAAAAAGGCTTGGTTGTGTTAGGAAAACAAAGGGTTTATCGGGATATTTTCCGTTGTGTACATCATTTTCAGCATTAACTATCTCTTCCATAGAGCCGCCGATATGTACAGTAGCAGCTTTAAAACACTCCTCGGCTTTCCATGGGACAGGCTTATCGAGTATCCAATCCATTTTAAAAACACCCGGTCCGTATGTGTATTTTTTCACCTTGTTCTTATATCCGTCCGGTAATTGTGATTCCGCCATTTTTAAGACTTGCAAAGGGGTAACATCCGAAAGCAGTACATCATAGGGAGGTAATTGTTCAAGTGAACTGATTTCTTGACCGGTTAATATAATACCACCCAGTGACTTAAAATAGTCTGCCATGGCATCGGTTATATTCTGTGCTCCCCCCTGAGGTATCGGCCAGCCGTTAGCATGGGCAGCAGCGGTCAACATTAATCCGGAGGCAGAACCGGCGGCTTTATTCATATTCATAATGGAATGAGCACCCATTCCTGCAAGAAACGCCCGGGCACGTCCACCTTTAAACCGGGATTCAGCCATACCTCGTGCAGATGATAAAGCTCGCAATCCGAAATTCAACATTAATAAAGGGTGCCGCAGGGGTATTTTGGGGAATTGCATTATCTCCTCGATAAGGGTTTGAAAATTACTCACCAGCGGTTTCATCAGCCTGAAATAAGAATTAGCATCAACACCATCCAGATTTGAGGCAGTTTCTTCTATCGATTTATAAACAGCAATAGCCGTTCCGTCATCCAGCGGATGTGCCATAACAAGCGGGGAATGGATTAATTTCAAGCCGTATTCCGCTAACGAATGACTGCGGAAAAAGGGAGAAGCCGCCACCATCGGGTGTACGGCTGACCCCACATCATTGATAATGCCCCTTTTTACAAGCTCAAGTGAACGGCAGGCCCCTCCCGGCACCTCATTTTTTTCATATATGGTAACCTTAAGTCCTGCTTTTGCCAGTGTAATCGCCGCAGCCATCCCATTCGGGCCGGAACCAATTACTATAGCTGTTTTAGTCATATTGATTATCGATAACCGCCGCTGATTCTTTTTTCCTTGACTTTTTTAGACATTGGAATCAATTTGGTAATATTAAGAGGCAGCGACCTTATTTGTGCATTGTACCAGATGTTTCCACATTTACCCCATTTACAGCTATTGGCAGGTTTATACTTCACCATCTGCCCGTTATCTTCGATACCAAGGTGTTTCGCCATCTGTGTTAAAACATTAAGCCATATTTTTTCCTGGAACGCCTGACCGGCAATGGCATAAGCTATTTCAAAGAATGGATCGGATGCCCTTACCAATCCCTGAATCTGAAGCCTTATTTTGCCATCTTCTTCACGGGAGCTGAATGTTATCCAGCCTGCTTCAGGATGCCCTTGCGGGGTAATGTAGGTAAAACTGTTATCGTCCATGTAAAGAACGTAAATACCTGTACTTACAACACCGCCCGGTGTGGCGGAATCGATAAATACCAGGGCTCCGGGTGTTAATCCTTTACTGGTGGGGAAAAAGAAGTTTTCCGGAACCTGAAAAGCTACAAAATTCTGCTTTAATATGTTGATTACTTCTTGTGGATTTAACCCAGGTTTATCAATCATCAGCCGGAACGTTTTCTGCCACATCTTGCCGAAACCCTTGATTTGCCCCTGCAACCGGCGGTTATGCATATTTTTTACCAGAGCGCCTTCCGGCTTTTCGGTTACACTTATTTTTTCGATAAACGGCGCCCAGCCTTCATCGGATTGTTTACCGGCTTTGACTTCCATTTTTTGCAGCTTATCAATCTCATCCTTAGTTAATAAATCAGTGTTTTCGTTGCCGTTTACTATACCGATTGCATTATCCAGGCATGTCATGTTGAATATCTCGCGGTAGCGATTGCTCAAGCCATAAGCAAATAACTTGATTTTCTTTTTCTTTGCAATGGCGGTAAGCTTAACCAGGTTGCTGACACCAAGGCTGTTCATGTGTTCAACAGGACGAAAATCGAGAATCACCTTTTTCACATTTCTCCCGACCGCGTCTTCGATAGATTTGTTAAGGCGTTCCTCGCTTTCCGCATTTATAATACTATCAAGAAGAATTACACCCATCGAATCGGTAAGGTTTGATAACTCCATTTGTTGGTTCCTCCTTTTTAATAATTAAGCCTTCAAGAAAAGCGGAGCAATTAATTTCGTTAATATTACCATTGTTTTAGGCGAAATTGAATAGAACTTTTATCACAATATTGTTATCATAAGGAACATTTAAAGCAATAGCGATATTATGTCAAGTGTTTTCGTCCAGCAGCCTGTCCTGAACCGGAATTTCTCTAAACGGAAGCTGTAATTTTTTTATCATTGATACAGCATTACGCGGGGCATATCCCTGCCAGTGATTGTTATAGAAAGCAAACAACAGCTTTGTGTTGATGGAAGCAGCCTTTACCCTAACCGCAAGCTCATCGATTTCGGCATCTGAATAAAGGTATTTGTAGCGTGTTTCACTGTTACCCGTCCACCAGTTCTCCCTGTTGCGGCCGTGAAAACGTAAATAAGCCATATCTGAGGTAACAGGAGTATCCGAAGACACCGATGATTCGAATTTTGGTTCATCGATATTCACCCACGCCGCATTATTATTCCGAAGCATCTGCGATGTATTGTCATCATCGCTCCAGGTTCTATGGCGCAGTTCGATTGCCAGGCGATATTCTCCGAATGTATTAATTACCGCATTAAGAATTTGTTTCCCTGATTCATCATTTTTAAAACCGGGAGGAAACTGCGCCAGCAAAGCGCCCAGCTTCCCGCTTTGCATCATAGGTTCGATACTGCGTTTAAAAATATCCACATCATCACCGGAGATGGCAGCATCCCTGCCGGTCGATTCTGTAAACATTTTCGGATGGGTAAACTTCTGCCACAACTTGACAGTAAACAGGAAACCATCAGGAACACGTTTTACCCAGTTATAAACATAGCCGGGGTTGGGAGGGCTGTAAAAAGAGCTGTTGATTTCCACCGTATTAAAAAAACGGCTGTAATATTCCAGTTCGTTTATCCTGCCGGGCGGATAGAAATACCCTTTCCATGTGCCATCGCCGGCCGGATAAGACCAGCCTGATGTCCCGATATATATCGCGGCATGCTCACTCATTTCAATCATCCTTTCATTTAATTATACGATATCAATGCAAATTGTCAGCGAAACTACTTGATTTAGAACTAATGTTCTACTATAATTATATTCCCGGGGAGGAGATATGGCAAAACTTATCGGAGAACCGGTAAAAGTGCATCAAAAACAGCTCGATGAAGACACCTCCATCACCGCTTTTATCTGGAGGAAGCGCCTCTACCGCGTAAATGAGGTGATTAACTGGTGGCGTGAACCGTCCGACTGGTGGGCGGGAAATACCCTGCGTTTTTTTGTGCAGGTCGATGCAACTAACTCCGCCACCTGTACATATGAGCTTTATAAAATGGGCGAATCGTGGTTTCTATCCCGCGTTCTCGATTAGGATAGCGAAATGGACTTTGTTCATCTGCATGT
>CAZJMW010000098.1:0-4542 GCA_964547375.1 uncultured Dehalococcoidales bacterium | reverse complement strand
ATTCCTCCCTTGGTCATCTCCTCCCTCTCGATCGGTTTGACGACCACACGGTCAGCTAACGGTTGTAATTTAATTGCCATTCATATCCTCCTTTTTTCGAATTGATTTTATTAAAATAACAACGTTCTTCATATTATTAGCAATCTCAAAGGGAGACTGCTAACTTACATATAATAAAACAAATAAATATTTTCTGCAACTGGTAGACGGCAGGAAATTTTTTACATACGGAACACTACGGAAATAAACGGCATTTTTAATGTTATTATTAGTATCAGAGTCTCAAAATCTCACAAAATCTGTTTTACTTGCTGTAACAAGTTGCCGGAATCGAAATAACGGTCATACCAATTTAAGTCCGGGCACTACATCGACATCGAGCGGGCTTATTTTGCCTGCCTTTAGGCGGAAATAACCGCAGGAAGCGACCATAGCGGCATTATCGGTGCAAAATACCGGTTTCGGAATGAGTACCGGAACATGCGATTTCTCGACCATGCGCCTGCGCAGCATGCGGTTTGAAGCCACTCCGCCCGAAAGCATTATTTGCCGGGCGTCGTTTTGCAGGGCTGCTTCGATGGTTTTTCCTACCAGCACATCGACTACAGCTGTTTGAAAACTGGCTGCCAGGTCGGCGATATTATCTTTATCGATTTTTCCTTCCTCGCTTAACTTTTGAAGGTAGGTTTTTATGCCGCTGAAACTGAAATCGTTCGTTCCCTTTATCCATGAATGGGGAAGCTCTATACAGGGGTTCCCGTTTTCGGCCGCTTTATCTATAGCAGGCCCTCCGGGATACCCCAGCCCCATTATGCGGGCAGCCTTGTCGAAGGCTTCCCCTGCGGCATCGTCGCGGGTTCTGCCCAACATGGTATAATCACCGTGCCCTCTCATAAGAACCAGGTCGCTGTGCCCTCCGGAAACAATCAGGCACAACAGCGGGAATACCGGCTCTGTTTCTCCCAGCCAGTTGGCATACATATGGGATTCCAGGTGATTAACTCCTACCAGCGGCAAACCCTTGACAGCCGCCAGGGCCTTGGCAACGCTGGCGCCTACAAGCAGTGAGCCTGCCAGCCCGGGTCCGACAGTAACCACAATCCCGTCTATATCATCCCAGCCGGTTTTCGCATCCTCCATCGCTTTCCGAACGACGGGAATAACTGATAGTATATGCTGCCTGGATGCTACCTCGGGAACTACTCCCCCGTAGCGGGCATGGATTTCCACCTGCGAGGCTATTTCATTCGAAAGCACAATGGTTCCGTCTTCAACAATGGCGGCGGCTGTTTCATCGCAGGAGGATTCGATTCCGAGTATTTTCATAACAGTCAATTATAGCATAACAGCCCGATGTTTCAGAGCCGGTATTTTTGACACTCCTACCTGTCGATGTTATTATTGTTATGTTGTACGTTGAGAAAGTAACATTAAAAACCGAATATGTTGTTTACGTATGAATTTCAAATAAGGTGAGGGAAAAATGTCTGTCGAAGCATGGTATATAGTGCTTCTCGTTATTTGTTTTATTTTATCCGCTTTTTTTTCAAGTTCGGAAACCGCATTTACATCTCTGGAGAGATTCCGCCTGCAGCATATGGTAGAAACCAATGTCAGCGGAGCGAAAAAGGTAGCCAGGTTGCTGGAGAAACCGGAAAGGTTTCTGTCGACCATCCTTTTAGGAAATAACCTGGTTAATGTTGCAGCAACAGCGATTGCTACAACGCTGGCGATATCGTTATGGGGGGATGAAAGGGGTGTTATCATCTCTACCATTGCGATGACAATTCTGCTGCTGATTTTTGCAGAAACAACCCCCAAGACCTTTGCCAAGCAGCATCCCGAACGTATTTCCACATTATTTGTGCGCCCGATAGAATGGCTGAGCTGGATTTTTTATCCGGTAGTTTTTGTACTGAGCTGGATAGCATCCGCTTTATCCCGTTTATTCGGGGCGAAATCGGTGTCTTCGTCTTTGGTAAGTACGGATGAAATCCGCACCATGATAACTGTAGGGCACCAGGAGGGGACGGTAGAGGAAGGCGAAGCGGACCTGCTGCACGCCGTTTTCGAATTCGGTGATAACCCTGTCAGCGAAGTGCTGGTTCCCAGGCTGGAGGTAATCGGAGTCGAAAAAGGCAGTACGATAATTGAGTTTTTAGCTATATACGCCGAGAACCCGATGTCGCGTTTCCCGGTATATGTTGAAAACATGGATAACATCGTGGGAATCCTCTCTATCAAGGATATTCTGATGGCGCAGGCGAAGGGTATCATTACCCCCGAAAGCGTGATAGACGACCTGATTCGTCCGGCTTACTTCGTTCCCGAATCGAAACCGATAGACGAGCTGTTTGCCGAGATGCGTGACAGGAATTACCGCATGAGCATTATAGTGGATGAATACGGCGGTACGGCCGGCATCGTTTCTCTGAGCCGCTTGATGGAAGAAATCGTCGGCCCGGTGGGAGATGAACTTGCGGCGGCTGAAAAGGAATTCGAATCGATAGATGAAAATACATTCCAAATCGACGGCACCATGCGTATCGAAGAAGTAAACGAGGAGATGGGGCTGAATTTGCCGGAGGGTGAATACGAGACGGTGGCCGGATTTATTTTACAACTGCTGGGGCGCATCCCCAAGCAGGGAAGACAGATCAAATATAACGACCTCAAGATTGTGATAACCCGCATGAAAGGGCACAAAATCGAAGAAATAATGGTAACCCGGGAAAAGAAGAAGGAAGATGAACCGGCTCAGGATAAGGTTTAAGAGAGGGCCGGAGGTTAAATACATATCACACCTTGATATCATCAGGGTGTGGGTGCGCGCTTTCCGGCGCGCCGGCATCGGAATAGCTTACTCTGAAGGGTTCAATCCCCACCCGCGCATCTCGCTGGCAGCGCCGCTGGCTACCGGGGTTACCGGTGATGCCGAGTTGATGGATGTTTATCTTTGCGACACGGTATCACCGCATAATTTTACCGCTGCGGTTAACAGGCAGATGCCTGCCGGACTGGAAATTCTGAATACATATCAGGTAGATACCGGACTACCCGCTTTGCAGGCCCAGGTTAACGCGGCCGAATACTCTGTCCGGATAGCCCTAAAAGAAGGGGAGGATAGCCTTAGACAGGCATTGACATCCCTGCTTGAAAAAGAGCAGCTTCCCTGGCAGCATGAGCGCGATACCGGAATCAAATCATATGACCTGCGGCCTTTAATCGAAGACCTGTGGCTTGAAAGCTGCAGTGAAAATACGGCTGTAATCGGCATGCGTTTAGTGTGCGATAATCGCGGTTCGGGCAGGCCGGAGCAGGTTATCAAAGCGCTCGGTTTCGAGCCTCCCCGGTCGATTCACCGCACCAGATTGATTCTAAAAACGAGTTGATAATTGGAAAGTTCCAGTATGCCCCAAAAACTGTCAAGGCCTGTCATAGCGGCAAGCAGGCAGTTGAAGGCCAACCGCTTTGCCCGTATCAGCCGTCGCTTATCTTTTTTTAAAGCGCTTTTGATTGCTGCTTTCTTAACCTGGCTTATATTTAGCGGATTTTCGTCAAAGATAGTAAGTTATTTGGATTTGCCGCAAGTTACAACGGCTATTGTCTATGCTGTTATGCTGGTTGCTGTCTACTGGGTATTGACAACTCCGTTCGATTTTTATAAGGGGTTTATTCTTGCACGGCGTTACGGTTTGTCCGTTCGCAGTTTCGGGGGCTGGCTGGCGGCTTACATTCAATCAGGTTTGTTGATGGCAATCCTTTTTATTGCGGTTGTGGCTGCTGCTTTCTGGGTGATTTCTTTTCTGCCCGCTTTGTGGTGGGTTGTTTTATGGTGCTTTTTGCTGGTTATCAGTCTAATACTGAACCTGCTTTTAGCGGGTGTCATAGTTCCCATCTTTTATAAAACCGAACCGCTTGAAAACGAGGATTTAAAGCAGCGATTTTTCTCTCTTGTCCAAAAAGCCGGTGTTTCGATAAAGGGAATCTACACTATCCGGTTTGGCGGAAAGCAGACCACCGCCAACGCTGCCCTGGCCGGCATCGGCCGGTATAAACGCATCCTGCTGAGCGATACGTTGCTTGCCGATTATACACCTGAAGAAATTGAGGCCGTAATCGCCCATGAACTGGGGCATCTGAAAAATCGTGACGGCGCAGGTGTATTCCTGTTCCAGGCTTTGATTCTGTTTGCCTGCCTGTGGATAACCGCTATAGTTTGCGCTACGCTGGCAGAGCCGCTGGGTTTTAGCGGTATCGGCGATATCGCCATGCTGCCGTTAATGTTCCTGGTGTTTGCGTTGGTTAACATGATATTTTCTCCGCTTTCCAATGCGGTAATGCGCAGTTTCGAGACGGCGGCCGATGATTTTGCCATCCGGCTGACGGGTAATCCGTCGGCTTTTATTTCCATGCTCACGAAGCTGATGCGGCAGAACCTGGCGGAGGTCAATCCGCCGCTGTGGGTGGAGTTTTTATTATATGACCATCCAGGGTATTACAGGCGGCTGTCTTATGCCAGAAGGTTTATGCATAGCAGTA
>CAZJMW010000097.1:0-4718 GCA_964547375.1 uncultured Dehalococcoidales bacterium | reverse complement strand
GGTATTTCTGGCAATTGAACAACAAAATAGGCGTGATCACCATCTACTTTACTAATCAGATCATAACCTAAGACGGTGTGGTCTTCTAATGCAAATCTTATATCCTTAAAATCGTATTCCATTAATCCATGAACATAATCAATTTTAATCAGTTCATCAAGGGTATAAGGGTCTTCAATGGCTACCCCTGTTCCTGTAACCTGGAACCAGGATACATATCCCCACCCCTCCAGGGATGGTACACCTTCCAGGTCTAAGTCATAGAGCCATTGTTTCCACCCGATCTTACCCGTGCTTGGTGGTTGCCAGTACGTGTAAAAGTCTAATTCCCCCAGGGCTGGTATGGCTAGGGTTAAAGGACTGTTAGAATAGTTTATATTATCAATACTGTGATACTGTGAAAGATACGTGTCTAAACTATCACCTATCTGGTTTAATGACTCAGCAGGTGTAAGGGTCATCACCATTTCACTTTCTAAGTTATTCACAGCGGTTAATTTCTTCACTACAGATTTTTTACCAGGATGGAGGGATTCAAAGCTCAATTCAGTTAATATAATCCCATCTTCATTCTCAATAAAAAAGGAGGGTGTGTAAGCGAACCATTTTTCTATTTCAAGACCTGATGCGGTTGCGTTTCCAATATTTAAGAGTTCCCAGTTGGTAATATTAACCGGTAAACCCGTGGCTACAGCCTCACCGGTTGGAACAAAATACATGTCCAACGGTAATCCACTTGCCACGGCGTTACCGATATGTAATGGGTTTATTTCGGAGCCGAAACTACCAGTGGCGGGAGGGTTAGCGGTTGTTTTATAGACTTTTACATCATCATAGAATACATTTAACCCTCCCCCACCCCCACTATAACTTTGAGAAATTAAAGAAATATAAGGATTTGTTATTGAATTGTTTGTACGTGTTTGAAATAGAACCCAATTAGCACCAATATCATAATAACATAAATAATCCGTTCCTAATTTCGATATCTTAACTTTAAGCTCGTTTACATCCCCATTTGTGTAATATTCACTAGTTGTTCCATCAATTTCATTTTGAACGATTAATTTTCGTCCTCCCTGATAAGAATTATATATACGCCCTATTCCGATGTGTTTATTATCATTTGTATAAATTATTAACATTCCACGCTGGAAATTTGCCGTTGGAGTTAATTTAAGTGTACATTCAGCAATAAAATTATCTGTAAATTGCTGATTTGTCCTTAAAACTGCAGCATTATTCGCTGTACCATATATTTCAGTATTTTGCGTTTTAATATTAAGTTTTCCAGCCTCAGTTACTCCCTCGTCCCAATTTCCAATAGATTCTCTAATCCAAGTCCATTTTGATAAATCTAAGCTCCCATCATTGAAATCATCATAGAAATCATAAACACTTTCCGGGTCGCTGGTAGTCGTAGCATCAGGATTACCATACCACACACGCAATGTAACCCCACCTGTGGGTAATGTGGGTATCTTAACCACGAAAACCGCTGATGTACTAGCAGTATAACTAAGGAGATGATAATCTAACTCTGTATTATCTGTTAGTGTGAACCGTACATCCCCAAAATCACCCAACATCTTATCCGTAACGTGGGTTACGGTGATATTGACCTGGTAATCAGTCTGTTCACCGTCAGCAGTACCGGGCTGTTCGTATTCCTTATAATAGTTCCAGTCATCAGGAAAAGCCATAAACTACCCCTTTATCTCTTCTCTTAGCTGTTAGTTATCTTAAAAAGACCGGCTTCATTCAAGACAGGCCGGAAAATATTATCAGTCGTAGGCACATTCTCACCAAGATCAACATACCCTAAGAGGACATCAGTTTCCGGGTCGCCCGTATCCACATAGAATACGAGGTAACGGCAGGTTAAAGTCCCCGTGATAGTCCATTCCGGATCATCACAATCAAAAGACACCACATTACTTAAAACTGATAAAGTGGGGGTTGTAACCGTCAAACCACCCGCAGTGTATCCTGTTGCCGATACTTCGTTAGTTACTTCATCCCTGTACTCCATCCCATTCTTAGATGGGGTGAAATCAGATGTACATAGCATAACCTTTACCGTGTCTGTATCCATGTCCACATCACCATTCATTAAGTGATAAAGACCATATGTAAACCAATTCGTTGTACTTGCCATAAAATAAACCTCCAAAAAAAATAGTTTTAATAAAATTGTTTTTATTCATAAACCAATCGAATCCATTCAAGATAACAACCCAAATTCACAGTCATCTTATACACCGCACCAGCAACCAGATTCTCAGAGAGAGGATCAACCGTTATACTACCATCCCCTGCTGTATGATAACCATCCACCACAATCTGGGACGGCCCCGTACCTGACACCTTATAGAAGATATGACCATCCGACACATCCTTATTTAACGGAGTAATACTGATTTCTGTCCCTCCACTATCCGCATTCGCCGTGATATTGATTGGTATGTGTGTTTCATCCGGGACCTTCTGATTAGTGCTTAAAACAACCACGTGCCGGTCAATCACATACACAGCACCAGCTATAATATCATCACTAATTGCATCAACGGTTAAACTATCAGATAAATGTGCATGATCACCATCCACGGTTATAGTAGCAGGGCCAGTACCAGTATCAAGTGTAAGTACAGTATTATCCAATATACCACCATTAACAGGTGCTAGTGGTATTATCGTGGTCGCCCCGGTGTCTGCATCCTCATCAACAATAAAAGAGGTATCCAAGTCCCAGATAAACTTCTGCAACTGCTTAAGCTTAACCCCATCCTGTGCCTCGTAGAAACTCCAAATCATCTGATCAGACCGATTACATTCGATATAGGGCTTCCTACCAGTCCCCAAAATATCAAGGTCACCACTTCCATAACACTCAACCCTTTTAATCTGCTTATCCGTGAGGGTGAAGGTCCATATACCACCCTCTGTACCATAATTCAAACCAGTAGTTGGCTGGTCCCATGTTTCACCAGTACGGTAATCATAATAGAAATGATAATCCAACTCAGGGTACTCTGTTGGGTATTTGGGGGCAATATACACAGCAGAACCACCAAGCCCATCCGCCTCATATTCAATATTAACCTCATATTCCAGGACGCTTCCTAAATCCGGGCCGGCATAATACTCATCAATCACAGTAACGATGGGATGTAAGGCACATTTCGTATAAGTCCGATTATTAATCACGACTGTGATATAATTACTAGTGAAAAGCTTAGTACCAAGATTAACAAGACCTTCATTCTTAATTTCCCCAAGCGAAGCCAGAGCATTAAGATTATCAATCTCTGTCTGAGGATCAGCACCGAGAAACTCCTGAATAGCAGCACACCGTAACTTAATCGTATGGGCTTCCGGATTAATTTCAGCCTCCTGAAGTACCCATACTGGAGTTATACCACCAATATCAACATCATACCAAGCCATACACCTTATCTCCTATTATTTATCGTACTGAAACCACGGTTAGTCGCCTGCTGTTTAAGCCTAGAAGCCAAACTATCACCAGCCGCCACCCCAACAGTCTCCCCGACTTTCTTAGCGTCTAATTCACTGTTAATATTCGCCCCTTCCAATGACACATTAATCTGGATCTGATTACTCGTTGAACTATTACCAGAGGGCATATTAACCCCGGATAAACTAGGAACGGGGTTAATAACATTATTCAAGTTAAAATCAGCAGCTGCATCCATACCAGCATCCATAATACTCCCCATCCAACTAGCCATGTTCTCCGGTTTGATTTCAGAGAGTGGGCCGGTCTTAGGTGGGCTTGCCGGCCAGTGGTCTTTAATATAATTAAGAATATCCTTGAAAGGCCCCATCTTATCCATTAGACCGTCAATCAATGATTGTAGGATATTCTGACCATAAGTGTACATCTGGCCTGGTATGCTTTTCACAAAATCAATAATACCATTAAAGATATTTTCCCCTGTTTTTTTAGCACGGTTAAAGGCTTCTACTGCAAACTTCGATATTCGATCCAATGTTTTAATAAACCAATCCCATACCGCATCAGGTAAATTACTTATAAACTCAACAATACTGTTAAGAACACCAGAACCAGCGTCACGGGCCGTTTGTATTATTTCGGCATGGAAATTATAAGCATTCACCAAAGCCTGTAACAAGAAATTCCATATCACACCAGGTATCTGTCCAAACCAAGCCGTAATAGTATTCAGAGCATTCTGTCCAGCAGCCAATAAGTATTGTCCAACCATGACGTGGAAGTTCATGAATGCCAATAAAACCTGCTGTAAAGTACCGATCGGGTCTTTAAGAAGGTTATTGAAGAAATTCCAGATAGCTGTTAAACCACCCATAATATAAGCACCCAGGCCTTGTAATGTCTGCCAGAGCCAATTAATACCATTCCTTACCCATTCATTATTCTGATAAAGCCAGATTAAAGCACCTATGAGGGCAGCGATAGCCAATACCACAATCCCAATAGGATTAGCTGACAATGCAGCGTTAAGTAACCACTGTGCCCCTGTTGCAACTCCGGCCGCAACACTATAAGCTATCTGTGCAGCGGTAGCCGCAGCGGTAGCCAAAGCTTGAGCAACCCGAACAGCAGCACCAGAAACCCACGTTCCAATATCTCTTAACCTAGCAGCTATTCCAGTGTTGGTTGCTGCTGTGTTTAGGTCAGTTGCTGCCGTACTTCCACCAATAGCTGTTGCATG
>CAZJMW010000096.1:0-4798 GCA_964547375.1 uncultured Dehalococcoidales bacterium | reverse complement strand
TGCACGAAGACCCGCTGATTCCCAATTTCGGCACCAGGGGAAGCGGTATAGAATTAAAAAAAGGAATGACGCTAGCCATCGAACCGATGGTTAATATCGGGGACTGGCGAACAAAACCCGGTAAGGACGGTTGGGTGGTATATACCGCCGACGGCAGTCTATCGGCTCATTTCGAACATACTATTGCGATTACGGATGGTGAGCCCGAGATACTCACCGTCTTATAAGGCTGGAAATTATGGGTAAAAAAGAGGCTATAGAGGTTGAGGGTGTGGTAGTTGAGGCTCTACCGAATGCTACGTTCAATGTAGAGCTGGCAAACGGGCATAGAGTTTTAGCCCATATTTCTGGTAAAATAAGGGTACACTATATTAGAATATTGCCCGGGGATAAAGTACTTATCGAGTTATCACCCTATGATTTAAATCGAGGGAGGATAACTTACCGTTTGAAATAGGCGGATTTATCCGTATAATGTGAGTAAGAGGTTATTATGAAAGTTAGAGCATCGGTTAAAACAAGGTGTGAAAAGTGCAAGATAGTTAAAAGACACGGCGTGGTCAGAAATATCTGCACAAATCCCAAGCACAAGCAGCGTCAGGGTTAGACGGGTGTCTATAAGGAGGAATGAATGGCACGTATAGCCGGGGTTGATATCCCTAAAAATAAGCAGATTAAATATGCATTGCAGTATATCCACGGTATAGGTCCGACCTACAGCGTGAAGATACTTGAGAAGGCCGGAATCGATCCGACCACAAAAACAGATGACCTGACGGAGGCGGAAAATAACCGTCTTCGTGAAATCATCGACCGTGAGTATAGAACTGAAGGAGAACTCAGAAAAGAGGTCACCTTAAATGTTAAACGCCTTATAGATATCGGCAGCTACCGCGGCTTAAGACACCGTCGTAATCTTCCGGTGCATGGACAGAGAACACGCACCAATGCCCGCACACAGAAAGGCGTAAAGAAAACGGTTGCCGGCAGAGGTCAGAAGCGCGGCATGGCTAAGACGTAGTATTAAGGGAGAAACAAAATAAATGGCACCTAATAAGAAAGTAAAAGCAAAAGTAAGTAAAAAAGACCGAAAGTCTATTCCGAGTGGAAGGGCTTATGTACAGGCAACTTTTAACAATACGATAATATCCTTAACCGACCCTGCGGGTAACGTTATTTCGCAGGCCAGCGCCGGAGCAGCCGGTTTTAAGGGTTCCCGCAAAGGCACTCCGTTTGCAGCGCAGATGGCAGCTACCAATGCAGCCCATAAAGCCATGGAGCATGGTTTGAGGCAGGTGGATGTATACGTTAAAGGCCCGGGCAGTGGTCGTGAAGCGGCTGTGCGTGCATTACAGGCGGCGGGATTATATGTCACCAGTATCAGGGACATAACCCCAATTCCTCATAACGGTTGCCGTGCGCCCAAAAGGAGGAGAGTCTAAAGAATGGCTAGATATACAGAAGCAGTTTGCCGTCTGTGCAGGCGCAGCGGTGAGAAATTAATGTTAAAGGGCAGCAGGTGTATAACTAAATGCACTTTGGACAAACGTCCTAAAGCTCCCGGACCTCAGCTTGGTCGCCGCCGCCGTCTTTCTGACCGCGGTGAACAGCTGCGTGAGAAACAGAAAGTTCGTTACAGTTATGGAATTTTAGAAAGACAGTTCAGGAAGATATTCGCAGAGGCTGAGAGAAAAACCGGTATCACCGGCGAAAACCTGCTGGTTTTACTTGAGAGGCGTCTTGACAATGTAGTCTATCGTCTCGGGTTCGCTGATTCCAGGGCTCAGGCTCGTCAACTGGTACAGCACGGTCACTTCGACTTAAACGGTAAAAAGACCGATATCCCGTCCTGCTTTGTAAAAGAAGGGGACGTCATCAGCTGGCACGGCAAGAGTGTCAAGAGCGAATATTACCAGATAATGTCAAAATCTCTCAGCAGCAAAATAGTTCCCGGCTGGCTGAACCTGGACAAGGAAAAAATCGTTGGTAAGGTATTATCTTTGCCGACGCCCGATGATATCGAGGCGAAATATAATATAGCGTCTGTAGTTGAGTACTACTCAAGATAGGCGGGCTGGCAAGGAGGTGGCGTTTGTTTGGTTTAGCTGTATCTAATATAGAATGTGTTGAAGGTGACGATAAATACGGGCGTTTTATAGTCGAACCGCTGGAAAAGGGGTTCGGGACTACATTGGGCAATGCCCTGCGCCGTGTGCTTCTGGGATTTCTCCCGGGAGCTGCCGTTACCAAAATAAGAATAGAGGGAGTTCAGCATGAGTTTACTTCCATCCCGTATGTTAAAGAGGATGTGCTGGAATTCATACTGAATGTCAAGTCATTGCGTTTAAAAGCGCTTTCGGACAGGCCTGCCAGGTTGTCACTGGAAAAGCAGAAAGAAGGCCCGATCTATGCCAGCGATATCAATCCTTCAATGGATTTTGAGATTGTAAACCCCGATTTATACCTGGCAACCGTAGATTCACCGGAAGCCCGCTTTTATGTCGATTTCGATGTAGAAATCGGCATGGGTTTTAAAGCTGCGGAATCGACTGATAATTTATCGGTGGGCACTATTCCCATAGATGCCATCTTTACACCGGTACGCAAGGTCAATTTTAGCATACAACCGATGCATGTCGGGGAGACCTCCAGCCGCGAGCGTCTGGTTCTGGAAATATGGACGGACGGCACTATTGCTCCCTCGGAGGCCATGAGCAATTCGGCATCCATCCTGGTTGAGCAGATAACGCCGTTTGTGGAATATTCCAAGGTTTCGCAAATTGCCGAGGAAAAGAAGGCTTTAAGGGCATCAATTCCTCAGGATTTATTCAATATGCCGGTAGAGCAACTCGACCTTTCCGTCAGGGCGATGAATTGTCTGCGCCGCAGCGGTATCAGCACTGTCGGTGAACTGGTCAGCACCGGTGAGAAGGAACTTTTGGGATTACGCAATTTCGGGCAGAAGTCGCGCCAGGAAGTGCAGGAACGTCTCAAGGGGCTCGGACTCAATTTCTCCTTCACCATGGATGGAGCGGGAGAAGATGAAGAAGAAGAGGTCGCGGCACCCAAAAAGAATAAAAAGAAAGAATCTGCCGAATAGGTAGCAATCAGGAAGAGGCAAAAATGAGGCATAAAGTAGCTGGAAGAAAGTTCGATAGGGATTCGTCACACAGGATGGCAATGTTTCGCAACCTGGTGACCGATTTGCTGGATTATGAAAAAATCGTGACCACCGAAGCCAAGGCCAAGGAAATCCAGGGTCTGGCTGAGAAAACGATAACTCTTGGAAAACGCAACGACCTGGCTGCCAGGCGTCAGATGTTAACCTTTGTCTACAGTGAAAAGGTAGTGGAAAAGGTGTTTTCCGATATTGCTCCGCGTTTTAAGGAGCGTCCGGGTGGTTATACCCGTATTACCAAACTGGGACCGCGCCAGGGCGACGGCGCAAGCATGGTTCAACTGGAACTGGTTGAGAAAGCCAAGTAGTATTTTTTAAAATTAGAATAAGGGTTATAAATAATGGGGGAGAATTTCTCTCCGGCGGATGAAGCAATCAGAAGGCTGGTTCTGGTTGTCGAATATAAGGGAAGCAATTACTGCGGGTTCCAGTTGCAGGCCAAACTTCCGACTATACAGGGTGAACTGGAACGGGCGTTGTACCGCTTAACCGGGGAAAAACTCAGGGTAGCATCGGCCAGCAGAACCGATTCCGGTGTACATGCCAGCGGGCAGGTGGTCAGCTTTAAGACTAAATCGGTGGTGACACTCGATAGGTTTGTAAGCGGTTTGAACCATTATCTGCCGGTTGATATAGCAGTTAAGGCGGTTTACAGGGTTGAAGATTCATTCAACATCAGAAGTAAGGCTGTAAGCCGGGAATATAAGTATTACATATTGAATAGCCGGGTCAGGTCTCCGCTTTGGGAGGATTATTCTTTTCGCGTAAACGGGGAACTGTATATCGAGGCGATGAACATGGCGGCAGGGCAACTTGTCGGTGAACATGATTTCGCTTCTTTTGCCAGTGACCTGGGAGTGGAAATAAAAAGAACCGTACGGCGTGTTCACAAAGCCTGTTTCGAGCGGAATGGGGAAATGGTAATCTTTAATATAGAAGCCAACTCCTTTCTGCCGCACCAGGTGCGTAACACCATCGGGGCTCTTGTCAGGGTGGGGCAGGGGAAGATGACTGTGGAAGAGTTTCATAGTATAATGTTAGCGAGAAAACTTGGTTTGGCCGGTCCTGCCGCTCCTGCGAAAGGGTTGTGCCTTATTAAAGTTAATTATAATAAATCCTTAGGGGAAGAAAATAGTGAAAACATATAGTGCAAAAGCTTCGGATATTAAACGGGAATGGCATGTTATCGATGCTACGGACCAGGTGCTGGGTCGCCTGGCTACGGAGGTTGCCCGTTTACTTATGGGTAAGAACAAAGCGATGTTCACCCGTAATATAGATACCGGTGATTATGTGGTTATCATCAACGCAGGGAAAATCCGCACCAGCGGTAACAAGGGGACCGGCAAGTTCTACTATCGCCACTCCGGTTATCCCGGTGGTTTTAAAACTATTTCCCTGGACGATATGTTGAGAACCAAACCGGAATTTGTAATCGAGCATGCCGTAAAGGGGATGCTACCCCGAAACCGTCTTGGTGCCGGCATGATAAAGAAATTAAAGGTCTATAGCGGGGAGACTCATCCCCATGCAGCACAGGTGGCTGCCAAAAAATAAATCGGTTAATAGTGTGTGAGGGGAACTTTGAAAAAGAAGACTTATTCGCAGGGAACAGGCAGG
>CAZJMW010000095.1:0-4809 GCA_964547375.1 uncultured Dehalococcoidales bacterium | reverse complement strand
GAAATCAAGCAAATACCCGAAGACCAGCTTTTGGCTTCGAGAGGATGGTAGAATTACGGGAGGTAAGACTTGCCCAAGGTAACTGATGAAGAACTTAATGCTCTTCTTGAGATTCTGCCGCCGCATATCCGTCAGCCGTTGCAACAGCAGGAAGACGTAAACACCCTGCTTGAAATCGTACTGGACCTCGGGCGTTGCCCGGAAGCTCGTTTCCCCAATCATGATGTCTGCCTCAGCACGCAGGAAGTATCCCAGGATGATATCGATTATATTACTTCGCGAATCGGCAGCTTCGGAGACGATAACCGCGCCGGCATCGAGCGCACACTGCACCGCATTTCAGCCATCCGCAACCGCAAGGGTAAAATCGTGGGACTCAGCTGCCGTGCCGGCCGCGCCGTTTACGGTACTATTAAAATAATTGAAGACCTGGTGCAATCGGGTGAAAGCGTTCTGCTTTTAGGACGACCCGGCATCGGCAAGACCACTATGCTGCGCGAAGCGGCACGTGTGCTTTCAACAGATATCAAAAAACGCGTGGTTATAGTCGATACTTCCAACGAAATCGCCGGGGATGGAGATATTCCCCACCCCGCCATTGGGCGTTCGAGACGCATGCAGGTAATCACCCCCACCATGCAGCACGCCGTTATGATAGAAGCGGTGGAAAATCATATGCCGGAAGTAATAATCATAGATGAAATCGGAACGGAGCTCGAAGCACAGGCGGCCAGGACGATTGCCGAGCGCGGTGTACAGCTTATCGGCACGGCACACGGCAATACGCTGGAAAACCTGATGTTGAACCCGACCCTATCAGATTTGGTAGGCGGTATACAGGCCGTAACCCTGGGAGATGACGAGGCTAAAAGGCGCGGCACCCAGAAGACCATCCTGGAGCGCAAATCTCCCCCGACTTTTAATATTGTGGTAGAGATACAGGACAGATACCGGGTTGCCGTACACCCGGATGTCGGCGCTTCAATTGATGCCCTTTTGCGCGGGCTTCCGGTAGCTATGGAAATTCGCTCCCTGGATGAAAACGGCGATGTCGTTATCAAAAAGGAAGAGCCCGTTATTACAAAGGAAAAACAGCCGAAAGAAAAAGAAGGAATTCCGGTTAAAAGACAGCCTTCACCGAAGCTCTATCCCTTCGGCATTAACCGTATCCGGCTGGAGCAGGCCGCCAAAGACCTGCACATATCATTGAACGTAGTCGATAATATGAACGAGGCGGATATGATGATTACTTCCAAGACCTACTACCGCAATAAACCGCAGAAAATACGCGATGCGGAAGCGGCAAATCTGCCGGTTTATGTACTGCGAAAGCATACACCGGTTCAGCTTAAGCAGATGCTGGCTACCATTCATCCGGCCGCTATCATCAGCAAGAGCGAAGGCAGGGGAGATGCCCTCGGTTCGGCTATAAAGGAAGCCGAAAAGGCAGTCGATATGGCAAGAGAAAGCGATGAAGCCGTCGAGTTGAGCCCGCAAAGCGCCTATATCCGCCGCCTGCAGCATATTGTGGCAGAGAGAAACAACCTGGCCTCCAAAAGCACCGGCAGGGAACCCAACAGAAGAGTAAGTATCTTTAAGGAATCTTGATTATGTCTTTATTTATTACCTTCGAGGGTTGTGAAGGCAGCGGTAAAAGCTTCCAATCCAATGTGCTCTATAAATTGCTTATGCGCGATGAAATCCCGGCCATTCAGACCAGGGAACCGGGAGGTACTCCGCTGGGAGAAGATATAACAAAGTGCCTCAAGTGGCAGACTTCTTCTATTTCGCCTCTTTCCGAACTATTATTATTCAACGCCTCGCGCAGCCACCTGGTTGAAACCATTATTAACCCGGCGCTTAAAGAGGGGAAGGTTGTCATCTGCGACCGTTTTATCGATTCTACGGTTGTATACCAGGGTTTCGGGCGGCAGCTTGATATGGAAACGGTAGAAAAAGTAAACAACCTGGCTACCGGAGGCTTAAAACCCGACCTGACTATACTAATGGATATCCTTCCCGGTGTGGGACTAGCCCGCAAACGCGGGCAAAAACGTGACCGCTTCGAGAAAGAGAGCCTGACCTTCCATAACCGGATTCGCAAAGGTTATCTTGAACTGGCAGCCAAAGAACCCGACAGATGGCTGGTAATCGATGCCTCAAAAAGCAAAGAGGATATTGCGCGCCAAATCTGGCAAAGGGTACGCAGTCTGTTAAAGCAAAGAAACGGCGAAGACATCGAAGCCCCTGATTCCTTTTCGGCGGAAGGGAGTGCAGAATCAACTGCCGCAAATGAAAGCGCGGGAGAAAACAGTCCCGAATGACTACTGTAGCTGTCGCCATGAGCGGCGGAGTCGATTCCTCCGTTGCCGCCCTGATATTAAAAGACCGGGGTTATAATGTTTTCGGTATCACCATGTCAGTTTCCGAATATAGCAGTAATGCTGTGGAAACTGCCGCACGGGTAGCCGCAAAACTGGGGATTCCTCACGTTGTAGTAGATTTAAAAAAAGAATTCAACGAAAAGGTAATCAAGCCCTTCTGTCATGAATACGAGCTCGGAAAAACCCCCAACCCCTGCATCCTGTGTAATCATCATATAAAGTTCAATGCCTTACTGGATAAGGCAAAAGAACTGGGGGCGAATAAATTAGCCACCGGCCACTATGTGCGTATTCTGGAAACAGGCGATGGATTTAAAATGTTAAAAGGAATCGATAATGTAAAAGACCAGTCCTATTTTCTTTACATGCTGAAGCAGCAGCAATTAGAAAATTTAATGATGCCCCTGGGAGGCTTATCCAAAGCAGAGGTAAAAAAGATTGCCGGTAGTTTAGGGCTGGATATGGGTATAGAGCGTGAAAGCCAGGATATCTGTTTTATACCACATAACGGTTATGAGAAGTTTATCAGCGATAATTTAAATACCGAAAGCGGAAATATCCTCGATATTGACGGAGAAGTAATCGGAAAGCACGGCGGGTTGGCTTATTATACAATCGGACAGAGGCAGGGCCTGGGATTATCTTCCAGCGGCAGAAAATATATTGTCAGGCTCGACCCTGAAAATAACACCATTGTCCTGGGTGAGAGGGAGCAACTCTTTTTAAAGAAACTGCGTTCTGACAAGCTGACATGGATATCTGGAAAAAGCCCGCTTAATATCAAGCAAATATCAGCTAAAATCCGTTATAAAGCCCCCGAATCACCGGTTAAAATAAAATTTGCAGAAGACTTTTGTGAAGTCGAATTCGAATATCCCCAGTGGGCGATTACCCCCGGACAATCGGTCGTCTTTTATAACGGGGATGAGGTGCTGGGGGGCGGCATTATCGAAGCCTCAAGCTCTTCGATGAGCTAACTTGACTATTCTCTAAAATGTTGCGGCAAAACAGAGGAATCGTGTATTGAAATGACCAATAATTTTGAACTGGATAAGTGGCTTGATTTACTTCTGGATAATCTGAAAAACAGCTTCGGAGAAAGGCTGCTGCTGGTGGCACTGGTGGGAAGCAGGGCAAGAGACGATTCCAACCCGCAAAGCGATGTCGATGTTAACGTCATTTTGGATAAAGTTTCACCGGAAGATATTATTTCTTACCGGGAAATTGTCAACGCTATGCCCGACAGCTATTATGCCTGCGGCTACCTGGGTGGGCTTGAGGAAATCAGGATATGGCCAAGATACGACCTGGTGGCGTTTCACTACGGCTGCCGTATTTTACACGGAAATGTCAATGATGTTATCGGCCCGATATCAGCTCTGGATATCCGCAACAACACCATGGTAATACTTTCAAATATCAATCACACCAGCCGGCATGCCCTGATTTATGATAAAGACTTTCTAAAATCGGCCAACGCAATGAAGGATTTGTATAAAGCCACCTTCTTCGTAATACAATGCTGGTATTTTTTGAAATACGGAAATTATGTTTCCAGAAGAAAAGACCTGCTCAAAAGACATATCACGGCGGAAGACAGGCTTGTTTTGAAACGCTATGAAAACTGGGATACCGATGAGCAGGAAAGAACAGATAATCCATTAGATACTATCAGCCTCCTGGAGCGCTGGAGCAGCCGCATGTTAATCAGGTTTTCTATTATGCACGTCGATACAGATTCATGTAATTAGTTATTTATCCCAAGCAAATAATTCTGTAACTATGTATAATAGATGGGCTGCAATCTCCCGAAAGGATTTTTATTGAAAGCTGTTTGCAAACCTACATTCGATGAAGAAAAACGATTATCCCGTCAGGGCTTCTGCCGCATTGCCGGTATCGATGAAGCCGGACGCGGCTGCCTGGCAGGGCCGGTGGTAGCAGCCGCTGTGATACTTCCGGGGAAAATTAAGGGAGACTGGATAAAACAGGTGATGGACAGCAAACTGTTGACCGCCGAAAAGCGTGAGTACCTTTATTCATTTATCAGGGAAGAAGCCGTTTGCTGCGGCCTCGGTATTGTATCGAACGAAATTATCGATGTCATCGATATCCTTAAAGCCACAAAACTGGCCATGAAGCAGGCTATCGAACAACTCAATCCGCAACCGGATACGCTGCTGGTTGATTACTTGAAGTTGCAGGATGTCCCCATTCCCCAGAAGGGCATCACCCACGGGGATAGCTTGTGCTTTTCGATTGCCTGTGCCTCAATTGTTGCTAAAGTCTACAGGGACAGGCTGATGAACGAAATGGATGTATTGTACCCGGGCTACGGATTATGTAAACATAAAGGTTACTGGACTGCCGAGCACATATCCTCCATCAACAAACTCGGCCCCTGCCCCATCCACCGCCGCACCTT